>JAJDHY010000031.1 GCA_030266385.1 Desulfovibrio sp. OttesenSCG-928-I05
ACAGGCGACCGCGCCGAATACGGCGAACAGAACGGCAAGCCAGGCCCATTTTTCCCCCAGCCCGTTGCGGATGTAATACATGGGGCCGCCGACATATTTGCCGGAAGGGGTCACTTCGCGATACCGGACCGCCAGCAGGGCCTCGCAGAACTTGGTTGCCATACCGACAACAGCCGTCACCCACATCCAGAAGACCGCGCCCGGTCCCCCGATAAAAATGGCGGTTGCAACGCCCACGATATTCCCGGTGCCCACGGTCGCCGCCATGGATGTCATCAGGGCGTTAAAGGGGGAGAGTTCACCCCCCGCGCCTTCTCCGTGCCGCCGTCCGCGCCACATGTGGGCGAACGCATGCCCCAGCGCGGTGATCGGTATGAAGCGCAACCCGATCATCAGGTATGCGCCTGTGCCCAGCAACAGGGGGATCAGGACATACGGACCCCACACTATCCCTACCAGCGTATTAATGCCGTCCAGAAGTCCTTGCATAGTTTTCCCCACAATGTACCGGGTGGTGATGAGACAACAGGGAGCGCGACACGTGGTACTCCGTGTCGCGCTCCCCCCCCATGTTTTCCGACTCAGTGTCTGTTTCTGTTTACGCCCAGCGTATCAGCCCCAGCGAATGCTTGTTGGGCAGCAGCGGGTGTACGGGCATGGCCTGCACAGTGAAACCGAAACGTCCGGCCTCGCCGGGGCTGGCCTGCCCACGGAACTTTTGCCAGCCGTCATGCATGTCGCCGATGGGCTCCATGGGGAACAGGCTGCGTTCCAGGAAGTTGTTATCCTGCCCCACGGAGCCGGCATAGATGTTCACGCTGAGGTTTTCCAGCGGGATGCCAGCTGTGTAGATGGAGGCTTCCACCACCATCTGGTCGCCCACGTGGACATCGTCGTTTTTCGTGATGGTCACGTCCTTGATCTGGAGGTCGGACCAGCGGGTCATGATGTTCATGCGCCATTCGGAAAGTTCGCGCGCCGGGGCGTAGTTGTTGGCGCAGAGGTCAACGTGACTGCGCAGCGCCGGAGCGTAGGCCGTATCGAAATAATCTTCCACCATGCGGTGGGAACTGTAGCGGGGGCCGAGTTCCACCAGGGCGCGCTTCATGCGGGCCGTCCAGGCGCGGGGCATTTCGCCGCGTCCCCGGTCGTAGAATTCGGGGATGATATCCTGTTCCAGAACCTTGTACAGGGTTTTGAGTTCCACAAAGTCCTGATAATCCGGGTCGGTATAATCCTCTCCCTTGCCGATGGCCCAGCCCACGCTGTTGTCGGGTTTCCAGGCTTCGTCCCACCAGCCGTCAAGGGTGCTGAATTGCAGCACGCCGTTGAACATGGCTTTCATGCCGCTGGTGCCGCAGGCTTCAAGCGGGCGGCGCGGGTTGTTCAGCCACACGTCGCAGCCGGAAACCATGTGCGCGGCCACGTTCATATCGTAGTCTTCCAGAAACACCATGTTCATGCGGTACTCGGGACGGCGGCACAGGGTGATGAGGTCTTTCATCAGCTGTTTGCCGCCCTGATCCGCCGGGTGCGCCTTGCCCGCGAAAATGAACTGCACAGGCATGTCCTTGTTGCTGATAACCCGCAACAGGCTTTCCGTATCCTGAATGAGCAGGTTCGCGCGTTTGTACGTGGCAAAACGCCGGGCAAAACCGATGGTCAGCGCTTCCGGGTTAAGGGCTTCTTCCGCTTCCATCACATCCTGTGAACGCGCTCCCTGCGCGATGAGCTGGGCTTTGACGCGCTCGCGCACGAAATCCACAAGCCGCGCCCGCAGATGCGAGTGGGTGCGCCAGAGCATGGGGTCGGGAATATTTTCGGCCATGCTCCAGACTTTGTTCGTGTCGGGATTTTCGCGCCAGTCGGTGCCGAGGTAGCGGTCATAGAGGTGCTGCATGGGCAGCGCCACCCAGGAAGGCGGGTGAACCCCGTTGGTGATGGAGCCGATGGGCACGTCTTCCACGGGAAGCTGGTTCCATACCTTGTGCCACATGTGGCGGGATACTTTGCCGTGCAGGGTGGAAACGCCGTTGTTGAAGCGCGAAAGCCGCAGCGCGAGCACAGGCATACAGAAGGATTCGCGGTCGTCTTGCGGCACTTCACGGCCGAGAGCCAGAAATACCTTGAAGGCAAGGCCCATATCGCGGGCATAGGGTTCAAAATACTGCTGCATGAGTTCGGGCGGGAAACGGTCGTTCCCGGCGGGCACCGGGGTGTGCGTGGTAAAGATACTGCCCGAAGCCGAAACTTCAATCGCGGCTTCCAGAGGCAGGTTCTGTTCCTTCATCAGCACGCGGATGCGCTCAAGCCCGGCAAAGGCCGAGTGCCCTTCGTTCATGTGAATGATGCGCGGTTCAAGCCCCAGCACCTTGAGGGCTTTCACCCCGCCGATGCCCAGAAGAATTTCCTGCCACAGCCGCATTTCAAGGTTTCCGCCGTAGAGACGGGAAGTGATAAGCTTGAATTCGGGGCTGTTTTCGGGAAGGTTCGTATCGAGCAGGAAAAGGCGCACCCGGCCGATGTTCGCTTCCCACACGGCGGCGGAAAGGGGACGGTCGCCAACGGAAAGATGAACCACGGCGGGTTCTCCGGAAGGCGTGAGCGCCCGTTTGAGGGGCATCTGCTCGAAATCATAATCCGGGTAGCGTTCCTGCTGCCAGGCGTCGGGGGTCATGTACTGCCGGAAATAGCCCTGACCGTAAAGCAACCCGATGCCCACCAGCGGCACGTTGAGGTCGGACGCGGATTTCAGGTGGTCACCGGCCAGAATGCCGAGCCCCCCGGAATAGATGGGCAGACAGAGGCTGGCCCCGAATTCAAGGCTGAAATACGCGATCACGGGCTGATCGGGGTCGGGGCTGGCAAAGCGTTCCGGCACGGGTTTGGAGAGGTACTCGTCCAGTTTACGGGCAGCCGACTGCAAGCGTTCCTTGAACAGGTCATCCTTGGCCAGGCTTTGCAAAACGGTCTGGGGCACATGGTTGATGAACCAGACGGGGTTGCAGTAGCTTTCTTCCCACAGTTGCGGATCGATTTGTTCAAAGATACTGGCGATGTCGTTATCCCACGCGAACCAGTAATTGCGTGCTATTTTCCACAGCGGCTCAAGCTCCGGAGGGAGCTTCGGGGTTACGCTGAAGACCTGAAGAGATTGCATGGGCTTCTCCTTTGATGTTTTGACTTGCCCGCCATCTTGGAATACTCTATCTTTTTAAGCATTCCACGCGAATGGGCTGCGCGTTGATTTGAATACCGCTGCCCATTTCTGACTGGCGAAATAGGCTTTATCGTATTAGCCCTATTGTCCTTTATACACGGGAGATACTGGTTGTGGCAAGCATGAGCTGCGAAATGGCGGAACTGCCCGTCAATATTCTCTTTATTGGCGATGCCGCCCAGCTGTACGGCGATTTTGGCCCGGCCAATGCTACTTCGCAGTCGGCGGGGTTTGACCTGTGCGCCGCATTTCCGCTTGATTCCGCCACCGGTTCCGGTTCTCCCGATCTTGAATTTACCGTGCTCCCCGGCGAACGCCTTCTGGTGCCTACCGGGATAGCTATTGAGCCGCTTGAATCCGGTATCGCGGGGTTTGTGTATTCCCGCAGCGGGCTTGGCGCCGCAAAGGGCCTGACCGTGGCCCAGGGCGTGGGCATTATCGATCCGGACTACAGGGGCGAAATTCTCGTTTACCTCCTCAATACATCTTCCAGGCCCATTACCCTCCGGCGCGGGGATCGAATAGCGCAGCTCGTGTTCCAGTACTTTTTCCGTCCCCATTGGCGACGATGTGAGCGCCTCGGCGATACGGAACGCGGAACCGGCGGCTTCGGTCATACCGGCCAGTAAACTGTTTTTCTACTGACATAGTGCCATATGCCTCGACGACTCCAGGGGGAAACCCCGCGGGAACTCTTTACGGGTACGCGGTGGTATATGGGCTTTGGTGAACCTGATACCTTATTTATGGATGGAGAATACCATGTCCAGATTTGATGCGATAAAAAAACGGGAAGAGGAACTTCTGTTCAGGACCTACGGACGCTATCCCCTTGCCGTAAAAAACGGCAAAGGCAGCCGCTTGTGGGATTATGACGGCAAGGAATACGTGGACCTGCTGGCGGGCATTGCCGTGACCAGCCTTGGCCACTGCCATGAGGAACTGGCGCAAGTTATTGAGCAGCAGGCCAGAAAACTCATTCACGTCAGCAACCTTTTCTATCAGGAAGAGCAGCTTGATCTGGCGGAACGCATTCTCGCCACCTGCCATTGTGATGAAGTCTTTTTCTGTAACTCCGGCGCGGAAGCCAACGAAGCGGCCATTAAACTGGCCCGGCGTTACCACCAGCGGGTGAAAAACACCGACGCCTATGAAGTCATCAGCTTCGAAGGCTGTTTCCACGGCCGTACACTGGCGACGGTGGCCGCGACCGGGCAGGCCAAGTTCCAGGACGGGTTTGCGCCCATGCCCGAAGGGTTCAAGCAGATTCCCTGGGGCGATATGGCGGAAGTCAGAAAGGCCGTAACGCCCAGAACAGCGGCAATCATTCTGGAAATGGTCCAGGGTGAAGGCGGCGTGCGCCCCGTGGAAAAGGCCTTTGTTCAGGAGCTGGCGGCGTTCTGCAAGGAAAAGGGCGTCCTGTTCATTGCTGATGAAGTGCAGGGTGGCCTTTGCCGCTGCGGCAAGTGGTGGTCCTTCCAGAATTTCGGTATCGAGCCGGACATCATTTCCGTGGCCAAGGCGCTTGCCAACGGGCTTCCCATGGGCGCGATGATGGCCCCCCGCGAAATCGCCCAGGGCTTTGCCGTGGGCAGCCACGCCACAACCTTTGGCGCGGGCGCTCTCGTTTCCAAAGTGGCCGATAAGGTCCTTGAGATCATGGAACGGGATAAACTCGCCGACCGGGCTGCGGAACTCGGCGCGTGGGCCATGGACCGTTTCCGGCAGGTCGGCGCGAACGTACCCGGCGCTATCAAGGAAGTGCGCGGTCTGGGGCTGCTCATAGGTATTGATTTGACCTTCCCCGGCAAGGAAATCTGGGAAGCGCTGCTGCAGAAAGGCTTTATCTGCAACCTGACCCAGGGATCCGTTCTGCGCCTTGTGCCCGCGCTGACCGTCGCCAAAGAAGATCTGGAAGCGTTCGCCGTGACGCTGGAAGGGTTGCTGCGTGAGAGGTCTGCCTGATCGTGCAGGGCACACTATGGCCCTTTTGTCCTCTGCCTGCGTCAGCCAGCCTTTGCTCCGAAGTCATGTACCAAAAGAGTACACTCCTTCGGTTCAACGGCAGGCTTCCTTGGCGGAGAACAAAATTGCGCATAGTGTGAAGACTCTGGTGCATTTATAGTCATAACAGGTAGAGAGGCCCGCAAGGGGACGGAACATGCCCGCGTCGCTGCAATGCGATGCGGGCATGATTTTTTTGTCCAGAAGGCCGGGGGGGGGGGCGAAGCCGGAAGAAGCCGTTTTACAGAGGATGCGTGAAACAGGATATACGTCCCGAACGCTTGACAGCGCGCCCCGCCAAGGCTAAAGCTATCCCGCAAGGAGCCGGGCGGCGGTTACGCCGCCAATCCCGCCAGGTCCGAAAGGAAGCAACGGTAACGGTTGTGCCGGGTGTCCGGCTCCTGAAAGGCGCGAGATGATTCTCGCGCTTTTTTTTTGTGCTTGTGCGTGCCGCCGAGAAAAACGTCCGTCACGGGCGCGTCCTGTGTTCCCGCCTGCCTTTTCCTGTCGCCTGCATGGCTCCTTCATGACAAACTTCCGCGTTCTCCAGAAAACCGCCTACAGAAACAGTATCCGCTTTTCTCCCGTATAGACGTTGATATTGCCCTTGCGCACAAAGCCCAGCAGGGTGATATCCCGGTCTCCGGCAATGTCCACGGCGGCAAGTGAGGGCGCGCCGGGGGCGATGAGCAGTTTGACGCCTATGGCGGATACCTTTTCCAGCATATCCGCCGCGAGGCGTCCGCTGAAAATCATGGCTTTGCCCCGGGGGGAAATACCGCGCAGCAGCATCGCGCCTATGATCTTGTCCAGGCAGTTGTGCCGGGCGGCATCTTCCATGAACAGCACAATGCCTTCCTCTCCGGCCAGAGCGCAGCTGTGGCTGGCTCCGGTTTTACGGAACAGTTCACAGCGGGTTTCAAATTCGGCCTGCATGGCGTGTATCTGCGCGGGCGTGAGCGCTATTTCCGGCCCGGCATCCATAACCGGCGCGCACAGGGGGAAGCTTCCCGCAGAGTTTGCAAAACCGCTTCCGTCCACATGGGGGTCGTACTCCGCAAACTCCCCGCAATCCGCCGGGGCTGCGGCCCCGCCCCTGATCGCGGCATGCGCGAGGTCAGCCTTTTCAAGGGACACATCAATCCGGCGTTCATCAAGGGCAACCCCGACCGAGGTCACGGCGGCAGCGTGCCGGAAAACGCCGAGACAGAAAATATGCCCGACGGCCAGTTCTTCCAGATCGCTCGGCAGGCAGTTAAAGGTCGTTGCGAAATTGCCGTTGCAGTAGAGTTCAAAGCGCTCTTCGCGCAGCAGCCAGTCTGTCGTCGTGCGCCGCCCGTCCGGGCCGATGCGGAGTATGGGCCGTTCCACGCAGAGATCGCGTGTATCAGTGAGCTGTGTGGTTGATGTCATTGTTTCCTTGCCGTGTTCTTCGGCGGGCGGGACGCGGCGGTGAACGCCGTGTCCTGAAGAGTGAATACAAAGCCGCCGCATGCCGGAGAAAAAAGAGGATAAAGGGCGCTACGCGGTCTGGTCCGGTATCTGGTGTTCTTTCCCGGTACCAATATTCGGCTGCAAGTTCAACCACACACACGGGGAGGGGTGTTGCCCGCAGCGCCCCCTGTCGCCTCTTTCTCAGCGGATTCTAACGGAAAATACTCCGCAGTGCATGCGTATCCCGCCTATCTAATCACTGTTATCCATTTACCTCAAAAAAAAATGAAGAGAATCGTATTTTTTTGGGCACGTGGCGTCTATTTGATGTTCATTGACGGTACATGCGCGATTATTCACTGAGAGTAGGGGGGGAATCTATGCAATAACAGACACGGATCGCTGTATGCGCCGTGTTCTGTTCTGTATATCCATCAGTACTACGTACTTTTGATGGTGTCTTTGGTTGTGGAAACATTGTAGCAACAGGAAGTGAGGAATTGTGTATGGGTAAAGCGACGGTGCATTGTACGCGTTCGTTTGCTGTAAGCCTTGCGCTTGCGGCATCCATTGTCTGGGGAGCTTCATTTGTGAATCTTGGCGTTGCTGATGCAGCGTCTCCGATCGGTCCCATCAACCCCGGTGATGTTGTGGTTATTGGCGGCGCCGGCGGTGGCGGCGGCGGCGGTGCTGGCGGCGCCACTGGTGGCGCTGGCGGTGAAGGTGGCGATGGTATTTCCAGCAACGGTAACTATCTGCCCTCTTACCCCGGTGGATCCGCTTCAGGTCCTACCGGCGGTACCGGCGGGCAGGGGATTCCCGGCTTTGTCGTCGGGGGGACCAGTGGCGGCAGTTCGTCTGTCGGCGCTGGCGGCGACGGCGGTGCCGGTGGTCTTGACGGCGAGGCTGGCGGCGCGGCCACGGGCTATGCCAATGGTTCGAACTATGAGCGCATCTTCGTGATCGGTGGTGCTGCTGGTGCCAACGGTCAGACTGCCACAAGTGCCGGCGGTCTCGGCGGCGACGGTGGTACGGCAAAACTCACCCTGCGCGCATCGTCCGTGACGGCCGGACAGGGTGTCTTTGTTGTCGGCGGCGACTACCCCACCAGCGGCTCCGGCAGCGGCTACGGCGGCGGTGCGGAACTGTACGGTACCGGCACAACACTGTACACGCCGTTCCTGTACCTCGATCGGCCGGACCCTGATGGTGCTGCTATAAAGGTAAACATTAATACGCTGGCCGTCACCAGAGCGTTTGAGGCGCAGGTCGGCCCGGGCTATGCTGATACCACCGTCATGCTTGACGGTCTCTTTGGTGGGGACAGCGTCCATTTTAATAACATCCTGATCGCCAACGGTTCCAGTCTTGCCGTGGAGACCGATTTTCTGGATCTGGACTTTGACAAGCTTATCGTTGACGGTATAGGTAACTACTTTGTCTATGCCAATAGTGGTATGGGCGGGCCCGTTGACCTGAGTGGCAAGGATATGTCCTTTTTCCTGCGCCCGAATATTCAGGACGGCGATGCTCTTCTCCTGGCGTTCGATTTGGCCGACGCCGGTAATGGCGACGCGGATATCGATCAGGCCAGGATTGCGGCACTGCATTACGGTGGCGCCCGTAATTTCAATGTGGGCGATACCGTTGCCCTGGTCGCGGGCTACGATTCCTATATCGACGGCACCGCCCTTGATGAAGGCAGCACCATATACAGCGCGCGCGGCGACAGTTTCTATATCTTCCAGGATCAGGAGTGGGGCGATCTCCTTGCCACGCTGACCGGTCTTAGCCCGGCCATGAAGTCCTACGCCGAAGGCCGCGTTGCGACCCACGCGTTTGTTAACCATGGTACCGACCTTATCCTGAACAAGGGCCTCGGCGCTGCCATGCGCGCGTCCGAAAACGGCGGCCTCAACGCGTTCGGCGCGGTTGAGGGCGGCAAGATGCGTTATGACACCGGCTCCCACGCGGATGTGGAAGGCGTGAACATGATGGCCGGTTTCGCCTGGGGCAACCCCGTCGGCACCAAAAACAACCTGACCCTCGGCGCGTTCTTTGAAGCGGGTTGGGGCAGCTATGACACCGAAAACAGCTTCGCCCGCATCGGCAACGTGAACGGCGAAGGCGATACCAGCTACTACGGCGGCGGTATCCTGGCCCGTTTCGATCACAGCTCCGGCGTGTACGGCGAAGTGTCCGGCCGCGCGGGTGTGGTGGATATGGAATACAAGACCAACGATATCCCCGACACCCCGGCGGATTTCGATACGGATGCCACCTACTACGGCGCGCATGCCGGTCTCGGCTACAAGATGGACCTCAGCGAAAAGGCCATGCTTGATCTTTCCGCCAAGGTTATGTGGACCCACCAGGCCAGCGACAGCCTGACTGTGGGCTACGAGCATGTAAAGTTCGACGCGGCCGATTCGCTGCGCACCCGCCTCGGCGGCCGTCTGAACTACGCCATCACCAGCGAACTGGTGCCCTACATCGGCGCGTACTGGGAACATGAGTTCGATGGCGATGCCACGAGCAAGGTCAACGGGCACTCCATGGAAACCCCGAGCCTTGACGGCAGCAGCGGCATGGGCGAACTTGGTTTCTCCTTCCGTCCTGCGGGCAGCAACCTTTCCATGGATCTTGGCGTACAAGGCTACCTTGGCACCCGTGAGGGCGTCAGCGGCGGCATGAACATCAAGTACGAATTCTAATCCTGTTACCGGGCGGCAGTCCCGGTCTTCGGGCCGGGGCTGCCGAGCCTGTTGACAAAGTCTTCTTTGTCAACAGGCCGCCGCGCAGGCGTAGGCGGGATTCACTCCCGCCGTTACGCGCCGGAGCGAGCGAGCCTTTACAAAGCCCGGCTTTGCGGGTTTTGTCATCAGTCTGGGCGCCCCGGCCCTTGGGTCGGGGCGGCAGCCCGGCGGGGCGGTTTCCGGGTTGCGGGACACAGACCCGTTACCCGGAACGGTGGGCGAAAGCTCCCTCCCCCCTCGCGGGACGGGCGCGGCAGAAGGTTGCAAACTCCGGCATGGCGGTCATGCCGAGTATTGTCCGGCCTTGTCCGGCGGCCCGTCCCGTTTTTTACTGTTCTTTCCTGTTTTAGTCGCCCGGTACCCGGCGGATGGGAGGCGACTCCCCAATATACCAGAGTTCATGCCGCTATCTGACGTCTCTTTTCCTGCCTGCTCCGTAGCTCCGGCATGCCCGATGACACATCATGCGCTGCGTGTGCCGCAGCAGCCCGGCGGCACAGTCGACGCGTTCAGGGAGGCAAATTTATGAGGATGGAGAAAACGCGTACAAACGTCCCGTCCGGCGGGATCGCGGAGGAAGGTCTCCGCTCGCGTCTCTCCCGCGACCGGGAGTGTTGCGAGCTTTCCGTTCTGCCGGGAACGGTCATACCCGGCGGCAGCTACAGCGTTTCATCCGACAGGGAATACGCCCCCGGCGCAACCGGGGCCAGCGGCTTGCGCATAGCGCCCGGAGCCACGGTGGAATTGTACATCGCGCCGGGCGTCACCTTATCTTGTCTGGGGCGGGAAGGCGGCGGCGATGCCGGAGGGGGAGCGGGTATCCGCCTTCCGGGTTCGTCCACGCTGATCGTTCGCGGGCCGGGGCGGCTGGTGGCGCATGGCGGAGACTGCATCGTCCGTCGGCCGGAGCGTTCCGGCGGGATTTTTTTTCGCAGACGGAAGAATCCCGGACGCCTTCCCGGATCGGGAATCGGCGGCGACGGCAATGACCGGGCGCGCGGGGTGAAGCAGGGGAAACTGTATCTGCTTGACGGCGTGACGGTAACGGCTTTTGACGGTGTAGCGCATGCGGATGAATGCTCCGGCCTGGCTCATTCCGTCTCGGCCCCCACCGTGGAACGCCGCCGTTGGCAGTCGCCGTTCTGTGTGCTGTTTGGTTTCGTTGCGGTACTGCTTGCCCTGTAGCTGGCTGGCCGCCATGGCGTTTCCTCTTCCCCGGAGCGGGATCGGGCAGGCCAATGCCGGGGGGCAGGATAGTGGCAGGATTCGGGCAAGACAGGGGCAGGGCCGGGCACAGCCCGGAGTTCACACCGGAACGGCGCGTTACTTAAGCTTTGATTGGGTCAGCAGCCCCGCAGTCATTTCAGCCCAGCTGTAATTTTCCATGTATTCCCCCGTATAGGCATTCAGCGCGTTAACATCGCCCTGGAGAAATTCATAATAATCACAACTGAATTTTTCCGTATCAACGGAAATGCTGTTCCAGTGCTTGATGACAAGGTCTTTGATTCCCGCTTCCCGCAATGTTTTCAGCATCTGGGAAATAACGGTCTGTACCTGTTTCTGGATGGAGCGGGTGTATTCCTTGTCCCCCCACAGCACGGAGCTGATTTCGGCGGCGGAAACGCCCGCGCCTTTTCTATCCACAAGGTAGGCAAGAAGCTGTTTTGATTTGGAGCGGGGAAAGGCGAGCGGTTTTCCATCCAGAAACACTTCGAAATTGCCGAAACACTGCATGCGCAGGCCTTTTTTGCCGTTCTGGGGCACGGGATGGCGCAGGTTTTCCAACTCCCGCACGATGCATTCTGTCCTGGCGGGTTTCAGCACATAGCCTGACGCGTGCATGGAAAAAGCGCTGCCCATGTATTCGGAATAGCCCGTCACAAAAATGATGTTTGTTTTGGGGTTGATCTCTTTCAGGTGAAGCGCCAGGGACAGGCCCGTCATGCTGCCCATATCAATATCAAGGAACGCGATGTCCACGTTTGTGGTCTGGGCGTAGGCAAGAGCGTCCGCAGGCGTCATAAAGCAGGAAAGTGAGGCGTCGGGCGCGGCTTCTTTTATGGCCTGTTCCAGATCAAGAATCGCGTAATGCTCGTCATCCACCGCAATGATGTTCACAAGTGGAAAGCCTCCTTCGGGATGCTCCCGGCTGTACCGGCAGGAAGAGCGAGAACTGCGGAAAGAGATGGTACCGGTATACAGGTAGTATAAGGGCGTATGAACACCAAAGGTACATGCTCTGATAAAAAACGTGCACAATATTGTTACGTTCGGCCCGGTCCTTTATCTGCCGGCCGGACGCGAGCGGGGTGCGTATATGGCCCGTGTATGGCCCGTGTATGATCCGGGTCTGTTGACCCGGCGTTGCAGGGCCACGCGCCGCCCGTCCGCAAGCGTAGGCGAAATCGTGTTTCACCGGTAACGCCGGGGGGAGCGCTTTAAAGGTATTTTGCTTTAGCGTGGTGGCAGCCCGGTCTTTTCCGGGTCTATTCCCGGCCATGCTTCGTAAAACTGCAAAAGCTTCTGCCTGTTGCGCATGGCGGTTTTTCTGAGCAGTCCCTGTACGTGAAATTTGGCCGTGTTCGTACTTACGCCGAGCGCGGCGGCAGCGGCCTGAAGGTCGTTATTTATCCGCAACTGGGTGAACATTTCTGTTTCACGCCGCGTCAGATCAAAGGCTATGGCAAAGGCCGCGATGCGGGCGCTTTCGGCGCTGCCCGGTGCGGGGGCCTGTATGGGGTGCACGGTCTGCCCCGTCTGCCCGGATTGCGCGGGGTGTGCGTTTTTCGCAGCCGGGACGTTTTCTCCGGCTTGTTCGAGCGAGACAAACGGAAGGGGCGGAAGGGGCGGAAGGGGCGGAAGGGGCGCGATGGAGGCTGCTACCGGGGCATTCATCGGGGCAGCTTCGTCGGCAGACGCGCCGCTTTTGTCGTTCTCGGCGGCGAACGCAGGGTAAAGGGCCCGCAAGGCTGCCGCGCCACAAAGGATGAACAGCGCCGCCAGAACCCAGGCCGCTATTTCCTGCCCGCCGGGTCTGCGGCTCAGGGCAACGCCCAGCGGCTGGCACATGTAGAGGAATTGCACAAGAAACGCGCAGAGCGGGAGTGTCGCCCGGTTCCGGGTCAGGCGGGCAATGTACAGGGTAACGCCCACCATCGCGACGGCGCGGCCACTTTCCAGCAGCGTGGCCAGCTGCGCATTGAATGATCCGGGGCTTGCCAGAAGCGGGACGGCCAGCGCCGAACAGGCCATGATGAGCGCAGGAATCGCAGCGGCCCGGCCTCCCCTGTCCAGAAGGAATCCCGCCAGAGGCGGCAACAGGATGAGCAGGAAATGAAGGCGGCCCGTAAACCCTTGACCGGGCATTGATTTGGGAAACGCGATGCCGAAGCCGAAACCGAAAAGCACAAAGAACAGCATGGCGGCAAGCAAGAGCAGCGCAAAGGCCGCTCCGGGAAATTTTCTCGTATCCACGGTGGGCGGACGGAAGGAGTCTGTGGGAATAATACCTGCAATGCAGAACGCCAGACAGACCCCCATGCCCACTTGCGTCAGCGACTGGAATGCGCGGATGTGTTCCACCTGTTCAAGAGGGGCCATGACCGGGTCGAGCATGCTGAGAAAGGGCAGCAGGGTGGCCCAGACGGCTTCACCGCACGCTATGCAGAAACCGAGGGTTACCCCCTGGCGGGCCGTTGGAACGGATCGGAAAAAGAGCACTGTCGCGCAGGGCAGGTACAGGCCGAGCGCGGCGGCGGGAGTCCAACTGCCCGTCGTCCGCATGGGGATGATGGAGTACGGCACCACAAGGGGAACGGCAAGGTAGAGCGCCGTCACCAGAAAAAGCAGGGGGATCGGACGGAGCAGGGCAGAAAGGCCGTGTGTGGGGCTTTTGCCTGGGGGCCGGGTCATCGTGCGGCACAGCGCAAGCCCCATGGCGAGAAGCGCGCCATAATAACACAGCAGCCAGTGCAACGGCGTTTTGAGTCCCTCCGGATTGAGGACCGTGGACGCCGCCCCGAGGCTGATTGAAATGTAGATCAGCGCCATACAGAGTATGGGCGCGAACCGTTTATCCAGAACCATAGTTACGTTTAATAGGCGGGTTTATGTTTTCCGGCAAGCTTTAACGCTCGTAACGGGTAAAAATACGGTGAAACGCCCGTTATCGACCGTTCATTATATGGAAAAGGCTGTCACGGTGGTAGCGCAATTCAAGCGTAGCGGCATTGCTGCGGCGCAAAATGAACACCGGGCCGTAGGGGCCTTTGCCCTCGGTAATTTTCCGGTAGTCGTCCTCGCTTACCAGCACGATAGCCAGCGACGCAGGGGCCTCCCGCCCGGTCAGGCTCATGGTGAACAGTTGCGATACGGCTTCGCGCGCGGCCTTGATATCCGGCGTTTCAACCGGGAACCTGATTTTTTTGACCAGGGCCATATCCTTGCCTTCACGAAATTCGCCGGACCACGGGCGGAGCTTCATACGATACAGGCCGTTAATAAGCTTTTCTACAGCCGCGTCATTCCAGGCCGTGCAGAGGGAGATGCCTTCTATTTTCGCCGAATCGGATGTGAAGACGGCGGCGGACCCGGCCACCGGCATGACCATACCCGCCCAGAGCATATCCATGAAGGAAACGCCGATACGCATGTTGATGCCCAGTTCTCCCTGGGGTTTCCCGCCCATGGCGCGGATGTCGCCCAGGTTCGCGGCTTCAAGGAGCGAAGTAAAGGGAACCGTATCGTTTGTCGCACGGGGCCAGTATGAAGAGGCGTTACCACGTGCACGTTTTCCGCCGCTTTCCAGCCAGGGCTCTCCTTCCTGATCCACGGACAGCGAAAGGGCCGGCTTTTTCTGCCCCGCAAAGGGGGCGCAGTCAGAAAACTCAAAGACGAAAAGGCCGGTATTCACGACGATGCGAGAGAGGCTGTCCGCCTCTCTGAAATCCAGCACCACGGATTCACCGGGAACAAGCGTCTGATCCGAGAAAAGGCGGCGATCCCTGCCTTCCCGGTTCACGCCGGTCATGAGGATGCCGGTGATTTCCAGAGGGCTGGCGTTCGTAACGCGTATGTTCATCGCGGCGGAAGCGGCGGGAGAAAACTCCAGCATGAACAAAAAAAAAGCGCAGCAGGCGAGCAGGAAGCGAGGCATGGTCTTTCTCCGGAAAAGGGTCGGCTATCCGGAACGCCGCCGGAATTTTCGGCGGCTGCGTTGTTCCGGCGCAGGAAGAACCCGGTATGGTGAGAATACGTACAGCAAGGAAAATGCCACAGTCGTTCCGCCATGCGCCGGGACTTCAGGCACGCCGTATCCCGGCCTGCCATGCGCCAGCCATCTTTCTGGCCGGTGTCGGCGATGTGCCCGGATGATGGGCGTATTGCCGGACAGTGCCCGATTTTTGTGCGGTTCATCTGTGAACGAAACAGTGCGTTAGCGGGCGCGAAGAGCGGCTCCTGTGCCGGGCGTCTGCGCGGCGTCTCTGCGGCAGCGTTTCCGGCCATGCTTGCGTGAAGCTGGAAACTTGGTACAAGAACGCGGCGGGAGCGAATCCCGCCCATGGTGAATCCGCATGGTCTCAGGCGGATAGAACAAGAACAAACGGACATTTTTTTCATGAACAGCCGCCGCCCTGCAAGCGTTCTGACGCTTGTCTTTTGTATGATTTTCCTGTGCGTTCCCTCCTTTGCGGGGAGCGCTCCGGTCTTTTCTCCGGATGACAGCTTTGTTGACGACCGTGCCGCTCTGGAAAGGCTCCAGCGTGACAGCTTCCGCTATATGTGGGAGTTTGCCGACCCTGTTTCCGGCATGGTTCGCGAGGCCAACTATGAGTGGGATGTGATGCCCGTGGCTGTCGGCGCGACCGGGTTCGGCGTGGCGGCTCTTGTCGCGGCGGCCGACCGGGAATGGATCAGCCGGGAAGAAGCCCTCACGCGGCTTTTCACCATCACGCGTTTTCTCCGGGATAAAACGCCGCGCAAGGAATTGCACGGGGCGTTCCCGCACTGGCTGAACGGCAGCACGGGAGCCGTCATCAAATTCGGGGACCGGGACGCCGGGGCGGATATTGTGGAAACCGCGCTGCTCATGCAGGGGCTGCTTATCGCCCGTTCCTGGTTCAACGGGCCGGGAAACGAAGCGGAACTGCGCGCCATTATCACCGAACTCTGGGAAGACGTGGACTGGAACTGGTTCACAGCCGGGCAGGAAAACGGCCTTTTCTGGCACTGGGGGCCGGAACACGGGCATTCGGGTCTGAAAATCCTCGGCAATAACGAATGTCTTATCGCCTACGTGCTGGCTCTGGCTTCGCCCACGCATCCCATATCCCGCGCCGCGTACGATTACTGGACTTCTGGCAACGGCGGCAAGAGCGGCAGCGGCTACCTGCCCAAGACCCTTTACGGCTATACCATTGAAGCGGCCCTGCCCGGCGCAGGACCGTTGTTTCTGACCCATTATTCCTTTATCGGGCTTGACCCGCGCCGGATGGCGGACAGCTTTGTGCCCGGCGGCTATTTCGCCCGGAATGTGAAGCACGTGCTCAGCAACAGGGGATACTGCCTGTATGACGCGCCCAAGCGCAACCGGTACGGCGAAAATTTCTGGGGGCTCAGCGCCGGACACAGCAAAAACGGCTACGTGGCGGCGGAGCCTGCAAAGGATTCCGGCACCATCTCGCCCACGGCGGCCCTTTCTTCCATGCCCTATACGCCGCATTACGCCATGCAGGTGCTGGAATTCTTTCTGGAAGGGAGCGCTTCCGGGGAAGATGCCCCCAAAGGCAGCGACGCGGCGCTTCTGAAAACGCTGTGGGGCCCCTACGGGCCGTATGACGGAATCAGCCTGCGAGATAAATGGGTGGGCGGACAGTACCTCGGCATTGATCAGCTCCCCATGGCGTGTATGGTGGAAAACTACCGCTCGGGGCTGCTGTGGAATCTGTTCATGGCGGATGCCGACGTCCGCGCCGGGCTGGAAAAAGCGGGCATCACCGGACCGCATTTCAGCGCCGGTTTCCCCGAAGCGGCTGTTACCGTCGTCAAACAGGGCAAACGCTATGCGCCGGACGCGTATGACATCCGGCGGCATCCGGATAGCGGCCTGTACGCCATCCCTTACTGGGTGGAACAGGCCGGTCCCGTCTCGCTGACCTTCAGCGATGCGGCGGGCGTCGTCCGCATGGCGCTGGCAGAATACGCCGGGGCGGGCAGAAATTATTGCAGCTTCCCCCAGTTCATGGAGCGGGATGGTTCCGTCCTTACCCTCACCCTGACCACGGCG
>JAJDHY010000032.1 GCA_030266385.1 Desulfovibrio sp. OttesenSCG-928-I05
CCATGCCGCGAGCGTCCCTATCGTCGCCATGACGGCCAACGTGTTCCGCGAAGATGTGGAACGCTGTCTCGCCGCAGGCATGAATGATCACCTCGGCAAGCCCCTGGATATGGAAGAAGTAATGCAGAAACTGCGAACCTATCTGCTGGCCGGAGAATAGCCGGGAAAGAACCGGACCGGCTGAGCCGGAAATAAGAGAACTCCCGGAAGGAACAGTCCTTCCGGGAGTTCTTTATGTTCAAGGCCGATGGCGCGGGATCAGTACCGGATCATCGTCCTCCCAGAGCCGGATCAGCCGCGCTGTTTATCCAGCCAGGCAAGAATATCCGCGATCACGCTGTCTTTTTCCGGTTCATTCAGGATTTCGTGATACAGGGCCGGATACAGCTTCAGTTCTTTATCCTTTGAACTGATCGCGCCATACAGCCATTCCGAATCCCCGGCGGGCACAATACGGTCGTCCGCCCCATGCAGGATGAGCGCCGGAACCGTGATTGCCTGCGCATTTTCCGCAAGCCAGGCCACGCCTTCCTTCCATACGCCTCCGGCCAGGCCCACGCTGAATTCTTTCAGCACCAGCGGATCTTCGGCGTAACGGCGCACTATATCCTGGTCGCGGCTGACAAGGTGCCCCAGCGCATTGGGCAGGGCTTCGTGGGCCCGGACCCTGTACTCTTCCGTTTGCAGGGATTCGAGACCGGGCAGCACACGCACGGCGGCCCCGGAGAAAATCTGCCCTTTGACCCGGCCGGGGTATTTCGCGCCGTATCCGGCCGCGATGAACCCGCCCATGCTGTGCCCCAGAAGGAATACGGGCAGGTCGGGGTTTTCCGCCAGGGCTTTTTCCGCCAGCATGTTGGCGTCGTCAAGGTACTCATGAAAAGAATCCAGATAGGCGCGCTCGCCGCCGGATTTGCCGTGGCCCCGGTTGTCAAAGCGATATACGCCGTAGCCCGCACCATTCAGTTTGCTCACAAAGTAGTCATAACGGCCGCTGTGTTCCGCAAGACCGTGCACGATAACCAGAACCCCTTTGGGGTTAGCGGGAAAATCTTTCTGGAAGAAAATATCCAGCCCGTCTTTGCTCTTCAGAAAGCCGTCTTCATGAAAAGGGGTCATAGTATCCTCCTACATGGCACTAACAATAAAAGAAGCGCTCGTTGAGCCTGTGAAAGCCTTAGTATTCTATTTTCATTACCCGGAGACGCGGGGCGAGGCAAGTCTGAGGATCAGGCGGCCATAGGCTTTTCGAAGTTTTCTCAGTCGAGCCGTCTTGTCTTAGCTCTGTACAATTCAGCCCAACTGTGTATAAGAATTTTGTTTATACTCAAGACGGGAAGCACTGCTGCAGCCCGAGAAAAGAGCAAGGATAATCGACTCGGTCGTAACACAGCAGATGCCGCCAAAAGAGAAAAAATTCTGTTGGCCGTAGGATCATCAGGAGAAAGTACTGTGTTGATAAAAATTATACGCACTGCGTTTTATAAACGTACAAATAAAGATTATGCAATAATAGCAAAGTCCGGCATGTTTGACGAAGAATTTTACCTGCGTAAAGCCCCAGACGTTGCCAAATCGGGTATGGACCCTCTCCTTCATTTTTGCAAGTTTGGCTGGAAAGAACGGCGCAACCCAAGTGCGGATTTTGATCTTGCGTCCTATCTGAAAATATATTCTGATGTTCAAACGACAGAGACCAATCCTCTTGTCCACTACCTTACGCATGACCAGACAGAAGACAGAATACACCTCTCGCCCTCCTGCGAGGAGTGGCGCGCGCCCATACCTAAGCTTGAAACACCTGCGGACTGCGAGCGTGCCATGGCGACACTGGAGTCCAAAGCAAGCGTCTGCCTATGGGCGTCGGGTGGTTACGATGGCAATGCACCCGGGTCTCGCCAATCTGTCGAGCTGTTTTTATATTTCAAGTCGATACTGGAAAAACACCAACACAGCGTTGTGCTTTTTATACGCAGCAACGGAATTCCCTTGCTGGAGAAATTCCAACACCTTGCTTCGCCACACCATGTCTACGAATGCAATGACTTTTCTTTACTCAAACACTGCAAACAGATAAACCTTGTCTGTTCATATGAATATGTACTCCCAGAACGTCCGCAAGGATACACTGGAAAAATTCTTATTTTTCCGCACAATGCGACTGTTCCAGCAATACCAAGCCATCCTGCTGTTTTAAGCGCCGATTATGCAATATCACCGCTCAAAAATCCCGTCGCTACTTCATTTCCCTTTCATAAATACCCTAACATGGTAAAACACGGCAGGTTTATTACTTTTATTAAAGGCAATCCTAAATTTGATATACTTGCTCACCGCCATAGTGAATCCTCTACTCAAGGCAAAAAATATATTTCATTCTACCCAACGCTGCTGAGTGTATCATCATTAAAATTAAAAAGGCATGGAATAGATATACACTTTGACAAAAAACTCCAAGCAACATACTGCGACATTATAGAAAAAACCATCGAAACATACAAAGACCATACATTCGTACTCAGACCGGACACTTTCAATATACATTCACCATTTTATAGCGGAATAGCAAAAAAATTTCAAAATAATAAACGCTTTATTTATGACACTGATGGTGACAATTATCGCTATCTTGCCGTTTCCGACATATGCATGACGGATTCTTCAAATATTGTAAGAACATTCAGCATGGCTTTGTTTCGCCCATCCATAGATCTGCACATATGTTCGGATAAAAACCGCGATATGGTCAAACATGACTTCGGCTATTATGTACATAATGTAGAGCAAGCCATGCAGGCAATAGCTGACGCCTATCGCACCATGCCCGAGTGGCAACGTACGTTGCGAGACCAGCGGGCAAAACTGTTTCCATATCCGGAGACAACCTGTGAGCATATTGCCCGGCATATTCCGCAGATTTTTAGCGGCGAAAACGTCGCTGATTGGACTGCAATTGACAAACATGACACCCCTTGCACGACCGTTGCGGACTGGTTGCGTTTGCTAAAAGGGCCTGACTCCTCATGGCTGCATGTCTTTCCGACGCCACGTCTGTACCCTTGGGCGGAGAGCAAACTCGGCCATAACGCAATCGTTGCACTTGCGGCACTCAGAGCCTACCTGCGCCAATGGTCTACATCCGTTGATCAAAATACACTGGTGACTTATAAGCATCAAACAGACATCTGCTTAGAGGCATGCTCCCCCCACCATGCATACGGCATGCTTCGCCACATGACCCGCAAAAATCCTGACAATCTTGCCGCTCATGTGTATTTCGTGGAAACACTCACACGGTATTTTCCCCAGGACCCGCTGCTGTCTGCGTCATTACGCGCCATTGCCGCCAAGTTTCCCCTACAAGAAATTGTTATTTCCCATATGGCCGCCCGTTTATTGCGCCTGCATGACGCCATGCCAGCCAAAAAGCTGAGCCACCTTTTCGCCACAAGTTTTCAATGGGGGCCATATGATTGGCCCGCCAGATTCCACCCCGTTTACGCAGGTTTGCTATACGAAGGAAATCCGGCAGAATTAAAGAGTTTCTTGTCTCAATGGCAAGCCAGCATATCAGGAATATACGGAATCAACTTCCTCGCCTTCACTATACTGGCCCACTTGGCATCCCATGATGCCGGTACAGAATCCCTACCACGCTCCTTCTGGCTGAACGGTGAGTTTCGCGATAATTTAACACAATATTTCACACGCAAACAACTAGATGAAGCAGCAGCAGCCTTACGGGCGCTGCTGCTGCAGAGCTCGCCTATCCAGGCAGTCGAAATCAACATCCACCTGGCCCGTCTCTACGCCGCAGCTGATAAACAACCAGAGTCTTTGTCCTGTGCACGTGCGGCTGAGCAAACGCAACTGCCACCGCATCTGTTATGGTTACACAGCAAATTGGCGGATTTTTACCGTGCTCGAAGCGACTACAAGGCCATAGAGCGCATAACCCAAAAAGCCATCCAAAAAGATCCTAACCAAGGGTGGGCTCACGCCCACCTCAGCTTTGCGCTTGCGGCCCGCGGCGCTCAGGATGAGGCCCTTGCAAGTGCCCGCACGGCTGTGGCAGTGAATCCGGATGTATTATGGCTACGCGATCCCCTGGTCACGCACCTGATTACAAACGGTGCGACCGACGAGGCGGAAAACATCCTCCGCGACACGATCCGGCGGGACACCAACCAGGCCTGGCCCTACGGAAAATTGGCCCAGATGTATGCGGCACGGGGAGATCTGGACAATGCCATATCCTTTGCACGCCAAGCTGTTGATCGGGAGCCGCAGGCATCATGGTGGCGTGACGCGCTGGTCAGGTACCAGCGCATGAAAGAACAAAACGTACAGCCCTAATCTCTGGCTGGAGGACTATCTGATGATTCTTTGGTTAACCGGCATGTCCGGCGTAGGCAAAACGACTCTGGCGGAAGCTGTGCTTCAGCTCGTTCGGGCAGAAATGCCGACAGGCGTTCTGGCTGTGGACGGCGATGCGGTACGCACGATATGGGGCGATGATCTCGGTTATTCCGAGGAAGAGCGGCTGAAAAACATGACCCGTATGGCGCAGTTGAGCCGCTATCTGGATGGGCAACGCTGCCATGTTGTGGCGTCGCTTGTCGCCCCTTACCGGGAAACACGGGAATGGATGCGCCAGCATGTGCCTTCCTATTATGAAGTGTTCATAACATCTCCTCTGGAACAGCTTGCGAAGCGCGACCCCAAAGGTCTCTACCGGCAGGCTCTGGCCGGTGAAACCGGCTTGCCGGGCGTAAACCAGCGGTATGAAACCCCGGAAAGTCCGGATATGACAATCGACAACACGGGAAATCTGGACGCGCTGCTGGCCTATGCCCGCCCGCTGTCGGATCTCGTACTGCGAAACGACAGGATACACTCATTATGAAAAAACTTCTGGTAACCCTCGGCCCGGCATCGCTTTCTCCTGACATCATCAAGGCGATGAGCGCCTATTCCCCCTATGTGTTCCGCCTGAACATGTCCCATGTCTCCCTTGAGGATTTGCCGCGCTCTATCCGGCTGATTCAGGAAGCGACGGATGTTCCCGTATGCATTGACAGTGAAGGAGCCCAGGTCCGCACACATAGCATGCAGGGCGGGCAATGCATTTTCGCCGAAAACGACGAAATCGAAATACATTCCGACCTCCGCGAAGGGACGTCAAAAGCGTTGTCCATCACCCCGGCGGGCATCACAGCGGAACTGCGGGAAGGGGATATACTCCGTCCGGACTGGCACGGGGTTGCCGTTCGCGTCATCCGCGCCGGAAATGGCACGGTTACAGGCAAAGTGGAATGCGGCGGAGCCGTGGCGTCCCGCAAGGGGATTGACGTCAGCAGATCATTGCCGCTGGCGGCGATCACGCCCAAAGACCGCGAAGCCATCCGCATCGGCCGCGAAATGAATGTCCGGCACTATGCGCTCTCGTTTGCCGGATCCGCGGATCAGGTGCGGGAATTCCGGGCCCTGACCGGCCCCGAAGCGCGGATCATCTCCAAGCTGGAAAGCATGGACGCGCTCAAAAACCTCGTCGACGTCCTGAACGAAACCGACGAAGCCCTGATCGACAGGGGTGACCTGTCCCGCGTGGTGCCGCTGGCGAAAATTCCTTTCCTCCAGATGCGTATTCTCGCCACCGCCCGTGCTCTGGACACGCCTGTCTATGTTGCGACCAACCTTCTTGAATCCATGATTGATAACGGCTTCCCCACCCGTGCGGAAGCGAACGACGTCGTTTCATCCATCCTCATGGGTGCCAGCGGCCTTGTTCTGGCTGCGGAAAGCGCAATGGGCAAGCATCCGGTATCCTGCGTGGAAACGGTACGGACCCTGATGGATCTTTGCCGCAAGTGGACGGCCAATACGACCATTGATGAAATTCTCATGATGTAATTTTCTGGAAAAAAGATGTCTACACTTACTCATACCACGTCTCCGGATCGTTTTCCGCTCCCGCTCGGGGGCGGTGCGTTGCGCCCCCTGCTCGTCCCGGAGCAGGAACGCGCCCCGCTGCTTGCCCGCTACAGTGACGCTCCCCGCATTCCCATCTCAGGCCGCGCTCATGGCGATCTGCTTATGCTGGGGAACGGTGGTTTTACTCCCCTTGATGGTTTCATGGGACGAACTGACTGGAAGATGGTCTGCGAAAACATGACGCTGGCGGACGGAACCTTCTGGCCGCTTCCGGTGGTACTGGACGTGGATGACGACACTCCGGCCCAGGTCGGCGCCCATGTTGTCCTGACCTTTGCGGACCGGCCGGTCGGCATACTGGAAGTGCGTGAAATCTGGCGTCTGTCGGACGAAGATATTCTCTTTGAATGCGCCCGGGTATTCCGGGGCGCGGGCAAAGACTCCGAAGACTTTGAACGGCTTGGCCCCGAACGTCACCCCGGCGTCCAGCATGTTATGAACAGAAAACGCACCTGTCTTGGCGGACGCCTGACCGTGCTGGATTCCGGCTCCTTCCCCGACCTGCCCCCGGGTTTCGTACTGAGCCCGATGGAACTTCGCGCCATGGCGCGCGAGCGGTCCTGGAAAAAAATTGTCTGTCTCCAGCTCAGGAACCCGCCGCACCGGTCGCATGAATACCTGGCCCGTATCGGGCTGGAAATCGCCGATGCCCTGCTCATTCATACGCCGGTGGGCACCCTGAAACCCGGCGATTTGCCCGCTGATGTCCGGTTACGCGCCATCCGGGCGCTGATTGACAATTACCTGCCGTCGGACCGGGTTATTCTTGCCGGGTACCCTCTGGACATGCGCTATGCCGGGCCGCGCGAAGCGCTGCTTCATGCCGCGTTCCGCCAGAATTACGGCGTGACGATGCAGATTGTCGGGCGGGACCATGCCGGGGTCGGTGATTTCTACGCCCCCTTTGAGGCGCAAGATATTTTTTCCCGGCTGCCGGACCCGCCCGCCCCGGAAAAAGATCTTCTGGTACAGCCGCTCAAAATTAAATGGCCTTTTTATTGCCGAAAATGCGACAGCATGGCCTCGCTCAACACCTGCCCGCATGGCATGGAAAGCAGAGTGTTTCATTCCGGAAGTCTTCTCCGCAAATGCTTCACTGAAAACACCCTTCCGCCTGAAGGCTTTATCCGGCCGGAAGTTTTTGACATTCTTGCCGAACACTACCGCTCGGCTCCGTCGGCGGAACGAATTGTACTGTACGGCGCGGCTGACGGATCGACGCTGAACTGATTATAACCTGGGACATCACAACATAATGGATAGTGTAATCATCAAAACCCTCCCGGAATCGGAGATCGGCATTGTTGTCCTCGCGCTTCTGATACTTCTTCTCGCCGCGCTGGGAGGGTCAAAACTCGCAGCCTGCTTCGGGATGCCGAAAGTCACGGGAGAAATCCTCGGCGGTCTCGTAATAGGCCCGACCATTCTGGGTGGTTTGTTCCCCGAAATATATGCGTTTGTTTTTCACTATTTTGCAAGCGAAGGACAGGTTCTGTCGGTATTCTACTGGCTGGGGCTGATCCTCCTCATGTTCACATCCGGGTACGAAGTTGATCTGAACGATCTGGGAAGTGACTCAAAAATCATCACCTGGCTGATCTCCGGCGCGACCATTTTGCCGCTGGCCATAGGCTATTTCGTTTCGGACTGCTTTTTTGTACAGCACTATCTGGGGGATGCGGGCAATGTTCCCGCGTTCAACATAGTCTTTGCCATCGCTGCCGCCGTGACGTCCATTCCGGTTATATCCAAGATATTCCTTGATCTCGGGCTTATAAAGAGCCGCTTCGCAAAAATAGTCCTGTCCGCAGCTACCATGCAGGACCTCTTTCTCTGGATGCTCCTTTCCGTCGCCGGAAGCCTTATCCAGAATGCGGAAATATCCCCGGCCGGTCTGGCGCTCCATGTCGGCGTTACGCTTTCCATGTTTGCCTTTGCCATGGTTGTCGTCCCCAAGCTCTGCACACTGAAGTTTCTGGAAAAGACGGCTATTTTTTCTTACGACTCCATCTACTTCATCCTGTGCTTTCTCTGCATTTGCATCGGATCGTATTTCGGTGTGAATATCATGTTCTCCGCGTTCATCGCGGGCCTTATTTTCAGGCGCTTACGCCATCATGAAGCCGTTGCCGCTCAATCAAAGATCAAAGATTTGAGTCTGGCCTTCTTCACGCCCGTCTATTTTGCAATCATAGGGTTGCGCATTCACCTTACCGTGGATTTCAACGTCATGCTGTTCATCGTCTTTTTGCTGACGGTATCAGCGCTTGAACTGGCAGGAAGCATCACGGCAATGCGCCTGCTCAAAATGGACTGGCTGACCAGCCTCAATTTCGGCGTAGCCATGAACGCCCGGGGCGGCCCCGGCATAGTTCTGGCGACTGTTACGTATGAAATGGGTATTGTGAACTACAGCTTTTTCTGCGTGCTTATTTTGACAACGCTCATCACCAGCACCATTGCCGGGTGGTGGCTTGGCTTTGTCAGCAAAAAAGGCCGCCTCATGCCGGAATAGAGTTCATTACCGTTACGCCTGCGAAACGGGCGACATTTCCTTACTTGCTTCTAAGCCCCGCCCAGGGATCGGACGGATCTGACGGCGGCGGGGGCGGCCCGCCGGGAGGAAGTTCCGAAGGCAACGCCCGCGAGCTTCTGAAAAGCGGCACCAGCACAAGCCCGGCAACAAACCCGCCAAGATGCGCCCACCAGGCGATACCTTCCGAGCGGCCTGAAAAACCGGAGAAAAGCTGGAGCAGAAACCAGCCGCCGAGAAAAACCGTGGCGGGAATGCGCAGGATAAGAAAAAAGATGAAGCTGGTAACGCGCGAATGCGGATACAGAAGAAAATACGCCCCCAGCACGCCGGATACGGCCCCGGATGCCCCCACGACAGGCAGAGGCGACGCGGCATTGGCGAACACGTGGATCAGCACGGCGATGGCTCCGCAGAGCAGGTAAAACACAACGAAGCGCACAGGCCCCATGATGTCTTCAATGTTGTCCCCGAATATGAACAGGTACCACATGTTGGAAAGCAGGTGCCACCAGCTGCCGTGCAGAAAGGTATAGGAAAGAAGCGAAAGATAGCCTGATCCGCCCCAGGGGTTATCCTGTGCGGCCAGCGTATCCGTCAAATGCAGAGGCACCACGCCGAGCGTGGTAATAACCCGTCGGCCATCAATGCCGGTAAGGGTTTCCTGCCATATAAAAATGAGGGCGGTAACGCAGATGAGGCCCCAGGTCGCATAGGGCCTGTGGATATGCGGAATGGAATCCCTGAGCGGAAATATCATGCCCGCTCAGTCCCGCAGGGGCCCGGGGCATCAGGAAAAAACGCCTTGCGCATCATGGCCTTACTTCCTGGAAGATGTAACGTCCCGGTTTTCTTCACGCTGCTTGAACCAGGCCATCAGTTCGTTCGTACAGGCTTCTTTCCGGGCAGCCTTGATCCGGTACATGGCGGCGTCCGCCCGGTTGTACAGGCTGTCCACTTCTTCCTCACTTTCCGCCACGGCTATGCCGATGGACATGGACAAGGGCGGCAACGACGCGGTGCTGTTGGATATTTCCTGCGCCACACGCATCGCCCTGCCCACAAGCAGTTCCGCCGTGCGCTTGCTGGTGCCGGGCAGAATCGCCGCGAACTCGTCACCGCCGAGGCGGAAAATCTCATCGCTTGCACGCAGACTGCGGCGCAACGCGGTCACCAGACGCTTGATCTGAATATCGCCCTGCTCGTGTCCGAGATTGTCGTTGATTATTTTCAGGTTATCCATGTCGCACATCATCATGGTGACAGGATAGTCCCCCTTACGCCGCAAGCTTTTGAACACCCTTTCCATGGCGAGTCTGTTACCGGCTTCGGTCAACAGGTCCGATTCGCTGAGGTTCTTGTAGCTGTCGTGGCTCCAGGAACGATACAGAAGGTACCCGGTGCACAGAACCGCCGCGATGAAAAAGGCGAGGAAAAGATTCTGCAACGGTTTAAGGCCGCTGTACACATGTTCCCGCGACGAGCTGGCCGCGAAAACCCAGTCCGAGCCGCGAACCCGGAAAAAGACAAAGATATGCTCCTCGCCGTCAATGGGAATTTCCACCGCGCCTTCGGCCTTGCCGACGCTGGCGGCATGCAGATGCATGATGCCGGGCACATCTTTATACGGAACAAGCTGGCCGGAGGCGGAAAGCGGCGAAACGACCTTTTTGTCGCCGGTAAAAATGAGGAAATTACCGAAGCCCCCGGTCTTGTCGGAGGTAAAAAATGAAAAAACCTCCAGCGGGTAGCTGACGCCAACAACGCCGTGCACCTCTCCCTGCGCATTCCGTAACGGCGCGGAAACGCTGAACGCGGGAAGCCCGGTAAGCGGCGATACATGGATGGCGTCCACAACAGGCGGCGAATCAGCGCGCTTTCCTTCCAGAAAAGTCCGCATCCACAGCGCCGGATCCTCACCGCCGGGGATGAAGGAATTCGCCCGGTCTATATAGGTGCCGTCGTCATAAATCACAAAGGTGTTGCGGGCTTTGCCTTCCTGTACCGAAGGCACGAACAGCCGGGGCAGTACAGGTCTTTCATCCGGAATATTTTCAATGGACGTGCGCAACATACCAACAAGCTCAACCCGGCTGGCAAGCCAGTTTTCAACCGAACGGCTCCTGATTTCCGCCGCCATTGAAAGCTGTTGCAGCGCATCAGCTTTTGCCTGTTGCAGAACATTATAATAGAGCACGCTGAATAGTGCCATCAGCGCGACCAGAGCGACAACAACAGGCGTCGCCCGGATACGGTTAAAAACTGCCTTCTTCACGTAAATACGATCTCCCGGCTTGTCATTCTGCTGTATCTTCCAGGGCACGTTCACGGGCTGAACAGTCTTCAGTCCGGGTGGAACAAAAGGGCTGTAGCGCAACCATTCCCGATAAAATTTTAGACCAGCTTTACTTCATACGCTAAAATGGGCTCTCGTTGCAAGCCCCATGAATAAAAGGCCGCAAATCGCCGGAGTTTTTTGATCAGCCTCAAAGCTTGCCAAAAAAGCAGCTTCTGATACTTTTGCCTCGTCTTTTGTGGCAGTGTACATTTCAGGCGCTCAGACGGCGTGCCCTCCGCATGCGGATAGTAAAAAAACGGACGGCAGCCGCCTCCCCTTTCGGAGAGGCTCCCCTCTCTTTCACCCTGAACAGACGAGAACACTCTCGGCCATAAGAAGCGGGTATGACACAGAATACCAAACATGACATACAGCCGCCCGAGCAGTCGGCCTCCGGCACATGGCGGACCGACGTCCTTATTATAGGTGGCGGAGCAACGGGAACAGGCATTGCGCGCGATCTCGCGTTGCGCGGCGTAGCCTGTATTCTTGCGGAATGGCGTGATGCCGCCGCCGGAGCTTCCGGCGCGAACCACGGGCTTTTGCACAGCGGCGCGCGCTATGTGGCGGCCGACCGCGAAGCCGCCGCCGAATGCCGCGAAGAAGGCGATATTCTGAAACGCACGGCAGCCCACTGTATCGAAAATACAGGCGGGCTTTTCGTTTCCGTCGCCGGAGACGACCCCGATTACGGCGAAGCATTCCCCGCCCTGTGCGCGGCGGCGGGCATTACGGCCACCCCCATGGATCCGGAGGAAGCGCGCGAAAAAGAACCGGCGCTCTCGCCCCGCCTTGTGCGGGCCTTTCAGGTCCCGGATGCTTCCGTTGATCCGTTCCGGCTCTGCCTTGATCTTATGGCGCATGCCACATCCGTCGCCGGGAGCGTTTTTCTGCCCCATACCCGCATCACGGGGCTGGATATCAAGAAGGGCCGTATCCTCGCGGCGCTGGCCGAACACCCCGTACACGGCTCCATCCGCATAGAAGCCCGGCAATACGTTAACGCGGCCGGGGCATGGGGCATGGGTATCGCGGCCATGGCCGGAGCAAGGGTGCCCATGGTCTTTTCCAAAGGCACGCTCCTCGTCACCCATGATCGTCTGGCCACGCGGGTTATCAACCGCCTGCGCCCGGCGGGGAACGGCGATATTCTTGTGCCGGGCGGCACGGTTTCCGTGCTCGGCACCACCTCGGTGCGGCTGAAAACTCTTGATGATATTTCCCCCACCGTCGCGGAAGTTGAAGAAAATATCCGGGAAGGCTCCCCGATGGTGCCCGCGCTTTCCTCGGTCCGCTACATCCGCTCCTATGCCGGGGTACGCCCGCTGGCCGGGGATGGAGCCGAAGACCGCTCGGTCAGCCGGAACTTCTCGCTGGTTGATCATTCCCTCCCGAATCAGGGCGGTATCGAAAATATGCTGACCATCAGCGGCGGCAAACTGACCACCTTCCGGCTCATGGCGGAACGGACCTGTGACGAGCTGTGCGCGCGCCTCGGCGTCAGCGCCCCCTGTCTTACCCGGACCACTCCCCTGCCCGCCACGGCGGCTTCCAGCTGGACGGAACCCGGACGTTCCGCCAGAGAATGGCTGACCCACCACGAAGCGGAAAACCCCGTACAGTGCGAGTGCGAAATGGTACAGAGCGATTCCCTCAAGGAAATCGTGGCGTCCCTGCCTGATGCGGAAAATTCGCTGCTTCACGCCATCGGCCTGCGTAGCCGGGTGGGCAAGGGACCGTGCCAGGGGGCTTTTTGTTCCGTGCGTATCACGTCCGCGCTGTATGACAACGGCGACTTCCATACCGACGAAGGCATATCCCAGTTGACCGCCTTTTTACGCTCGCGCTTCAAAGGACAGAAGCCCATACTCTGGGGTGCGCAACTCGCCCAATGGGAACTGGCCGAAGCCCTGCACTGCGGTCTCTTCAGTCTGGAACACCTGACCTGTTCTGAAAACAGCACCGAAGGAGGCCGGAATGAGTGAGCAGGATTGCCGCTATCAGGGGGGCTATCCGGAAGCCTGCCCCGGCCGTGTTATGGATCTCGCCATTATAGGTTCCGGTCTGGCGGGGCTTGCAGCCAGCGCCTTTGCCGTCGCCCGTGGTCTTTCCGTGGTCCGGGTGGGCAGCACGGGCTCGCTCGCCTACACCACAGGCTATCTCGACCTGCTGGGCGCGTCGCTGGAAAATTGCCGTTCATACTATGCCGAACCCCGTGCAGGGCTGAGTTCCCTGCGTGAAGAGTTTCCGCAGCACCCGTACGCCAAGCTGGACGATCACGAAATAGAAGCCGCGTTCAGGGAATTTCTCGCCTGTCTCGGTGAAGCCGGGCTTCCCTATGTCTGCGAGGGCAATAATCTGATCGCCCTTTCGCCCATGGGAACCCTGAAAAGCACCTACGCCGTGCCTGCCACCATGCTGGCCGGGGTGCACGCCTTTGCCTCCCGCACCCCCTGTCTGCTCGTGGATTTCAAGGGGCTCAAGGCTTTTTCCGCCAAGGGCATTGCCGAAATGCTGCATGCCGCCTGGCCGGAAATTACGCCGGTCACGCTCCCCTTCCCCGATCTGCAATGGTCGGGAGAACTATATCCCGAAGCCATGGCCCGCTGTCTGGAAGTTCCCGCAACCCGCGAAGCATTGGCGGAAAGCATCAAGGCGGCGCTGGCGGAAAGCGGAGCGCAGTGCGTCGGGCTCCCTGCCGTGCTCGGCATTTACAACAGCGCCACAGTACAGGAGCATCTTTCCGCCCTGCTCGGCGTGCCGGTTTTTGAAATCCCCACGCTGCCGCCGGGCGTTCCCGGCATCAGACTGCGGGAAACCGTGGATGACGTCCTGCGTGCCAAGGGTGTGACCCTTTTCGCCCAGCGCTACGCCTATGCCGTGCGCCGGGAAGACGGTCTCTTCCATATCGACATCGGCGAAAACACACCGGAAGTTACCGTTCACGCCAAACAGCTTATTCTGGCGACCGGGCGTTTCCTCAGCGGCGGACTTCAGGCGGATCGCGTGCGCGGTGTTTCCGAGCCGCTCCTGCACCTCCCGGTCAAAGCGCCGGAAAACAGGGCGCAGTGGCACAAGGATGACTACTTTGACCATGAAGGGCACCCCCTGAATAAAGCCGGGATCGTGACGGACGATTCGTTCCGTCCGCTGGATGCGGCAGGAAGTGTCATCGACCCCAACCTGTACGTCGCCGGGTCCATCCTTGCGGAACAGGACTGGGTGCGGGAAAAATCCGGGGCGGGCATAGCGATTGCCTCCGCCCTGAAAGCCGTGGAAGCGGTAAAGAAAAGCATGTGAGCAGGCTTCCGCATAGCGGAAACGCGGGCCGCCCCTTTCCCCGGAATCGCCGGAATCGATGGTGCGCCCCGAAAAGGATTTACTATGACAGCATATAGAGAAGCGGCACTGGAACTTCTGCCCAAAGGGCATTCCTTCAACACCTGTCTTGCCTGCGGGCTGTGTTCCCAGGCCTGTCCCGCATCAGGCATGGAAGGGATGGACCCCAGAAAATTCGTCCGCATGTCCATGCTGGGCATGGACGAAGCGCTGGATGAAACCCCGTGGGTCTGGCTGTGCACCCAGTGCCGCCGTTGCACGCACGTCTGCCCCATGCATATTGATATTCCCCAGTTGGTGTACCTTTCCCGGAAAAACCGCCCGGAAGATCAGAAGCCTTCGGGTATCGTAAAATCCTGCAAGGTGGCTCTGGAAAATCCCGGACACAGCGCCATGGGCGCGCGCAGTGAAGACCTGATCGAAGTGGTCGGAGAAATCGAGGAAGAGGTCAAGGAAGAGTTCCCGCAGCTTGCCTCCATGGAAGTTCCCTTTGATAAGGCGGGCGCGCATTTCTTCCTCAACCAGAATTCCCGCGAGCCGGTCACCGAGCCGGAAGAAATGGCCCCCCTGTGGAAAATCCTGCACACGGTTGGCGCGGATTGGACGTACGGCAGCAAGGGCTGGGCAGCGGAAAACTACTGCATGTTCGCCGCTGATGAAGAAGGCTGGAAAACCATTGTCGAAAACAAAGCCAAGGCCATAGACGATCTGGGGTGCAAGGTCTGGCTCAACACCGAATGAGGGCACGAATTCTACGCAGTCCGGTCCGGGCTGCATAAATTCAATATCGAGCACAATTTCAGTGTTGAAAGCATCATTACCTGGTACGCGAAATGGATCCGGGAAGGAAAGCTTCCCGTATCGCCCGACTGGAATACCGAAGGACTGACCTTTACGGTACAGGATCCTTGCCAGCTCGTGCGCAAGTCTCTGGGCGACCCTGTGGCGGAAGATCTGCGTTTTGTTCTGAAAAGCGTGGTCGGCGAAGAACACGTTATCGAAATGCATCCCAACCGCTCATCCAACTACTGTTGTGGCGGGGGCGGCGGTTTTCTGCAGGCAACGGCGTACACTGCGCAACGGCGTCAGTACGGGAAACGCAAGTTCGACCAGATCATGGCGACGAACGCGGATTACTGTGTTGCGCCCTGCCACAACTGCCATTCGCAGATTCATGACCTGGCGCATCATTATAAAGGCGGGTTCAAGACCATCCACCTCTGGACGCTGATCTGTCTTTCCCTCGGCATTCTGGGGGAAAACGAGCAAATGTACCTGTAACGCATCCACCGGAGCGGCATGAGCGATATCGCGTTTTTCCTGCATATTCCCCGCACGGCGGGGACCACGCTGAACACCATCCTGCGGGCGAATTTCCCGCCGGAAGCTGTCATCAACGTCTATGACAAGGAAGAGTACGCCGCCCATGCCGCCCATTCGCGGGACGAACTTGAGAAGGTGCGCCTGATTCAGGGGCACCTTCTTTTGCAGAATTACGACCCGCCGCAAATGTACGGCGAACCCGTGCGGGTGTTCACCTTTCTGCGTGAGCCGCTGCCACGTCTGGTTTCGGAATACGCGTTTCTCCGCACCTGGAAGGCCAACCATCTCTACGCCTATCTGAACGACAACAACGTATCCTTTCGCGACTACCTGCTGGGCGAAACCAGAGAGCTTCGTTACCGGGGCAAGAACTTCATGACCCGCTGCGTGGCCGGGATTGATACCGGCACAAAAGCGTATCCCGTCAAAGCCGTGGCCAAGGCCAAGCGCCATCTGGAGCGGGTATTCGGCTTTGTGGGCATTCAGGAACGTTTCATGGAAAGTCTGCTGCTTCTGGGTGATTTTCTCGGCATTGACAATTTGCTGCATGAGAAGCGCAATGCGTTGAGCGATGCCGCCAAGCCGGTTGTTTCCGCTGAGGATATGGAGCTTGCCCGCGAGTTGAACCGGGGGGATCTGGAGTTGTATACCTTTGCCTC
>JAJDHY010000033.1 GCA_030266385.1 Desulfovibrio sp. OttesenSCG-928-I05
AGAAGCTATGACGCACATTCACAGTCTGATATCGAACAGCAGCTGGCCCGGCTGAGAGAGGCTGCTGGGGTGCACACGGATACAGCGTTGGCCAAGGCCCTTGGGATAACCCAGGGAGGAATCTCCAGCGCCAAGCGGCGCGGCAGGATACCGGATAAATGGCTGGTGAAAACGGCAAGTGTTTATGGCGTGTATCTGGAATGGCTGCACAGCGGCAAAGGCCCCATGCGTATGACGCACGGCCGGGAAGCACCGCATCAGCCCGGTACCGGGCCGTTCGCCATGGGCGCTCAGTCTCTGGAAGGCGCTGCCGCGGGTATTGATCAGCTTTTTGTCACCCGGCAACGCTATGTCCCTGTTCTTGGCTTTGCAGCGAGCGCAGTTTCCGGCTGGTATGTTCCGAATACCTTGGCAATGCACGTGCCGTTAGCTCTCGAATCGCCGGAAAAGGATGTTTTTGCTGTTGTCATGACAGGGCACTGTATGGAACCGGACGGAATACGCCAGGGGCACGTTCTTTTTTGTGCCGCCGGTATGGTTCCGGAGCCGGGTGACGCTGTTTTTATCGAACGCTGTAACGGTACGGTGGGGGTACGGCGTTTTGAAGGGCAGGACAAACAATGGCTGTATGTGCAGGCCTGGAAAGACCCCGATACGGAAGGGCGGCAAGTATCATTTACAGAAAAACTGGCTCCGGACAGCATCAAGACGCTGGCGTGCGTCATGGTCATCAGACGCCGGGCCTGAGTGTGCAATGCCGAGGGGGAGGCCGTTCCTTGCAGGAGCCGCCGAGTTGCCTTGTTTCAGTATACGAAAACGCCAAGGGCCGGATACAACCGGCCCTTGGCGTTTTTTGCTATACCAGTCGCCTTACGCGGCCTGCGCGTCCTTGCAGCGAATTTCAGAACGTTTGATCTTGCCGCTGATGGTTTTGGGGAGTTCTTCCACGAACTCGACGACGCGCGGGTACTTGTACGGCGCGGTGACCCTTTTTACATGGTCTTGCAGTTCACGTTTCAGCATCTCGGAAGGCAGATAGCCCGGAGCCAGCACAACGGTCGCCTTGATGGCCTGACCACGGATGGGGTCGGGCACGCCGGTGATCGCGGCTTCAATAACCGCGTCATGTGAAACCAGAGCGCTTTCCACTTCAAAGGGGCCCACGCGGTAGCCGGATGTCTTGATCAGATCGTCAACCCGGCCGAGGAACCAGAAGTAACCGTCTTCGTCCATCCAGGCCTTGTCGCCTGTATGGTACCAGCCGTCGTGTATGGCTTTGTCCGTCAGTTCCGGCTCATCCACATAACCGGTAAAAAGGCCGCAGGGTTTGTTAACCGCCACGCGGACGCATATTTCCCCTTCTTCACCGGCAGGGCAGACCTCGCCTTCATCATTCAGCAGCGTGACATCCCAGCCCGGGACGGGTTTTCCGATGGAGCCGGGTTTGGGCTGCATGGTGGGAAGGGTTGCGATCTGCAAGGTGGTTTCGGTTTGTCCGAACCCTTCATAAATGGTCAGCCCGGTCGCTTTTTTCCAGGCATGGAAAACGCTTTCGTTCAACAATTCACCCGCCGTGGTGCAGTAACGCAGCTTGGAAAGGTCATATGCCGCAAGGTCTTCGCGCACCAGGAAGCGGTAGATGGTGGGCGGCGCGCAGAAGGTGGTAACGCCGAACTCGGCGACAACCTTGAGTAAGGTGGCGGGATTGAACTTGCCCCGGTAATCGTAAACAAAAACGGTGGCACCGGCCATCCATTGACCGTACGACTTGCCCCATACCGCTTTACCCCAGCCCGTGTCGGCGACGGTCAGGTGCATGTCGCCCGGTTCAAGGTTATGCCAGTAAACCCCGGTGAAGATATGTCCCAGAGGGTAGAGGTGGGTATGTTCCACCATTTTGGGCATGCCGGTGGTGCCGGAAGAGAAGAATACCAGCATGGGGTCGTTGCCGCAGGCCAGTTCTTCCCGGTTTTCCGGACGGGGAAATGAGGAAGAGGCATTTTCCATCAGCGTTTCATAGTCCACCCAGGTGGACGCCGGGCCGGGGAGCGTTTCGCCGCCAACCTGTACGCAGAGCGCGAGGGTCGGGCACAGCGCGCGCGCTTCTTCCACGTATGTTCCCACCGTGGAATCAACGACCATGGCTTTGACTTTTGCCTTGTTGCAGCGGAATTCAATATCGTGCGGCGTAAGTTGGGCCGGAGCAGGGATGGCCACTGCACCGAGCTTATGCAAGCCCAGCAGGGTCTGCCACCACTCTATGCGGCGGTAGAGTATGAGCATAACCCTGTCGCCCTTGCGGACGCCCTTGGCGCGTAGCGCGTTGGCGACGCGGTTGGAGGCTTCGGATAGATCCTTGTAGCTGTAGTCGCGGCAGACAAAATTATCGTCAACGTGACGGACGCACGGCGCATCCGGCGTTTCGGCGGCTGTTTTATCCAGAACGTCAAAGGCGAAGTTAAAGTTTTCCGGCACAGGAACGCTGAAATCGCGGCAGAATTCTTCGTAGCTGGCTGGGCGGAGTTTATTTACAAAGGTCATGGTTTTAATCCTCTATTCTGTATTCGTTGTATTTTCACTAATACGACTCGCCATTTCAGAGCGCTGCGGCCACCTGGCTGCAACGCCCTAAATAATGACGCTGACGAATACAGCATCCTTACCGTCCAGGCCGCGCAGGCCGTGGGGGAGGGATGAACTGAAATACACGCTGTCTCCCGGCTCCAGTATTTCGATTTTACCGCCGAGGTGCAGTTCAAGCCTGCCTTCAAGCATGTAGGAAAATTCCTGGCCCTTGTGGGATATGCAGGTCACCTGTTCGCGTTCCTTCGGGGGCACCCTGACCAGAAAGGGTTCCATGAAACGGCCGCTGAAGCGGGCCGCCAGATTCTTGTAATCGTAATCCTTGCGCCGGGAGGTGCTGAGGCCTTCTCCGCTGCGAACGACCGTGTAGTTTTGCAAAAACGCCTGACCGCCGGAGAGGAGGGTTGTCAGATCCACCTCGCAGGCGTGGGCTACATCCATAAGGAAGGACACCGGTATTTCGCTCTCGCCGCTCTCATAAAGCTGGACGAGTTCTACCGTCGCATCCACTTTGGCCGCGAGTTCTTCCTGCGTGAAGTCCATTCCTTCACGCAGCCCTCGCAGCCGCTGTGCTATTTCTTTGTACCGCGTTGCCGCTTTTTCCGTCATACCTGTCTCCTGCCGCGTTATTGATGAAAAAAAAGCGGCCTCCCAAGGGAGGCCGCATATACAATGCCGGAGTAGCGTTCGTGTAACGCTTACCCACGCCCCCCTGCGGACGAGCTGCTAATAATGCTGCCATTACGTTCGATAATGGCAATGGTGTTCGCCATTTGCCTACCGAGCGAGCTTTCGCGGCTTATTTCGCGTTCGAGGGAGGTTATGCCTTTTATCACTGTAGAATGACTCCTGCAGAATCGACTGCCTATTTCTTCAAGGGAAAGTTCAGTATGCTTCCGGGCCAGATAAAAAACCGTATTCCGTGCCGTGACGAGTTCCCGTTTGCGGCTTTTGGAGCGGATCTGATCGGAAGTAATGCCGAACCCTTCACAGACATAGCGGATGATCCCTTCAATATCAAGCTTTTTTCCGCTGGATGAATAATTTCCCGCGATTTCCCAGGCCATCTGCATGGTTATGGCCGATCCAAGCAAGCGTGCCTTGAGGATCAGGTTCTGCAGGCAGCTTTCCAACTGGCGGACGTCGTTATCCAGTGAATCCGCCAGAAAATCGGTGATGTCCTCGGGGAGTCTGACCTGATAGAACCTGGCTTTTTCGTTCAGGATACGTTTTCTGGTTTCCCGGTTCGGGCGGTCGATATAGGCGAGGAATCCGGAGGAAAAGCGGGAAAGAAGCTGATCGGACATGCCGTGCAGATCGCGCGGGGAGAACGAACTGGAAAAAATGACCTTGCTGCCTTTTTCCTGAAGCGTTTTGACGGTCGCAAGCAGCTCTTCCTGCATTTTTTCTTTGCCCTGAAAGAAGTGGACGTCTTCCAGCAGAAAAAGGTCTACATCCCGGTATCTGGCCTTGAATCGGTCGGTTTCTCCGGCTTTGATGGAAAGGAAGAGGCGGGAGCAGAATTCTTCCGCCGTTAAATACTCAACACGCGGAGAAAGGCGGTTGCTTATCATGCACAAATGGCGGCCCACAGCCTGGGTCAGGTGCGTTTTGCCGAGCCCTGGCGCGGAGCTGAGAAACAGCACATCGGCCATGCGGCTGTCTTTGCATATGCTTTGCGCGGCGGCAAAGGCCAGTGCGTTGCTCGGTCCGACAATAAAATCGTCAAAAGAGTGCCGCCAGGAGCGGGCTGCGGGCTGGCCGGGAAGTTCGGCGGGAAGACGGAAGGGCAGGCTCTGCTGAATAGCGGCAGGTTCCGCCTTCTGCGATCCGCTGGCCGTATGCACGAGGGCGGGGGCAGAAAGCCGCATTTCGCCGTTCGCGGGGATGGAAGGCGCGCTCTGCCGTTCCTGCCGGGCGACATCAACGCGTACTTCAATCCCGGCTCCGCAAACATCATGAACCGCGTTGCAGAGAGCGTCGTTAAAGCGGTTGCGGATAAAATCAGCCACAAAGGCGTTCATGGCAAACACTGTGAACACGGAGCCTTTCAGCGTACCAGTCAGCGGCGAGATCCAGACTTTGTAGTTGCCCGGGTCTAGCGCGTTCTGCAAATGCAGCTGAATTTTGCTCCACAGCGTTTCCATGTGGGTAGCAATAGCCGTATCCCTTCCGGCTTTCAATGCCCGAATCCGCGTTCTCTTGCGGGCGGGGGGCTTGCTCTTTACACAGGGGGTTATATTTAATATCTAGCTAATATAAATGAATATTTTCAGAAAGGCGTTGGAAATCAACCAGAGCAAAAAGGCCTCTCCCCCTTGAGTGAAACCGAAAGCAAGCCCTTTATTGGAAAATTATAAATTTTTTTTTCAACAGAATTACATTTGAATATCTTCATTTTTCTCACAAAAGCTTTTAATTTCTTTATCAATTGTATCATTGGCGTATAACACAGCGTATACGCCAACCGGGCGAAGGGGGATGCTTTTTCCATACACATAGGTCATATTTTATATGAGCGGTCGAAAAAAATCATCTGGCAAGTAGATAAAAATACCACCCGGCATAATGAGGCGTTACGAAAACAGCGCCGTGACCGGATGAAATGACTTGTTGAAAAAGTCTAAACTTTTTTGCACGACGAAAAGAAGGGAAGAGCGGCGGGATTTCGAGGGGCCTGCCGCCCTCATGCGTCCTTTTTTTGCGGGAGAGAGGGTGTGTGAAAAAAAGCTGCCGTGCGCCCGAAATACATGGGCGTCACGGCAGCGTGTGTGAGAAATATGTGAATGAGCGGGGCTGTCAGGGGAGCGGGTAGCGCCCGCATGTGAATTTTTCCCCTTCCGGGCAGTAGCCAAGGCGTTCGCAGCGTGCACCCGCGCTTTCGAATACAGCGGGGAGAACTTCCCGGCACAGGGTGAGCATGGTCGAAGCCAGCGCCTGGATTTCCCACTGGGCGCGAGTACAGCAGCGATGTTCAAAGAAGTTGAGCAAGCTCCGGCAATTCATGGTGAGCACGATCCGGCTGGCCGCCGCCTGAGGCAAGACGAACCGCGCGTCTTCGTTGGCCCGGCTGCCGTTTCTCCCGTCTTCTTCAAGGGCGGCCTTGATATCGCGGTACGCATCGCCGATTTCGGCCATGCAGGATTCAAAGCGTTCCCGCGCTTTGGGGTTGGCCGCAATGGCGGGGGGGATGATGTGCTCGAAATTGCTGCCGTCGACATAGCGCTGGCTTTGCTGGGAATAGGACGCGATGCGGTGGCGCACAAGCTGGTGCGTCAGCGCCCGTGATACACCGGAGGCCGCAAAGGTGAACTGTACGTGCTCAATAGGGCTGACATGCCCCGATTCCATAAGTCCCGCGATAAACTCCCCCTGCTTTTCCCGGGAAATTTCCCCGTTCAGGAGTCTCGGCCACATATCGGCGACAAAACCGGCATGGTAGCACTGCCGAAAGGCTGCATAGATGAGCGAAAGCGGGTCGGGAGTATGAGCCAGAAGCTCCACGCGAAGGCCGGTCTGGGGCATGGTATCCTCGATAATCAGTAAGTGGAAACAGCCTCGTTCCACTGGCGGGGGGACGGGGCGCTTTCCTGTTTTCGCGAAATGTCGCGTGCGGTGTCGTTTCAAGGGGCACATCATGAACGCAGTATGCGGCTTCGTCAAGAATGCCGTGGCGCTTTTCCGTTTTGACGCGGCGAAAGGCTTGAGGCTGTTGCCGCCTGGTGCTACAGGGAGGCATGCATATTCACAGAACAACAGCCCAGGAAATATGGAAGCGTGCCATCACCGCGCGCAAAACCCACTGCCGCCGGGATGGGCACAGCAAGGCCCGCTGGCGTCTGACGACCAAGAGCCGGGCGTATTTTTCCAAAATGCGCGGGAAGGTCAGCGAAGACCCGGAAATTTATCCGGTCGAGGCCTTCTGGTCTTTTCTTGGCGGGTTCGTGGGTATCCTCATGCTCAGCGGGGCCAACTATTTCATTCTGGGTCGTGAAGATCAGGTGCTGTTGCTCGCCACCTTCGGCGCGTCCGCAATGCTGCTTTTCGGCGCTCCCGGTGTGCCGTTTGCCCAGCCGCGCAATGTGCTTGGCGGGCACGTGGTTTCCGCCCTTGTCGGTATCATCGTCTGCAAACTGCTTGGCCCTGAAGGCCTTTTCGCTCCGGCGCTGGCGGTTTCCGTCGCCATAGCCGTCATGCATCTGAGCGGCACGCTGCACCCTCCCGGAGGGGGAACCGCCATGATGATGGTGACCGGATCCCCCGAATTGATCGACCTGGGCTTTTTCGCCGCGCTTTTTCCCGTGGCGAGCGGGGCGGCTATTCTGGTGCTGACGGCTCTGGTGATCAACAACCTGTCCAGAAGGCGGCAGTACCCCATCTATTGGTGGTAGGCGGCTGGAAAGCCGGAGTGGTTCACGTCAAAAAAATCCGGTGCCCTTCGAGAGAGCACCGGATTTTTCTATGCTATGAGCCGTTTTGCTGAATGCGCCGGCAAGGCTACCGTGCGAAGCTTTCCGCCGCTTCCGCCGAGTTGACCGACACGATTTCCACACCTTCGGCTTCCGTGCCAAGTATCGGGCTGACCATTTTACTCAGCACATTCTTGGGACCGCACTCGACGAAACGGCGAGCGCCCGCCTGATACTGGGCGCGTATGGTATCAATCCACAGTACGGACGAGGTCATCTGGCGAAGGGCCAGCGCTTTCAGTTCATCCGCTTCCGTGGCGGCTTGTCCGGTGACGTTGCAGAACACGGGAAAGCGCGCCTTGGACCAGGATACTTTGGAAAGCGCGATGCCGAGTTCTTTTGCCGCTTCATCCATCAGCGGGCTGTGAAATGCGCCGGAAACAGCCAGGGGAACAGCGCGCCCCTTGCGTGAGCGGGCGCTTTCCTGCACGGCTTCAATGGCGCTTTTCGTGCCGCTGGCGACGAACTGGGCGGGGGTGTTGTAGTTGGCGATCAGCAGCATTTCCCCGCTGGCTTCCTTTGCTTCGGCAACCGCCGCTTCCGCGTCTTCCCGTGAAAGTTTGAGCAGGGCGGCCATTGCGCCTTTTCCGGAAGGATCGGCATCCGCCATGAGCCGGCCGCGCAGGGAGACAAGTTCAAGCACCGCATCCACGGCCAGCACGGAAGCCGCAGCAAAGGCGCTGTATTCCCCCAGACTGTGCCCGGCCGCGCAGAGCGGAGAGAGTTTATCCGACACCGCGTGCCAGAGTGCGATATTCGCGACGGTCAGCGCGGGCTGCAAGGAGCGGGTGTCGGCCATGGCTTCCGCATCGCCTTCCCAGTATATTTCACGCAGAGGCAGGCCGCTGATGCGTTCCCCCTTCTTCCAGATCTCCATAATGTCCTTGCGGGATTCGGCCAGATCACGGCCCATGCCGGATTCCTGAGATCCCTGTCCGGGGAAAAGCAAAGCGGTAGCGTGCGTCATGCGGTGATACTCCTGCGAGCTTATTGCGGTATGCGGTTATTGCGGTATGAACGCCTCAGGGTGGGCGTTTTTCCAGGCGGCTGCGAATTCTTCGCCTTTGCGTATGTCCGCCGGGCTCATGCGTTCCCTGAGCGCGGAAAGTTCCTGTTCCAGTACGGGTTTTTCGTCCGACCAGGCCGTTTCAAGAGCCAGGGTGAACCAGGCGAATCCCCGGATATAGGCGTCATGTTCTCCATGCCGCATGATGGCCAGATTGGCGAGCTGGGCAAAGGCCTGTCGCATGCCTTGCTGCGCCGCCTCTTCAAAAAGCGCTGCGGCCTTTGCGGCAGCACCATCCAGTGACGGGTTGTGCGCATACAGGGCGGCCCTGTGAAACAGCCCGTCCGGACTGCCGCTTTTCTCATACCAGACCAGGGCTTTGTCAAGGTTTTGTCCGTTCCCGGCATACTCATAGAGCGTTCCCGCCGCGATACAGGCGGCACTCCTCAGGTATTCCGTGCTTTCCGGGTTGTCGGCCGCCGCTTCATACCAGCGAAGCGCTTCCGTGCGGGATTCTTCGTCGTTTCCCGTCATCTGCATCAGGATGCCCAGATCCATCTGCGCCCAGGCAAAGCCTTCTTCCGCCGCATAGGTGAGCAGTTCCAGCCCTTTGGCTTCGTCCTGTTCGCCCCCTATACCGCACAGGTAAAAAAAGGCCAGAGCGCGGGTGGCGTCGATTCTGCCGAACTGTGCCATGAGTTCGATCCGCGCACGCGCATCCGTATCGCTTTCGCCCGGCTGGATGTAAAGATCCTGCAAACGCTCCACGTCGCCGACGCAGGGAATGGGCGCGGCCCCTTCAGGCGCTTCATCCTGCAGGCACGAATCGGTCGCGAACCCTGTTCCGGTTGTCGCCAGAAGGAGGAGGAGCGGCAGGCAGCGCGTGATATGGCGGAGATGGCGGAAACAACGCATGCGGAATACATACATGGAAAATGCCGGGGAAACAACGCCTCGTGACCGGCGTGGCGTTTCAAGGAGGCGGAGATGCCTCCCGGTCTTCCCCAGTGTCATATCGCGCGCACCTGACCTTTTCCGAATGCGGAACCGCCTTCACCGCGTCTTGCGAGGGCGGCGCATAGGCGCTATACTTACCGGATGGCAGATATCTCTACAGACATTCCGCTTTCCGATCTGGATTCCATTTTCCGCGCCGACGGGTTTACCCTTGAGGCCGCCCCTCTTGAAGGGATGGCGACCTACCTGGCGCTGCTCATGAAGTGGAATCGCGTCATGAACCTTGTGGGCGCTTCCGACTGGCGCAGGGCGGCCGGTTCCCTCATCGTGGACAGCCTCCATCTGGCGCGTTTTCTGGAAACCCTGACCTTGCCGCCCGCTCCATGTACCTGGGATCTCGGCGCGGGGGCCGGATTGCCCGGCATTCCGCTGCGTCTGGTCTGGCAGCAGGGCAGCTATACCATGGTAGAAGCCCGGGAAAAACGGGCGCTTTTTCTGCGTACGGCGCTTGCCGCGCTGTCCCTGCCCGATACGCATGTGGCCCGGGACCGGGTGGAAAATTTCTTCGTCCGGCAACGTAACGCGGATTGCATCCTCAGCCGGGCGTTCATGCCCTGGCCGAAGCTGCTGGAACTTGTGGCCCCCCATCTGGCCCCCGACGGCAGCGTCGTCCTGCTCACTCTGGAACCGCTCACCCCGGAAGATACGGGCGAACTTCCTTCCGGCGGCTGGGCCGTGACGCAGTCGCACGTCTACACCGTGCAGAAACAGTCCCGCTATTTCATCGCGCTGAAAAGGTCCGGCAATGCCGTCTGACGCCGTCAAACGCCCTCGTCTGAAAATTCGCGTGCGTCCTCCGGTCACGGTGGAAAAGAGCGACGACGCATCCGTGCCGCCTGAATGCGTCGCCATGTTTCTTGCCCATCTGGAAATGGAAAAGGGCTATTCTTCCGCGACCCTTGCCGCCTATGGCGAAGATATGGCTGATTTCACACGCTTTTTGCGGGACGAAGGCATTTCTCCGGATGACCCCGCCGTCGTGGAGCGCCGTCATATCCAGCGCTTTATGGCTGATATGCACCGCAGGAATCTGGCCAAAAGCAGCATGGGGCGGCGTCTTTCGGCCCTGCGCAGTTTTTTTCGCTTCTGCGCGCGGCTCCGGCTGATTACAACCCTTCCCACTGAAGGCATAGCAAACCCCAAGCAGGATAAACGTCATCCTTCCGTGCTCAATGTGGATCAGGCCTACCGCCTGCTGGATGCGCACCCTGCCGGGGAAGCAGAAGCTGCCCTGTCCGACGGCGAATTCCGGCGCATCGAACACGTCAGGGATCTCGCGCTTGCGGAGCTTCTGTATGGTTCCGGGCTGCGTATCAGTGAAGCGCTCTCCCTGCGGGCCGATGCCGTGGACCCGGCTTCCGGGCATATCCGCGTGCTGGGAAAAGGCGGGAAAGAACGCATGGCCCCGCTTTCCGACACCAGCATGGATGTTCTGGCCCAGTGGCTTGCGTTGCGTTCCCTCTGGGCGCTTCCCGGCGAAAAGGCGCTGTTTGTCGGCCGCCGGGGGAAAGCGCTGGATCGCCGTGTGGCGTCCCGGCGTATCGCGGAACTGTGCCGCATGGCAGGGTTGCCGGAGGTCGTTTCCCCTCACGCCTTGCGGCATTCCTTTGCCACCCATCTTCTGGAATCCGGCGCGGACCTGCGCAGCGTACAGGAACTGCTCGGCCATGCGCGGCTTTCCACCACCCAGCGCTATACCCACCTGAACCTCGCCCATCTGACCAAAGTCTATGACGCCGCGCATCCCAAGAGCGGCGTCAGTCCCGAAGAGAAAGAAAAAGGCGAAAAGTAGCGTGGGGTCTCCGTCTGCCGGAGAAATGCGCGTTGCTCCGTTTACTCCGCGTCATGCGGCACTGCCGCGATGATGGAGCTGACGGCGGGGTCTTCATCTATGGCGAGACCGAGGGTGAGTTCGCGCCAGGAGAAGTTGACGGATTCCATCCAGGCGGTGGGCATTGCCGGATCGGGCCAGGCCATGACTTCCACGAGCATGAGGGCGCGGCCCAGACTTTCGGCGCGGCCCCAGAGGACGGCGGGGGCTGCATGGATTACCTGGGGGGCGATTCCCATACCGGGACCGCCGCCGAGCAGCATGTGAAAGACGCCTTCAAAGCGAGCCGCGTGGTTCAGTTCGGCATGCATGCCCCAGGGGGAAACGGCGATAACGAGGTCCGAACGACTGCGCGCATCCCGCCCTGTGTCAAGGGCGTCATTAATCTGGTCTTCGCTCGGCATGCCGTTCGGCTCGGAACCGGGCGGGAGGAATATGACGGCGATATTTTTTCCGGCAACGGAGAAAATTTCCGTTCGGGGATCGGAAGTGACAAGGGTACCCTTGTCCGGAAGGGGAGCGCCGTTTTCCTGGAGCCATGCGGACGCTTTGGCGGAAACGTAGACGCAATCCCAGTCTGTGGCGTTGATGGCAGCGGACTGGACGGAGGCCAGAAGCTTCGCGTCATAGGGCTTTTTGGGCGGCGCGTAACGATCCGCCAGAAATTCTCCGGGCCCGGCTATGGCAAGAACGGGGACGCCCTCATCGCGCAAGGAATGGATAACACCGGCCCGCCGGGCCAGTCCGCCGAAGCGTTGCCCGCTTCAGGTGGCGCAGGGGTGGAGGTAGCCGCGTGTTTCGGCGGCAAAGACAATGCGAAGCTGGGGCGCTGTGGAAAACAGAAAGCCTGTTCCGGCAAAGGCTGTGGAAGCGCTTCCGGTCAGGATCAGGAGAAGAAAAAAGAAACCACGGAAACGAAATGACATACAGGATTTTCCCGGCCTTTCCTTTTCCGTGGCGAACAGTCAAACGTCACGGCCAGGGCTGCCGCGTCATACAGGCTGTTACCGGTCGGTAAAGGCCTATTCGTTAAGGTAATCTTTCAGTTCTTTGCCCGCGCGGAAGAAGGGCAGCCGCTTGGGCGCAACGGTCACGGTTTCCCCGGTTTTGGGGTTGCGGCCGGTATAGCCTTCATACAATTTGATTTTGAAGCTGCCGAGTCCGCGTATCTCCACCCGGCTGTCTTCCATCAGCGCTTTCTTCATACTGTCGAAAAAGGTGTTCACCACGAGGGTCGCCTCTTCGACGGGAAGAACGCATTCGTCGGATAAAGCTTTGATCAGTTCGCTTTTGTTCATGCAAGCTCCCCTGGAGTCTGTGCGCGGTAGCGGGCACCGTCGGCGCCGGAAAAACCGGAAACCATCGCGCGGTGAGGCTGTGCGTTGGGAACGGAATGCGTATGCTTCGCACCGTTCGTGTATTCATCGGCGGCGTTCTGCCAAAAGACGCCGGATGAGTCTTCTGCGACTAGTGGGACTATTTCAGAAAACAACAATAAAAGCAAGCGTTTTGCGATCATATTGTTGTAAAAACATACAAATGCCCCGCTTGCGCGATATGACGCGTCCGCATGACGCCGGAATGTGCACTGTATCTGCGTACCGGAAGTTGCGCTTGCGTAAAGAGTGCTCCGAAAACGCGCTTACAGCGATATGCTGACAGGGGGCCGCAACGGCTCTCCGGGAACAAGCCGGGGCTGCATGGTCGCCCGCAGTCTGGCGAGCCGTGTCGCCATGGTTCTGAAATCTTCCGCCGCCCGGGAGGCGGGAGCGTAATCGAGCAGGGCTTTTTGGCGGATAACGGCTTCGGGCAGCGCTTTATCAAGGGTAATCGCGCCGAGCATGAGCGGTTTGAACCCGAGAAAACGGTCACAGGCCGACGATATACGCGAAAAGGCGAGTTCTTCTTCCTGCTTTGAGTCCGCCTGGTTGACCAATATGAAAAAGTCCCGGATGCCGTGCGCGGAAGAGAGTACCTTCATCAGGGCATACGCATCCGTGAGGGATGTCGGTTCCGGCGTCACGACCACCACGCGAAGCACGGCCATGGAGGCGAAAATCTGAACGGGCGCGCTGATACCCGCGCCGACATCCATGATCAGGTAGTCGAAATCGGTCGCAAAGGGGCTCAGTTTTTCAAGAAAAAGGGAACTCAGGGCAGCTGCGGATCGTCCCAGATTATAATCGCCGGAAGCTGCGGGAATAAAAAACGGGCCTTCTCCGCCGTCTTCCCGTTGCAGGGGAATGGCGATGTCAGCGGCTTCCCGTTCGGAATGCAGAAGCTGCTCAAGGGTGTCTCCCGTCTGGACGCCCATCAGCACATCCAGACTGGCAAGGCCGAGATCGCAATCCACGAGCAGAACGCGCCCGTCGTGCCGGTTCAGGGCATGGGCGAGGTTCAGGGCGACATTGCTTTTGCCGACGCCGCCTTTCCCGCTGAGTATGGCCATGCTGAGGGTGTTGGCGACGGTCATTCTGTGCCTCCGAAAAAGAGAAAGCGTTTTTCTTCCGCCTGTACCAAAGAGGGCGTTTCACCCAGTTCCCGGGCGTGCGCGGATAACGCGATGCGGTTTTTGCCGTCCCGTTTCGCCTGGTAGAGCGCGGCATCGGCTTTTGCGAGCAGTTCCGTGTCGGTCATGCAGTCGATGGAACACAGCGTTGTGACGACCCCGGCGGAAAACGTAACGTTGAATCGCTTGTCCCCGGCGCTGAATTCTTCCTGGCGAAATGTTTCAAGAATACGTCTGCCCAGGGTGCGCGCTTTCCAGGATGACGCGCCGGGCAGGATAAGGCAGAATTCTTCGCCGCCTATCCGGGCCGCCAGATCATAGGGCCGTACCGAATGGCGCAGGGTATCCCCGAGCCGTGCCAGCACCTCGTCGCCCACCACGTGACCGTATTGATCGTTGACCTGTTTGAAATTGTCGATATCGATCATGATCAGGCTGAGTTCGGTCTTGGTACGTGAACTGCGCTGCATTTCCCTTTCAAGGGTCGTGCTGAACAGCCGCTTGTTGGCGAGGCCGGTAAGCGGATCATGATCGCGCTGGTAGAAAAGCGCTTCCAGCTCCTTTTGCACGGCCTGTACCGCCTGTCCGGCGGGTTTGTTCAGGGAAAGGGCGAACCAGCCTTTCCGGGCGAGGAAAGGAAGCGCTTCTTCCAGCCCTTCCCCGGAAATCCCCTGTACGGTACGGATGAGGGCGAGGGTTTCATCCCCTTCGCCTTCCCGCAAAAGATACTCGCGCAATACCGCAAGCGCCTGTTCGAGTTCTTCGAGCAGGGCGTCCGACAGGGCGGCGGGGCGGGGCGCGGCGTTAGCGGCTTCAGGCGGCTGATTTGCTTGCATGACGGTAAAGGAGCTGGTCACGGACAAAAAGATCGATGTCGCCATCCAGCACCGCGTCCACATCGCCTTTTTCCGCGCCGGTCCGGTGGTCTTTTACCAGACGGTACGGTTGCAGCGTGTAGGTGCGGATCTGGCTGCCGAAATTGATGGCATCCTTGTCCTGATAGAGGTTTTTCCGTTCGTCTTCCTGTTTGCGCAGTTCAAGCTCATATAACCGGGCCTTCAGAATCTGCATGGCCGTATCCCGGTTGTGGTGCTGTGATTTTTCGTTCTGGCACTGCACGACGATCCCGGTGGGGTTGTGGGTGATGCGCACGGCCGAGTTCGTCTTGTTGACGTGCTGCCCACCGGCCCCGCTGGCGCGGAACACGTCGATACGCAGGTCGGCTTCGTTTATTTCAATCTGAATTTCCTGCCCGACATCGGGAATAACGTCGACGGACGCAAAGGAAGTATGCCGCCTGCCCGAGGAATCAAAAGGAGAAATACGGATAAGGCGGTGGATGCCGCTTTCGCCCCGCAAAAATCCGAAGGCGTTGACCCCCTTGATGCGCAGGGTGACGCTCTTGATACCCGCTTCGTCGCCGCCGAGATAGTCCAGATATTCCGTGGCGAACCCGTGCTGATCGGCCCAGCGCAAGTACATGCGTAGCAGCATGGATGCCCAGTCCTGCGCTTCGGTACCGCCCGCGCCGGGGTGGATTTCCAGAATGGCGGACTGATGGTCTTCCTTGCCGGAGAGCAGCATATCAAGCTCCGCCTGCTCCAGCGATTTGTGCAGGGCGTCCAGCGCATCGGCGAGAGAGGGAAGTGTTTCTTCTTCCTCTTCGTCCGCAAGGGCAAGCCAGTCGGCAACATCGTCGCGCAGGCTTTTAAGCTTTGCGGAACGGCCGAGCTCGTTTTCCAGCAGGCTTTTTTCCTGCAGGATCGGGGTAAGATTTTCGGGATTGTCCCACGCGCCGGGCGCTGCCAGCTGTTTTTCTATTTCGTCAAGACGGCGTTGTTGCTGCGTATGGTCAAAGACGCCCCCAGAGCGTTTCAAACTGGTCAAAAAGCGCTGTGGCACGGGAACGAAGTTCAGTCAGATGGTACATGGTCAAAACCTATAGGCTCCTGCGGGATATTTCGTTGGGCGGTTTTTTTCGCCACGCCGAGAATAACGCGGAAACGGCTGGCGTCAAATGAAAAATACCGTATTACCGGAACTTTCAGGCTGTCCCTTTTCGTGAACAGGGGCATTCGGCAACCCGGCGTGAGCGTCAGGCGTTCCGGGCGGCCCGTTGTCGTATGATCAGGCACAAGCCCAGTGCGGCCAGCGGCAGCACTATGTAAATACGCCATAAAACATGGTGCCATGCATGGTAGACGGTTTTTTCTTCCAGAAACGCGGCTTTTCCAATGACGCATTCCGCCTTGAAAAGCCCTCCGCATGTCATAATGCGCCCTTTGTTGTCTATCGCGGCGCTGTAGCCGGTGTTCGTGGCGCGGAAGATAAAACGGTTTTGCTCAATGGCCCGCATGGCGGTCAATTGCAGGTGCTGTTCCGGGGATGCGCTGA
>JAJDHY010000034.1 GCA_030266385.1 Desulfovibrio sp. OttesenSCG-928-I05
TACCTGGTTTCCGGATCCCTGAACTTGGGAACCAGAATGCCGTTTTCATCGTAGTAGCGCAGCTGCTTTTTGGAAATATTGCACAGCTCCGCGATCTGTCCGATGGAAAATTTTTTTTCTTTTTTCCGCTCAACAGGTGAACGTTTCATAGTGCCGCCTAAAACAATCGGCAACCCCCGGTGGGGATTGCCGATTGCATTCGAGTCCCCGTTTTACTGAAGGACTGTGATCACATGCCGGATCAGCTCCCGAGGAAGGTGCCGATGGTGATGCCGTAGTAGTTACCGATAACGTAGCCGAGCGTCCCCACGAGGATACTGGGGATGATCAGCGCGGTCCAGCCCTTGGAAACGGCCAGCGCGGCGGCGGTGGTGGGGCCGCCGATGTTGGCGTTGGAGGCAACGCAGATTTCTTCAAGGTTGAACTTGAAAATCTTGCCGAAACCGAAGGAGAACAGCATGTTGAAGGCTACCATGATCGCGCAGAAGACGAGCAGCATGGGGGCCTGGGTCATGATGAGGTAAATGGAGGCGGGCACGCCGATAACCGTGAAGAAAATGTGGATCAGGAAGGTGCCGATTTCCTGGGAGCCGGCGATGCCTTGCATGAACTTGGGGAAGATCGTGGCCAGCGCCATGGTGATGGTGGTCATGATCAGGTACTTGCTGCCCAGAAGGCCGCCGAGAAGCACCATGATGAAGTTACCCTTGCTCGGGAAAAGACCGCCGAGGAAGTTCGCGAGTTCCGTGGAAACGGACACGATGGCAAAGGCGAGGCCGATGGTGAGGCCGATATCCTTGAGGGCTATGGGCTTGGGCTGCCAGTACGCTTCGGCCTGGTTCTTGGCCTTGCCGCCGCTGGCCGCGACTTCGGCTTCGATCTGGTCGATCAGGGGGTGGCCGTAGCGGGAACGGAACCAGTTGATGGTGGGAATAGCCGCCAGCACGAAGAAGTAGATGGCCATCAGGAGGTTATCCGCAACGATGGCGGTGGAAACGCTGCCGCCGCTCACCTTGAAGGCATCGGCCATGGCGACGAGGTTAACGCTGCCGCCGCTGTAGGTGCCGACCATCATGGCGGTTACGCCGACCGGCTCGGGGACGGAGCTGCCGAACATGTAATAGGCTGTGAAACCGCCGACAATGGTGCCCGCGCCGCTTATCAGATAGATAAGGAGCGTACGGCCGCTTTCTTTCCAGATTTTTTTGACGTCGGCCTTGAAGAGCAACATGGGAATGGCCAGGGGAACGACATAACCCCATACCGCGTCGTACGCCGGGGCATCGACGGGAATGATCTGCAGGTTCGAAAGGATCATCGCGCCGATCAGCGCGATAACGCATCCGGTCATTTTGGACGCCCAGTCATACTTCTGCTCAAGAATGATCGCACCGGCGGCGATCATCGTCATTACCGCCCAAAGTGCCCAGGTGTTGTCAGCGCTAATCAACGTGGTCATTTACGTAACCCTCCTGTTTGCCTGTGTCTATGTCGTACGCCTCTGAAAACGCAGTATCAGCGGAATTATGTGCGACGGAATCCTCCTGCTGTATGCATTATGACAGTTCACAACGTGAACAATCTCATGGGTCTGCCACGCCTCGTCCTGCTTTTTATGACCAGTATAGCCTATGGTATACCCCGCCGGGAAGGTCAAGCCCTCGCCTCATTCCGGCCAGGAATGTACCATTGGGTGATTTTCCTTTTATAATGCGTTCGGAAAAGGCCGAAGTACAGAGGAAAGGAATGAAAAAACATTCCCCAACATTCCCGCCGGGGGGAATGCCGGATACACAGTATCCCGGAATGGCTGATTATTTTTTCCAACATTGCCCAAAAATTCCATGAAAGGGAATGTTTATTTATAAAAATACGGCATCGCCCCTGTCGCGTTCCAGCGCGTATGGCGTACACTATGCGGCTTTCGGAATAATAAGAAGAAAAATTTACGAGAAAAATCCCTTCCTTGACCTTCCTGCCGTGGGAAGCCTTATGCTTATGAAACGGAGCGTTGCCCGTGGCTGGCCGTGGTCGGCCGTGGCTGAATGTAAAGCGCATTCTTTTTGAAAACGCGTCGTTGCTCTACGGGACGAAACGTGCGGAGCCCGGCTTCGCCGTGCGGACATCCGAAACCATGGAGAGGAGGATAAACGTGGACGACAACTTTGTACATCCGTATATGCCGAACAGCGCCCCGCTGACCAGAAAGGCAATGCTGGACTTTCTCGGCGTTTCCAGCGTCGAGGATCTGTACCGCGAGCGCATTAACGGCCCGCTGCGTTTTGACGGGCGGATGAACCTGCCTGAACCCATCCTCGGTGAACATGACCTGAAAAAGCATGTCATGGGAATCCTGAATACCAACACCACCTGTGAGGAATATGATTCCTTTCTCGGTGCCGGGTGCTATAACCACCACGTTCCCGCCATTTGCGATGAGGTGAATTCCCGTTCGGAATTCCTCACCGGCTATTGCGGTGATACCTACTCCGACCACGGCAAGATGCAGGCCATTTTCGAATTCACGTCGATGATGGGTGAACTCGTTGATATGGATGTGGTCAGCTACACCAACTACGATGCATCCCAGGCGGTGAGTTCTTCCCTGCGTATGGCCATGCGCGTTCTGGTGGCGGAAGGTCATACGGACCGCACCCGCTTTCTGCTGCCCGCCACCATGCACCCCGAAGTGCTCGCCCAGGTCCGTGAATACTGCGGCCCCGTGGCGTCCATTGAACTCGTGGGCTATGACAAGGCCAGCGGGCTGATGGATCTGGCGGATCTTCGCGGCAAGCTGGATGAAGGCGGCGTTGCCGCCGTGTTCTACGAAAACCCCTCCTACCTCGGATTTTTCGAAACCCGGGCCCGCGAAATAGCGAATCTGGCCCACGGTGCGGGCGCGCTGGTTGTGGCCCAGCCGGAAGTTTCGTCCCTTGGCGTTATCGAGTCGCCCGCCAACTACGGGGCGGATATTGTCTGCGGGGAAATCCAGCCGCTGGGCATGCACATGCAGTACGGCGGCGGCTGCGCGGGCTTCATGGCCGCGCCGTATGAGGAAAAATACATCCAGCAGTTCCCCACCTATATGTACGGCATTACGACCACGCAGAACAAAGGGGAATACGGCTGGGGCCGGGCGCTGAACTATCGCTGCTCCCACGGTTCCCGCGAAAACGGCAACGAATACTTCGGCACGGAAACCGGCCTCTGGGGCATTACCGCCGGGGTGTACCTCGCGCTGATGGGTCCCGAAGGCATGCGCGAACTGGGCGAACATATCCTGCAAAAATGCGCTTACGCCATCAAGGTTCTGTCCGGCGTGCCCGGCATCAGGGCCAACCGTTTCGGCGGCGCCAATTTCCAGGAATTCGTTGTGACCTTTGACGGAAAACGCGTCGCGGACGTCAACGCGGCCCTGCTTGCGGAAGGCATTTTCGGCGGCAAGGATCTGTGCGCCGATTTCCCCGAACTGGGCGAAAGCGCGCTCTATTGCGTGACGGAAACCACCTCCAGGGCGCAGATCGACCGTCTCGGCGCTGCCCTGAAGAAGATCATGGGAGGGCGCTGATATGGGAACCATCAGGAAAAACAGAAATTTCCATCAGGCCCGCTGGGATGAACCCTTTATCATGGACATGGGCAACCCCGGAGAGCGCGGTATCATCATCAGTGAAGTGGAAGAGGGCGCGCAATCGGACGTCGCTTCCCTGATCCCCGCCGGGTTCGCGCGCAAAACGCCGCCGAAGCTGCCGGAACTCGGCCAGATGCAGGTCCTGCGGCATTACCTGCGGCTTTCGCAGGAAACCATCGGCGCTGATCTCAACATTGATATCGGCCTCGGCACCTGCACCATGAAATACAGCCCCAAGATCAACGAGCAGTTTGTCAGAAGCTCCAAGGTCAACGCGCTCCATCCCTATCAGGATGAAAGCACCGTGCAGGGGATGCTGGAAATCATCTACAATACGACGGAATACCTCAAGGAAATCTCCGGGCTGGATGATTTCTCCTTGCAGCCCGCGGGCGGCTCGCAGGCCATTTACGCCAACGTGGCCGTTATCCGCGCCTATCATGAGGAACGGGGCGAGGGCGAGCAGCGCAACGAAATCATCACCACCATGCTCTCGCACCCCGGCAACCCCGGCGCGGCGGCTACCCACGGGTACAAGGTCATCACCCTCATGCCCGGAAAAGACGGCCACCCCGATCTGGACGCCCTGAAAGCCGTGCTTTCCGAACGCACGGCGGCGCTGCTGATCACCAACCCCGAAGATACCGGCATTTTCAATCCCCAGATCCGGGAATTCACGGACGCCGTGCACGCTGTGGGCGGCTTGTGCTGCTACGATCAGGCCAACCTCAACGGCCTTTTCTGCCTGACGCGGGCCAAAGAAGCGGGCTTTGACATGTGCCATTACAACCTGCACAAGTCCTTTTCGTCTCCCCACGGCTGTCAGGGGCCGGGAGCGGGCGCGCAGGGCGTGGTCAAAAAGCTCGCCAAGTACCTGCCGTCGCCCATGGTGCGCTATGACGGGCAAAAGTATTACCTTGAAGAAGGCGGCCCCGCTTCCCTCGGCAAGCTCCGCAAGTTCTACGGCGTTCCCGCTGTTGTGGTCCGGGCCTATGCCTTTATCCGCAGCCTGGGTCAGGAAGGCCTGAAACAGGTGGCCGAGCTTTCCATCCTGAACAACAACTACATGCTGGAAAAGCTCCTGAAGATCAAAGGCCTTACCATGCCTTACGCCGACGGCGTGCGGCGTCTTGAACAGGCCCGCCTCAGCTGGCAGGAAATGACGGACGAAACCGGCGTCACCACGGACGATATTTGCCGCCGTATCGTGGATTACGGCTTTCAGGATTACTTCACCAGCCACCACCCCCGCGTCATTCCGGAACCCTTTACCCCGGAACCCGTGGAAAGCTACTCCCGCGATGATATCGACGAGTACGTGGCGGCGTTTGAATCCATCGCCCGCGAGTGCCGCGAGAACCCCGAACTGGTAAAAACGGCTCCGCACAAGGCGGCCCTTGCCACCCAGATCGACGAAGACGGCATCAACAACATCAAACGCTTCGCTACCACCTTGCGGGCCTTCCGCAAGTATGTGGAGAAAGAGGCGTAGAAGAAAGCGCCTTCTCGCTGGCTTGACTTGGCATGACAGGTTCCCTTCATTTTCCGCTTGGAAAATGAGGGGAACTCTGCTTTGATGCGGAAAAATACTGGCGGGCATCTATGAAACTTTCCGTTTCCCTTGTTTCGTTCAACGAAGAGGCGAATATCCGGCGTACCCTTGAGGCGGTTCGGGATATTGCCGACGAAATAGTTATTGTCGATTCCTTTTCCACGGATAACACCGTGGCTATCGCCGGGGAATTCGGCGCAAAGGTAACAAGCCGGGCCTGGCCGGGCTACCATGAACAGAAAAACGTCTGTCTGGAGCTGTGTTCGGGGGAATGGGTGCTGTGTCTGGATTGCGACGAGGTAGTCAGCCCTGAACTGCTGGCGGCGGTAAAACGCGTGCTGGATGTGCCCGTTACGGAGGCTTCACCCGGCGCGGCGGGCTATACGGTGAACCGCCGCACGCATTACCTTGGGCGGCTTTTGCGCCACGCCTGGCAACCGGACCGGAAACTCCGTCTGGTGCGGCGGAACGCGGACGCCCGCTGGGATGGCGGGGACCCGCACCCCTTTCTGGCGGTGGATGGTACGGTGGCCGCGCTTGAGGGCGACCTTATCCACTATTCCTTTAAAAATTTTGACGCGCACATGAACCAGACCCGGATTCTGGCCCGGCAGATGGCGGAGAATCTATACGCCAAGGGCAAAAAATCCGGCGCGTGGGCACTCTTGCTGAAGCCGCCCTTTCTTTTTTTGAAACGCTATTTCTTTCAGGGCGCGATACTGGACGGCGTGCCGGGGCTTATCGCCGCGCTGAGCAGCGCGGCATACGTCTATATGAAGTACGCGTATCTCTGGGAACTGCGGGCGAAGGATACGAAAAAGGCGTGACCCGGCGAGGTGTTTTTTTGTGTTCGCCGGATGGCGGGTATAGTTCCGGCTGGCTGCCCGACAAATGGGCCGGAAAATTTGCCGGAAAATCAAAAGACAGGCTTTTCCCAAAAGGAAGAGCCTGTCTTTTGATTCGGAGCGTGCCGCTTCCGAAACGGCGAAACGAAACCACGGCACAAGGCACGCGCATTTACAGCGCGGGGCTGTCCGCCTGACGCTTCTGCCGTGCGTATCCGGCGAGGTCTTATTCGCCGTTCAGTTCGGCGCGGAACTTGCGGGAGAGGCGGAACACCACCACCTTGCGGGGGGGCAGGGTAATCGCTTCATCCGTATGCGGGTTACGGCCGCGCCGCGCGTTTTTGGCGTAGACTTCGAATTTTCCGAACCCGCTGACCAGCAGGTAGTTATTCTTTTTGATGGAACCCTTGATGATGCGGAGCAGGCTTTCGACCAGCCCTTTCACCTCGCTGCGGTTGCGCTCGGTTTTTTCGTAGATGGCGTCTACGATTTCAGCTTTGGTCAGAGTTTTCCCGTTCATGGTACCTCCGGAAAAGGGTGCCTGAAATGGTTATGATACCCGTTCCTGATCGCTCGTTGCGACCCGGAACGTATCAGTCTGAAACGGACAGGGCATGTATCGCGTCAGCAATGGATTGCATACGTTCTTTGCCGGGGTTTTCCTGCTGGGGCCAGGGTGTGAACCCGTCGCCGTGAACGCGCGGAATAATGTGCCAGTGGGCGTGAAATACGGTTTGCCCGGCGGCTTCGTGGGTGTTCTGGAGCAGGTTGAAGCCCTGCGCGTTCATGGTCTGCATGGTGGCGTTGCCCAGTCTGGCAATGCCGCGCAAGAGCGCTGTTCCCACGGATTCGGGCATATCCAGTACGGAAGGGTAGTGCCCCTTGGGCAGCAGCAGGACGTGACCCGGCGTTACGGGGCTTATATCCAGAAACCCGAAAAATTCGTCGTCTTCATATACCCGGAAGCAGGGAATTTCGCCTTTGATGATGCGGCAAAATATACAACCCGGATCAAAAGGATGCGCCACAGCGGCGCTGCTGGAATCTGCGGACACGGTACGCCTCCTGCCCTGCGGGTGAAAGAGCGGCAAAACGCCACATCGTATTATTCCAATACAGTAAATGGAAATACTGCGCAAGTATCTTGAACCAATGGCGAAGATGCGTTGCGGCGATTTCTTTCTCCTGACGCGGGGCGTGGCGGACAAAGCGCTTCTCTCCCCGGCCTTCGGGGGCCGCGCTTGCCGGGGGGAATACCCTTGCCGTCCGGGGCGGGAAAGGGTAAGTTCACTCCTTTGTATGGGCGCGGTGCGCCACGCGTTGTGTATGGATTTTTCCGCCGGGCTGTTCCGGCGGGCGCGGCGTCGCGCGGCACCTGTAACGGCCCAGTATCCGAGAGAGGTTTTTTCCGGCCATGAAGTACGATCCGCAGGCCATAGAAGCCAAATGGCAGAAGCACTGGACGGAATGCGGCACATTCCGCACCAGGGAAGATTCGGACAAGCAGGGATATTACTGCCTTGAAATGTTCCCCTATCCTTCCGGCAACATCCACATGGGGCACGTCCGCAACTACTCCATCGGCGATGTGGTCGCCCGCTTCAAGCGCATGCAGGGTCTGAACGTGCTACACCCCATGGGCTGGGATGCTTTCGGCCTGCCCGCGGAAAACGCGGCCATCAAAAATAACACCCACCCCGCCAAATGGACCTATGCGAATATAGACGCCATGCGCGCGCAACTCCAGCGGCTCGGGTATTCCTATGACTGGGAACGTGAAGTCGCCACCTGTGATCCGGAATATTACCGCTGGGAACAGCTTTTCTTCCTGCGTTTTCTGGAAAAGGGGCTGATGTACCGCAAAAAGGCGGCCCAGAACTGGTGCCCGGAATGTAACACCGTGCTCGCCAACGAGCAGGTCATTGACGGGCTGTGCTGGCGCTGCGATTCCAAGGTGGAACAAAAGGAACTGACTCAGTGGTTCGCCCGCATCACCGATTACGCGGATGAATTGCTGGCGGATCTTGATACCTTGCAGGATGGCTGGCCCGAGCGCGTCCTGAGCATGCAGCGCAACTGGATCGGCAAATCCATCGGCGCGGAAATCCAGTTCCCGCTTGAAGGGCCGGACGGCAAGGCGCTGGATGAGCGCATCACGGTGTTCACCACCCGGCAGGATACGGTGTTCGGGGCGAGCTTCATGAGCCTTGCGCCGGAACATCCCCTGATGGAACGGCTTATCGCGGGGAAAGAGCAGGAAGCCGCCGTGCGGGCCTTTGCCGAGAAAACCCGGAACATGGATTCGACCCTGCGCGGTTCCGACGCCATGGAAAAAGAAGGCGTGTTTACCGGCGCATACTGCCTGAACCCCTTCACCGGCAAGCGTATTCCCATCTGGGCCGCGAACTTTGTCGTGGCCGATTACGGCACCGGCGCGGTAATGGGCGTTCCCTCGCACGACGCGCGGGATTTTGACTTTGCCGCCAAGTATGATCTCCCCGTGGTCATGGTCATCAAGCCCGAAGGGATGGATGCCATCCCGGCCAAGATGGACGCGGTTTCGCTGGAACCCGGCGTGATGGTGAATTCCGGCGAATTTGACGGGCTTTCCAACGAGGAAGGCAAAATCCGCATTGTCGAATGGCTGGAGAAAAACGGCTACGGCAAGCGCACGGTCAACTGGCGTCTGCGCGATTGGAACATTTCCCGCCAGCGCTACTGGGGTGCGCCCATTCCGGTTATTTACTGCGATACTTGCGGTATGGTCCCGGAAAAGGAAGAAAATCTGCCCGTGCGGCTGCCGCTGGATATCAAAACCCGCGCCGACGGGCGTTCGCCCCTGCCGGATGCCCCGGAATTCTATGAATGCGTCTGCCCCCAATGCGGCGGCAAGGGACGCCGGGAAACGGACACCATGGATACTTTTGTGGAGTCTTCCTGGTATTTCCTCCGCTATGCCGACGCGCGGAACGATAAGGAACCTTTCGCCAAAGCGCCCGTGAAAAAATGGCTGCCCGCGAACCAGTACATCGGCGGGGTGGAACACGCCATCCTGCACCTGCTGTACTCGCGCTTCTTCGTCAAGGCGCTGCGGGACTGCGGCTTTGTGGATCTGGATGAACCCTTCGCCAACCTGCTCACCCAGGGCATGGTGCTGATGGACGGGGCCAAGATGTCCAAATCCAAGGGCAACACGGTGGATCCCACCGAGATGATCGCCCGCTACGGCGCGGATACGGTCCGTCTTTTCTGCCTGTTTGCCGCGCCGCCGGAACGGGATTTTGACTGGACGGAAAGCGGCATTGAAGGCTCGTTCCGGTTCATCAACCGGGTATGGCGTCTCGCCGAAGAACTGCTGGGCAAGGTGCCCGCCATGCGCGCCGCTTCCTCCACGGCGGCTGATGCGGCGACGGCGACCGCGCGCGAACTGCGGCTCAAGGAACATGCCACCATCAAGAAGGCCAGCGCGGATATTGCGCAGAAGTTCCAGTTCAATACAGCCATTGCGGCGGTCATGGAACTGGTCAACGCCATGTATCTTGCCAAGGATGAGCTGCTGGCTGACGAAGGCGGACAGCGGGTGCTGGCTTCTGCCTTTGCCTCCACCCTGACCCTGCTTTCGCCGGTTATTCCGCACCTTTGCGAAGAACTCTGGCAGCTTTCGGGCATGACGTCGGAACTGGTCGACGAAGCCTGGCCCGCGTACCGGGACGATGCGCTGGTGCGGGATCAGGTGACCGTCGTCGTTCAGGTGAACGGCAAGCTGCGCGGCAAGATTGATGTCGCGGCGGACGCCACCCGGGAAGCTATTGAAAAAGAGGCGCTGGCCGAAGCCAATGTGGTGAAACATCTTGAAGGGCTCACCGTCCGCAAGGTCGTGGTGATTCCGGGGAAACTGGTCAATGTCGTTGCTTCCTGAGAACTCTTCACGCGCCGCATGCTCCCTTTCCGCCCGGAAGGGGGGCGTGCGCGCGCTCTTTCTGGTTTTCCTTCTGGCGCTCGCGCTGGGGGGGCTGGAAGGCTGCGGGTACACGCTGGGGTCCGAATCGCCGAGCATTTTCAGTGAAAGAACCGGCGGACGCATCCCCACCCTGAAACTGAAAAGCGTGGATAACCCCACCCTGTTCACCTGGTTGCCGTACACGCTGCGTAGTAATGTGCGGGACGAGATCGCGGCCCGGAACCTGGCCACCTGGGTCGATTCCGGCCGGGCCGATTTCGAGCTTGATCTGAAAATATCGTCGTATACCTACCGTTCGTCGGTGTACGATGAAAATGACGCCACGCAGCTGTATTCGGCGAACCTGACAGTGGAAGCCATTGTTTATGAAGGCGGCACCAATCAGGTGATCTGGCGTTCCGGCGGGGTCAATTATTCCGATTCCCGTGAGACGCTTGAGGAAAAAGGTACTGCCGACTATCTGGTGCAGAATATAGCCCGGCAGTTGGCGGACCGCATGCGGAACGCGTTTTAAGCCTGTCTGATTCTTTCCGGCCGGGGGCGCATGCGCACGAAATGCGCATGCGTTCCCCGGCGAACAACAGCCCGTCATCATCATGCGAGCGGGCTTCAGGCCCATACGTCCAAAAGGTATACCATGGCGAGCAGACCGGGATTTTTACTATGCGTTTGCCCGGATAGCCGGCTTATCCGCGCCCACGTGGACGGGCTTTTGGCCGCGCATCCTCCCCGTTCCGGGGGCTGGGAACGCTTCGCCTATTGGGGGGATGAACCCCTGCCGTCTTCCTTTTGGGAACATCTTACCCTTCAGGGGCTTTTCAGCAGTCCCAAGGCGCTCATCGTCCACAACGCGCAGAACCTTCCGGCCGAAACATGGAAGCGCCTTTCCTCCGCTCTGGCCAGCGACCACGGTGATACCTGGCCTTTTTTCAGCTTTCAGGTGGATTTTGAGAAAGGCAAACCCAAGGTGCCCGCGCACATTACAAAACTTCCCTGCTGGACCTTCGCGGAAAAAAAGCGCTGGATGTGGGTTTCGCCGGGGCTGACGCCGCCTTCCCGCGCGGAATTCATCCGTTCGGAAGCCGCCCGGCTCGGCGTCTCCTTCGCGTCGGGAGCCTTTGACGCCATAAGCGCCCGCATGAGTTTTGATGCCGCCGCCATCAGCATGGATATGGAAAAGCTGGCCCTCGGAGCGGATGCGGACGGCACACTGTCTCCCGCGCTGGCGGATTTGCTGGATCACGAACCGGAACCGGATGTGTTCGGCCTCCTGCGCGCCCTGCAACAGGGTGGCAACGCCATGGCGGTCTGGAAACAGACGCTGGCCCGGCGCGGGACGGATTCCATGCTGTTCGGCTTTCTCGCGGTACTGACGCGTGAAGCCCGCATTTTGTGGCAAATTCAATCCGGGGAAAACGTACGTATGATACCCTCGCTTCTTCCGGCCAAGACCGCTTTGGCGCGGACCTTGGGGCGATCCGGTGTCGCCTCGCTCTGGCAGCTTGTCCTTGAGGCGGAAAAGGCTGTCAAAAGCGGGGAGCGGGACGTGGATCAGGCCATGGAAGGGCTGCTGGCGGGCCTCTTTGCGCTGTTTGCCAGACGCTGACGGCGTGTTTTTTTACAGCGGCCCTTGCTTCCGCGAAACAAATGCTTACCTATGCTGAAACATCAGGCAGGACACAGAGAACGGCTTCGGGCACGCATGCTGGAAAATCCGGCGGCGTTGCCCGATTACGAGTTGCTTGAACTTATGCTCGGCGGCGTTATCCGCAGGGGCGATACCAAACCGCTGGCCAAGGAATTGCTCAGCCGTTTCGGTTCCCTGCGGGGCGTTCTGGATGCGAAAACAACGGAACTTACCCAGGTTCCGGGCTTCGGGCCGTCACTGGCGGCGTACTGGATACTGATCAGGGAGGTCATGGCCAGGCATTCGGAAGGGCGCTACCTGCATCGCAATACCATATGCGGTCCCGCGCAGATGGCGGAACTGGGCAGAAAACGCCTTGGCGGGCTTTCCCACGAAGAAATGTGGGGGGCCTACACGGATACCCAGGGGCGGCTTATCTCATTTGAGCGGGTTTCCAAGGGGACCTTCGATGCCACATCGTTCCATCAGCGGGATGTTGTGGGCAGAGCGTACGAACTGAAAGCGCTGGGCATTATTCTGGTGCACAATCATCCGGGCGGCGATCCCAGACCTTCCGGTTCCGACCGGCAGTTGACCGGCCTTGTCCGTATGGCCGCCGAAGGTATGGGGCTGCAATTTCTGGATCATGTGATTGTGACGGACCATCTCTGTTTCAGCATGAAAGAAGACGATCTTATTGATCTGTGACGCGGGGAATGACCTTTCTGGATCGCGGACAGCGGATGCAGTATTTTTACTGCGAAACACGCGCAGATTCCGAAAAACGCTCACTGGTAAGGAAGGCGGGGCGCTATGCCTTCCTGTGCCGTTGTGCCTTCGGGCCGCCGCCCCTGTACAGCCTGTCTGGTTGTGATTATCATTAACAAGCTGATATGTTTTGTTATCGTGCTATGGTACCATGTACATAGCAGGTGCACTCTCCGCGCAGTGACGCGGGGTGCGTACCCGGCGCAGGCGGGGTTCACTCCCGCCGTTACGCTCTGTTCCTCCATCGCGCGCTTTTGGCCGGAGGAACGTTATTCTGTACGAAGAAAGAGGAAATATCATGTCCGATCACCATACTGACGACGCGAAACTCCCCGTGGCGTTCACCACGGATGACGATACTCAGGATACTGCCCCGTTGCGCGAAGAACCGGCGACGGCCACTCCGGCGGACTTGCCGGATCTGCTGCCGGTTCTCCCGGTACGCGATGTGGTGCTTTTCAACTATATGATCCTGCCGCTGCACGTCGGGCGCGAAGCCTCGGTGCAGGCCGTGGATGCCGCCCTCAACGGCAGCCGCTACATGCTTGTCCTGACCCAGAAAAACGAGCAGATCGACGAACCCAAACCCGCCGATCTCTACGAAACAGGCACCGTGGTCATGATCATGCGCATGCTCAAGATGCCGGATAACCGCCTGAAACTTCTGGTGCAGGGCGTGTCCCGCGCCAAGGTGCTCGCCTTTACCGAAGGCAAGCCCTTTATCGAAGCCTCCATCCAGCCCCTTCCCGAGCGGGAAGAATACCCGGCGGGTATCGAGGTGGAAGCCATGATGCGCGCGGCCAGGGACCAGTGCGAGAAAATTCTTTCCACGCGCGGCATGTCGTCGCCCGAGATCCTGGCTGTCCTGAACAGTCTGGATCATCCCGGCCGTCTCGCTGATCTTATCGCCTCCAACCTGCGTCTCAAGGTTGCGGATTCCCAATCTATTCTGGAAACGCTGGATCCTGTGGAACGTCTTGCCCTCGTCAATTCCCATCTGTCCAAGGAAGTGGAACTGGCCGACATGCAGGCGAAAATTCAGGAGAGCGCCCGCGAAGGCATGGACCGGGCGCAGCGTGATTATTTCCTGCGCGAGCAGATGAAAGCCATTCGCCGCGAACTGGGCGAAAACGACGGCGATGATAACGACATCGCCGAACTGGCCGAAGCGCTGGATAAAGCCAAGCTGCCGCCCGAAGTGCAGAAAGAGGCGGATAAACAGCTCAAGCGTCTGGCCGCCATGCACGGGGAATCATCCGAAGCGTCCGTCACCCGTACCTACCTTGAATGGCTGGCGGAACTGCCCTGGAGCAAAATATCCCGTGACCGGCTCGATATCCGCAAAGCCGAAAAAATTCTGAACGACGATCACTACGGGCTTGATAAGGTCAAGGAACGCATCCTTGAATTCCTGTCCGTCAAGAAGCTGAACCCCAAGTCCAAAGGCCCCATCCTCTGTTTCGCGGGCCCTCCGGGCGTGGGCAAAACATCGCTGGGCCGTTCCATCGCCCGTGCCATGGGCAGGCAGTTCCAGCGGGTGTCCCTTGGCGGGATGCGCGATGAAGCGGAAATTCGCGGGCACCGCCGCACCTACGTGGGCGCGTTGCCCGGCCGTATCATCCAGATCATGAAACAGGCCGGAACCAGAAACCCGGTCATCATGCTCGATGAAATAGACAAGATCGGCGCGGATTTCAGGGGTGACCCCTCTTCCGCCCTGCTCGAGGTGCTGGATCCGGAACAGAACTGCGCGTTCAGCGATCATTACCTGAACCTGCCCTTTGATCTTTCCAGGGTCATGTTCATCTGCACGGCCAACAATCTGGAAACCATCCCCGCCCCGCTCCGGGACCGGATGGAAATAATCCGCATCCCCGGCTACACGATGCAGGAAAAGCTGGCCATCGCCAAACGCTACCTCTTGCCCCGTCAGGCCAAAGAAAACGGTCTGGCCAAAAACGACATGACCATGGGCGATGATGTGCTTGAAACCGTCATTGAAGGCTATACCCGCGAAGCCGGTCTGCGGAACCTTGAACGCGAGGTCGGCGGTATCTGCCGCAAGCTCGCCCGCAAAAAGGCGGAAGGCGATAACGGTCCCTTCCACGTCACCGGGGATATGGTCACGGAATTCCTCGGCGCGCCGCGTTTCTCCCCCGAAGAGCGCGAGAGAACGCTGGTTCCCGGCGTCGCCATGGGCCTTGCCTGGACGCCGTTTGGCGGCGAAGTGCTCAGCGTTGAAGTGTCCGTCATGAAAGGCAAGGGAAAACTGACCCTGACCGGACAGCTCGGGGATGTGATGAAAGAAAGCGCCCAGGCCGCCGTCAGTTACGCCCGGGCCAATGCGGAATCCCTCGGGATCGATCCCGGATTTTCCGAGAATCTGGATATCCACATCCACGTTCCCGCCGGGGCCACGCCCAAGGATGGCCCTTCCGCCGGGGTAACGCTGGCAACAGCCCTGATTTCCGCCCTGAGCAAAAAGTCCGTTGCGCCCACGCTCTGCATGACCGGGGAAATCACCCTGCGCGGACGCGTTCTGCCCGTCGGCGGGATCAAGGAAAAAATTCTGGCCGGGGTCGCACGCGGGTTTACCGACGTATCCATCCCGCGCCAGAATATGAAGGATCTGGAAGATATCCCCGCCGATCTGCTGGAAAAGATCGCGGTTCATCCGTCCGATACGCTGGATGATGTCCTGCGTCTCGCTTTCGCGAAGAAAAGCAGAACCCCGGCACCCAAAAAAACACCGGGAGAAGCAAAGCGTCCGGCACGTAAACGTTCCACCGCCCCCCGCCCGGCGGAAAAAAGGGCGTAGGAAGGGAATGATGCCTCCGGCGGCCAAGGGGAGAGGGCGCTGCCCTCTC
>JAJDHY010000035.1 GCA_030266385.1 Desulfovibrio sp. OttesenSCG-928-I05
CAGAATGCCTCACATTTACGTCCTGATTTTCGGCATTATCATGGCCTGCATGCTTCTGACATGGATTCTGCCCGCAGGTGAATTTGACCGGGCCCCGAACGCCGCCGGTCGCAACGTGGTTGTTCCCGGCACGTTCCATACCATTGAACAGACCCCGGTGGGTCTCTTCCAGGGGATACAGGCCGTCTATAAAGGCATGGTGGATGCCGCGGGCGTTGTGTTCTTTGTTTTCATTTCCTTTGCGTCCATTCAGATTATCATCGCCAGCGGAGCCTTTAACGGGCTGGTCGCCTGGATGCTCAAAATATTCAAGGGCAAAGCCAGGGTGGCGATTATTCCCATTTTCATCACCATAATCGGGGCCGCTTCATCCACAATCGGTTTGTTTGAGGAAACGCTCCCCTTTATCCCAATATTTATCGGCATTGCCATTGCCATGGGCTATGACGGGCTTGTGGGGATGGCTATCGTGGCCATCGGCGCGGGGCTTGGTTACAGCGGTGCCGCGATCAACCCATTTACCGTGGGCGTGGCCCAGGGGATTGCCGAAATCGCCCCCATGTCCGGCACGGGCTTCCGGGTGATCTGTCACCTGGCCATGATTACCGTCGCTTCGCTGTACGTTATGCGCTACGCCCTGAAAATTCAGGCGGATCCTTCAAAAAGCCTTGTCGCTGATACGGATTTCAGCCGCTTTGCCATGGATCAGGAATCTCTTGAAGGGCATGCCTTCGGCATCCGGGAAAAGCTGGTGCTGCTGACCCTGGCGCTGGGTATTGTGGTTATCGTATACGGCAGCAAGGTGCACCACTGGTATTTTCAGGAACTGTGCGCCGTCTTTATCATCATGGCCATCGTCGCTTCCGCCATTATGGGCTGGGGCCCCAACGTGATCGGGGAAAAAATGGCCGCCGGCTTCTCCGATATCGCCATGGCCTGTATGATGATAGGTCTTGCCCGCGGTATTCTTGTGGTTCTGCAGCAAGGGCATATCATTGATACCATCGTCTACGGCTTCTCGGTTCCTCTGGCCGGGCTGCCCAGCTGGCTGGCCGGTGAGGCCATGCTGGTCATGCAGACCCTACTGAACTTCCTGATCCCCTCGGGTTCAGGACAGGCGGCCACGAGCATGCCCATTATGGCGCCGCTCTCCGACCTGCTGGGCATTTCGCGCCAGGTGGCCGTTCTGGCCTTCCAGTTTGGCGACGGTATCTCCAATATCCTGTGGCCCACCGCGTTTGCGCCTGTCATCTGCGGTATTGCCGGTATCAAGATCAACACGTGGTGGAAGTGGTTTGTTCCCTGCTTCCTGCTGATCATGGCGACCCAGATGGTGCTGATTGCCATCGCCATCGGCATGGGCTGGTCATAAGAACGGGGTATTCCCCGGTCGCATCACGTGATGCACAACAAGCACCGCGCCGTCACCAGGCGCGGTGCTTTTTTTGTCGCCACGGACGAAGCGCGGGCCTGCATCCGCCTCTCGCTTTCACTAAACAGACAAAGGAAACTTTTTATTTCTTTATTTTTTTCGTATGCGCTCCTACAATCGCAGCCTGTTTCACACAGGGGGATATTGTGTGGTAAGGTGGTAAAACCATTTTGCATTTATCCCGCAACAGCCGCTGTTCAAACTCCTCAAATGATTGAAGGGGCTTCCCTTTTTATCTGAATCATGGCAGTACGTGAATTGTTGCACAGGCAACGGAGAGGATTCTCGGAAAGCGTCCTGCTATCCTGTGGTTGAGAAATAATACACAATTTCACCTTTGGCGGATTGTGCAAAAAGGGGTGCGCATCATGGATTTCCTCGAACCGTCGACGATTACTCTCATCGTTCTGGCCGTTATGGCGGTGATGTTCGTCACCGAGCTCATACCGCTGGCCATTACCGCCATGTCCGGCGCCATAGTGCTGGGGGCGTTGGGGGTTATCACACCGGCGCAGGTGTTTTCCGGCTTGTCCAACTCTACCGTGGTGCTTTTCGCGGGTATGTTCGTTATCGGCGCGGCCATGTTCCATACGGGCCTTGCCCAGAAGCTCGGCACCATGGTGGTGAAAGCCTTCGGCACGGGCGAGATCAGCCTTATGATCGGTACCATGAGCATTGCCGCGCTGCTTTCCGCCATATCATCCAATACCGGCACCACCGCCGCCCTTATGCCTGTTATTATCGGCATCTGCGCGGCGGCGGGCATAAGCGCTTCGCGTCAGCTCATGCCCCTGGCTTTCGCGGCCGGGTTCGGCGGCACCATGACGCTTATCGGCACACCCCCCAATATCATCGCCAACGGCGCGCTGGCCGCCAGCAATCTGGAACCCTTCGGCTTTTTCGAATTCGCCAAGATCGGTATCCCCGTTTCTATCGTCGGTATGCTGTACATGATTTTTCTCGGACGCTTCCTGCTGCCCAAGCGTTCCGCTCCCCAGGAAGCGAACGCGGCCCTCAAGGTCGCCGAAGCGCATGAAGAACGCGCGCGTCCGAAAGAATATGATTCGAAGAAAATGTGGATTACCGGGATTACCCTCATTGTGGTCGTTCTGGCCATGGCCCTCAACCTGAAGCGCTTTCCGCTGGAAATGGCGGCTGTTTCCGGTGCCATCGTTCTGGTGCTGACCGGGTGCATATCTGAAGGGCAGGCGTACCGGGGCATCGACTGGGTTACCATTTTTCTTTTCGCCGGTATGATGCCGGTGGCGACGGCCCTTGATAAAAGCGGGGCGGGAAAGATTATTGCCGACTCGGTCATTTCTTTCATGGGGGATAACCCTTCGCCCTACGTCCTGTGCAGCGTGCTGTTCATTCTCTCCTGCGGACTGACCCAGTTCATGTCCAATACGGCCTCGGCGGCGCTGCTCTGCCCCATCGGCATTTCCATTGCCCACGGCATAGGCGCTTCGCCCCACGGCGTGCTTATGGCCATCGCCATGGCGGCCTCCTGCGCGTTCGCAACGCCCGTGGGCACGCCGCCCAACACGCTGGTCCTCGGCGCGGGGAACTACCGCTTCATGGATTACGTGCGCGTGGGCTTGCCGCTTATCGTACTGGAATTCATCGTCTGTTCCGTTCTTATTCCCATAATCTGGCCTTTCTAGATGTAGAATATGGTACCGGCCGTGCCGGAAGCTGACGACAAAGGCCTTTCCGGATTCGGGAAGGCCTTTGTCGTTCTTTCTTTTTTCTCGACGCGGGGCAGGGGTTTTGGCATGCTCCGGGCCGAAGTGAAATTACTGTGGAGCATGCCATGACGCAGAACAGGAACGAATGGGTACAGACCGCCCGTGAGGTTTTTGATACGGAAATTCAAGGCCTTGAAGCGGTACGGGACCAGCTTGACGCATCCTTTGAAAAAGCCGTGACCCTGCTGGGGGCGTGCACGGGGCGCGTCGTGGTGACGGGGCTGGGAAAATCCGGCCTGGTAGGCCGCAAGATCGCGGCGACGTTATCTTCCACGGGCACTCCTTCCTTTTTCCTGCATCCGGTGGAAGGCGCGCACGGGGATATGGGCTCCATCCGACGGGATGATATTATTCTGGCGCTCTCCAATTCCGGCCGCACGGAAGAGCTGAACGCCATCATGCCTACGGTGCGCGCGCTCTGCGGCGGCATCATCGCCATGACGGGCGGGGAAGATTCCCCTCTGGCCCGCATGGCGGATATTGTGCTGAACACGCGGGTGCCGCGCGAAGCCTGTTCCCTGAACCTCGCGCCCACGGCCAGCACCACGGCCGCTCTGGCCATGGGGGATGCGCTGGCGGTCTGCCTGATGCGCTACAAGTCGTTCACGCCGGATGATTTTCGCCTGTTCCATCCCGGCGGGAGCCTCGGGCAGCGCTTGAGCCTCAAGGTTTCCGAGATCATGCATAGGGAGAATCTGCCCCTTGCGGATCTCTCCGCCTCGCTTGGCGACGCGCTGCGCGTTCTTGATGAAGGCGGCATCGGCGCGGTCCTTTTCACGGACGGGGACGGCGCTCTTGCCGGGATACTGACGGACGGCGATGTGCGGCGCATGGTAAACCGGGGCACATTTGACAGGGATATCCCGTCCCGCGATGTCATGGTCGCGGGCCCGCTCCATGGAACGGAAGACCAGTCCGCAGCGGAGCTGCTGGATATCATGGAAAGCCGCACCATTACGGTGCTGCCGGTGACGGATGGCCGCAACAGGCTGCTGGGCGTCGTGCATCTGCACGATCTGCTCGGCAAGGGAAGCGTCCGTTTTGCGGAGAAAGACCGCTAACACGAGCCGCGCCCGGGCTTCATCCGGGGCAGGTCCGGAACGGGCACGGCGCACAAGAGAAAGAACGGAATCATGAATCAGAAAACAGTTTCATACAGCAGAATGGAGACCCGCTACCGGTCCCAGCCCGCTGATACCAATAATGCGGGCGTTATGCACGGCGGTCATATTCTGTACCATCTGGATTCGACAGCGGGCATGACGGCCATGCGCCATGCGGGCTGCAATGTCGTGACAGCCGCCATCGAGCACATGGATTTTCTGGCCCCGGTCCATCCGGGAGAGTACCTTGTGATCAAAACCTCGCTGAATCTGGTGGGGCGCAGTTCCATGGAAGTGGGCGCACGGCTGGAAGCGGAAAACCCCTGCACCGGAGAAGCCCGCCATGTGGCGCGGGCGTACCTTACCTTTGTGGCTCTGGGGGCGGATGGAAAGCCCGTACCCGTACCCGCGCTTGTGCCGGAAACGGATGAGGACCGCCGCCGGATGGATGCGGCGCGCGCGAGAAAAGAACGGAATAAAAAATAAGCGCACATACGCCTTGACCTCTATTCTCCAAGACCCTAGGAGTATAGAATTATACGTCTCTTTTTTGGCCCTTTCGGCCTTTTCGTAACGACACCCAATTCGGAGGATTTTCATGGCTACCCCGAGCAAAGAAGCTATCAAGAAGGCTATTGAAGCGCGTATGCCCGCGTTTCTGAAGGATCTGGAAACGTTTGTCGGTATCGATTCCGACACCGGCAACATGAAAGGCAGCCGCACCATTGCGGATCTGCTCAAACCGCGCATTGAAGCGGCGGGCGGAACCTATGAGGAAATAGTCTCCACGGAACGCGGCGGCGTGCACGTCATTGCCCGCTTCAAGGGCGACGGCAAGAAGAAAGGCGTGGTCATCGTGCATACGGACACGGTGTTCAACACCAAGGGCGGCAATTTCCCGTACCGCTACGATGCCCAGACCGGCATCGCCTACGGCCCCGGCGTCGGAGACTGCAAAGCGTCCGCGATCATGGCGCTGCAGGTGGCGGAAGTGTTCCATGAACTCGGACACAAGCCGTTCAAGGAATATATCGTCTATTTTGACTCGGAAGAAGAAAGCGGCGGCTCCAACATCGAGCGTGAAACCGCGGTCGCTCTGGCCAAGGAATCGGATTACGTGCTGCTGGCGGATACCGGCCGCCCGAACTTCGGCGTTGTGACCAAGCGCAAGACGAACGGCTCCTACACCTTCACGGTGAAAGGCTGCGGCGGGCACGCGGGCAACGCGCCGCACGCCTCGGCCAACGCGCTGGTGGAAGCCTGCAACCTGGCCGTGAAAGCCCGCGCGCTTTCTTCCCCCACCCCGAACGATCCCTGGGAATACACCACCGACGCCATGGCGAAGCGCGGCGAATCGGATACCGGCCAGTACATCCCGGATAACTTTGTCAACGTGGCCGTGCTTGAATGCGCCAACGACAAGGTGAACGTTGTTCCCGATCATGCCGTTCTCAAGGTGAACCTGCGCTGCTACGAACAAAAAGAACACGAGCGTATTGAAAAGGAACTGAAAGCTCTGGCCGATAACCCCACGGTGCCCTGGACCACGGTCACCTTTGAAGGCAAGCAGACCGCGAAGCCCATGGAAATGACCGCGGAAGCGGAAAAGATGCTCCAGCTCTATTCCACAATCGCCAAGCGCGAATGCGACAAGAACGTTGTGGTCTGGACCGCCGGCGGCGTCACCCTGGCCAACCAGACCGCCCAGGTGTGCCCCACCATTGACGCGGTGGGCGTGGATACGGATCCCATGATCGAACACACCGAGAAGGAATTCATGGAACCCGCCCTGTTCGTTCCCCGGGCCGTGACCATGTACAACTTCATCGCCGAGTACGACGAACAGTAAGCCGGACGGCTGTATCATACTGAACCACAACGCGGGCGGAACTCTGTTCCGTCCGCGTTTGTATTTTTTTTGAGAATCCTGACAAAATTTATGATGCAGACATTGCTCTGGCATACATAAATTGTTACTATGGGTGATAATAGTCCATTTTCTTCGTATAGCGTTTACCGGCCGCAGGCCGTGTATTGCCGGTTCGGGACGGGAAAATGGCGCACCTGGAGGGTATCCATGAAAAGGTTTCTGCTTCGCATTCCGGCTTTTCTGGCCGTTCTTTTTCTCTGCACAGGTATCGTGGGCGTGGCCGCCGTGCCCTTCGCGCCCGTCGCGAAGGCTGCGGAAGACCCCGCCGTTCCCCAGAGAGGGGGCTGGCCGACACATCTGCGTCTGCTGACCGGGCCGAACGGGGGGCAGTGGTTCATGATGGGCGAACCTCTGGCGCAGGTGCTCACCACCAATGTGCTTTCCACCACCAGCCGTATGGGCGGGGGCGTGGATAATATCGCCACCGTCAACAAGAAGCTGGGAGACCTGGGCTTTACCCTGACCTGTTTCATGGGCGCGGCCAATTCCGGGGAAAAGGAATACGAATTCATAGACCTGAGCAACGCCACGATCATGACCAACGTTTACCCCCAGGTGCTGTACTTCCTGCTGCGCAAGGATGTGGCGGATCAGTATGGTATCGACAGCGTTGAAAAACTGCTTGATCTGAACGCGCCGTTGCGTTTCGCTTCCCTGCGGCCGGGTACCGCGTCGGAATTTATTCTCGGCCTGCTGCTGCGCTACGGGTACGACAAGAGTTTTGAATCCCTCCGCGATCAGGGCTGGAAGGTCTTTTTCAACAACTATGCGGAAACAGCCGACAGCCTGGTGGAAGGCGAGCTGGATTGTTTCGCCTATACCGCCGGGACCACGGTGCCGCTCATCCTGACCATGGAAGAGCACGCCGAGGTTGTGGTTCTGCCTATTGACCAGAAGGTGCTGGATCTTTTAAGCGAAAAGTTCGGCACGCATACCTATACAATCCCGACCGGGGTGTATAAAAGTGTTACAAAGCCGGTTACAACCCTTGGGGATTACACCTGTTTCGTCATCCGCAAGGATTTGCCCGACGATCTCGTGTACGCCATCAACAAGGCCTTGTGGGAAAACAAGGATCAGGTGTCGTCCGTAATCAAGGATTTCGGCGCACTTTCGCCCGATACGGCGTTGCCCGCCGGGCTGCCGGTACACCCGGGGGCCAAGGCTTTCTGGACCGGTCTGAAGAAATAACAGTTTGGCATACTATGAACATGACGCCCGGGAAATCATTCTTATAGTATAAGATACTTTCCCCGGAGACCGCGAGGCGAACGACGTGTTTCGCCTCGCGGGCGCTGCTTCCGGCGGCGGACAGCGTCTTTTGTCCCGGCGCAAGGAGACATGCATGCGCAGCCTTCGGGCGAAACTTATCCTGCCGTTTATTCTCGGCACGCTTTCACTGACGCTTTTGCTGGTCTGGTACACGTACTCGTCCGCGCGAAAGGCCATGGAAGATGCCATGATCATTATCTCCGAATCCAAAACCAACCACGCGGCCAGTTCCATGGCGCTGCTTTTCAAATCCGCCTCCAGTTCCGTGCAGAACCTGGTGGCCGATCCCCATGTGATCAGCGCCGTCTCTCCCGAAACCAGGGGCAGGGCGAGTTGGGATCAGGCCACGGAATGGCTGGAAACGCTGACCCAGAGTAACGAGTATTACCGGGATCTGCTTATTGTGGACCGCAGCGGCGTGTGCGTCGCCTCCAGCAATCCCGGACATACCGGTGTGTATTTCGGGGACAGCCCCCATGTTATCCGGGCGCTGGGCGGCATGTACACGTTTGGCGAGCCGTCCGTCGGGAAAGTCACCAAAAAGCTCAGTATCACCGTCGCCGGGCCGGTTGATACGGAACATGGCATCATGGGCGCGTTCACCATGGTCTACGATCTGCCCAGCATTGTGGATTACAAGGTCAACGACAGCTTTGATTCCCAGACCATCTCCACAGCCCTGCTCGCGCCCAACGGCTTTTTTGCCGCGCACAAGGATATGAGCATCATGGGCAACAAGGCCCGGACCTATCCCGATCTGTACAAGGCCCTGCTGGCCGCCGCCGGAGAACGGGGCGAGCGGGTGCAGTATGTCATGGATGACGAAGAGTACATCGGGTACGCGAAGATGGATCCTTCCAGCCGCTGGATGGTTGTTACCAGCGGTAAGGAGGGGGAAGTGTTCGCTCCGGCCACGCGTACCGGCGGGATCGTTCTTGCCATCAGTCTCTTTTTTCTGGTCGTGATTTCTCTGCTGGTGCTCCCTGTCGCCAACCGTCTGCTCAGCAGTCTTTTTTCTCTCGTCGGCTATGCGAAGAAAGTTTCCGAGGGTGAACTGGAAGAAGAGCTCATTGTCAAAGACCGCAATGACGAGCTGGGCACCTTGCAGGACGCGCTGAAAAGTCTTGTCATGTCCCTGCGCCGCATGTTGCTTGAAACCCAGGAAGCCAGCCGGATGAAAGGCCAGTTCCTGGCCAATATGAGCCACGAGATCAGAACGCCGCTTAACGTTATTCTTGGTCTTGCGCATCTTTCCCTGCGTGACGGCGGCATGAGCGAAAAGCAGCGCGGGTACATGGAAAAAACCCAGATGGCCGCAAAATCCCTGCTCGGGCTAATCAACGACGTGCTGGATATTTCCAAGGTCGAAGCCGGAATGCTCAGTATGGATCACATCCCCTTCAACCTGCGTGAAACCGCCGAGAACACTCTGGCAATCCATACCGAAACCGCGCAAGGCAAAGGCATTATCCTGAGTCTGGATTACGATTCGCAACTGCCGGAATTTTTCATCGGCGATCCCTTGCGGATCGGTCAGGTGCTGAACAACCTGCTTTCCAACGCGCTCAAGTTCACCAGCCGGGGCGAAGTCGCCGTGACCTGCCGTCTGGACCGCGACGCCGTTCCGGAAGCTCCGGGTACAGTGGGCGTTGTATGCAGTGTAAAAGACAGCGGCATAGGCATGTCGCCGGAAACCTGCGAGAAGCTTTTCCAGCCTTTCACCCAGGCCGATGCCTCCATTACCCGCCAGTTCGGCGGTACCGGGTTGGGGCTTGCCATCAGCGCGCGGCTTGTCGCCCTCATGCACGGCGAATTTACCGTCAGCAGCATTGAGGGAGAGGGCAGCACCTTCTCGTTTTCCATGGTGCTGGAGCAGGACAGCAGCAACGGTGCTTCTCTGGAAGCCGAAGAGATTTCCGAAGCCACCTTCGAGCAGCTCGGCATTCAGGGCAAGCGTATACTCATTGCCGAAGACAACCCCCTCAACCAGCTCATTATTCAGGAGCTTATCGCCCCGTCGGGTGCGGATATGACGGTGGTTGATAACGGGCAGGAAGCCGTGGAGGCCATAAAGGCCGGGCGCTATGATCTGGTGCTGATGGATATGCAGATGCCCGTTATGGGCGGGCTGGAAGCCACGCGGATTATTCGTACCCTGCCCGGCGTGGAGGAGCTTCCCATCATCGCCTTTACCGCCAATGCCATGGACGAGGACAAGGTCACCGGGCTTGCGGGCGGTATGACCGATTATCTGACGAAGCCCGTGGAGCCCGCACGGCTTTTGCGCATGCTACGCGTCTGGCTGGCCGACCGCTAGCTGGGCGGAGGCGAAGGCGGAGAGGCGAGGAGAGGGGATTTTTCGTTGGGCGGAGTGGGGGCCGCAGCGGAAGCTGCGGTGGCTTTTCGCGCCATCATACGCACGGCGCTGCATCAGGGCATTTGATAAAGACGGGAATGGCCGTGAGGCCTATTCCCGTCTTTATCAAATGCCCTTCTTTGCGGCGCACGTACGCTGACGCGAAAAGCCGGGCAGGCTCGACGGGCGGGGAAGGATGAAGGCTGGGAGATTCGGCGCGGACTATCGGGAGGGGGAGCGGCCTTCGTTTTAAACTGTGCTGAATGCTGTAACCTGTGCTTTGCAGGAGATGGCCGTTCGCGTTCTGTAGCCTGGAACAGCCTTTTTCCCTGTGCGGGGACATCGAAGGCTGGCGGGAGGTTCGAATACTCGAGTATGCTCACCTCCCGCCAGCCTTCGATGTCCCCGCACAGGGAAAAAATCTTATTCCAGACCACATTCCGTGAACACCAGCACTCCGCGCGACAGGAAGAGGGTGCGCGTACCGGCATCCCTTCGCGCGGAGAATTTTGTGGCTTCGCGATCCCTTATATCACCCGTCCCATTGCCGGGTGCTGACCCGGTAAGAGTGCGCGTTACGCCTCCGGCTGGTTTGTGCTGGAACAGGGTGGCAGAAAGTGTGCCTCTTTTGGTGAGCGGGATGACGCGGCATTTTTCATTAACGCGCTGTAGTCATAGCATCGCATACGATACAGTTTTCCCGTATGTCATCTCGTACCCCGCAGTGATTTCATCCTTCCGCGTCCCTTGGTAGCATGCAACTTTACAGGCCCCCACCGCTCTCCACCCCCGATAGTCCGCACTGTATTTTACAGCCCCCATCCTTCCCCGTAGAACCGCCTATACCCGGCTTTTCGCGTCAGCGTGCGTGCGCCGCAAAGAAGGGCTTTTGATAAAGGCGAGGATAGGCCTAGCGGCCATCCTCGTCTTTATCAAAAGCCCTGATGCAGCGTCGTACGTACGATGGCGCGAAAAGCCACCGCAGCTTCCGCTGCGGCCCCCACTCCGTCCAACGAAAAATCTCTCCCCTCTCCCTCTCCTCCCCTCTCCGTCGCTCCCCTCACGCCTTCCAAAAGAAATGTGGAACTCGCACGACCTGCTCTTCTTCCTTGTTGTAATGGGCCTCAAGCCAGCGGTTAAGCTCGTCGCGCTCGGCAGCCCTGGGGAAATCAGCGGGCTCTTCAAACTCCATAATCACCTTCCGGCGCGGGGCAAAGAAAATGCCGTTGGCAAGAACCGTCAACACGCCGAGAGCCAACTCCTTGAAAAACATGGGCGTCTTGCCGGTGGGGGTGGCATAGCTGAAACGGGAGCCCCACAGACCGGTCGTGCGGACCAGAACAACGCGGGCCTCCGGGGCCTTGCGTAAAATAAGCGTTGTGCCGGAATTGCTGCGCAGGTTTTCGCGGTTTTCACGGTATACGCGGCCGGAAGGGTAAAGCAGAACGCAATCGCCGCCGGAAAGAGCATCACTGATGGCGTTCATTCCGGCCACCAGGGCACGGCGGGCGCGGGATCCTTGCTCCTTGGTCATGTCCGGAATACGCACGGCGCGGATGACAAAGGCGGCAAAAGAACCGAGAGGACCGGACATCTGACGCTCGTCAGCCAATGGCCTGGGCCATACACCAGCTAACTGGGAATAGACGATGGCCGGGTCGATCAGGGCCGGATGGTTGGGGAGAAACAATATGGGGCGTCCAGCTTCGGGGACGGGGATGGCGTCCAGCCCTCTGGTTTCCACAGAGTAGCGCAAGCGGATGATGGAACGCAAAAGCAGACTGAGCCAGGTGCCCCGCGTATCCGCAAGCGTCCGGCCGGGGAGGCGGCTCAGATAGCGCGCCGCCCAGGAAAGGAACACGGCGGCCAGCAGTGAAGAGACAATGAGGAGCGCTGCGGGCGGCATGAACGAGAGCGCACTGAACAGCAACCCCGCCAGCAACACCCCGGAAAAAGACATGAAGTTGGAAATGCCGAGAATATGCCCCTTCTCGCCGGGGGCGGGCCTGATCTGGATGAAACTCACCAGCGGAATCAGGTAATACCCGCCGCAGATACCGGTGGCGGTGTAGACGGTAAGCAGCCAGGGGAGCTGAAAACTGCCGGGGAAAACAGGGGCGGTGGCCGATAGGGCAAGACCGATAGCCATGCCCGCGCCCGCCGGAATCATGGTGTATTGCCAGATGCGGGCATCGCGACGTCCGGCGGCCAGCGACCCAAGACAAACGCCCACCATGAGCGCAACGGACAAAAGACTGGTTACGGTCAGGGAAAAACCGAGCGCAAGACCGTGGTTGTTGATAATCAGAATGGCAAAGGACGAAATACCGTAGAAAAACGCTTCGCCGCATACCGCGAGAAAAAGCGGCATATCCTTGCGGGCCAGAGCTTTGGCCTGTAACAGGGAATCAAGCGGCCCGCGCCAGGGGAACGGGGCGTGTTCCATTTTGGGGGAAGTCCCCTCAAGGGAGCGGGCGCTTTTTCTGATGGCGTGCGCCGCCATAATGCCTATGAGCGAAACGCAGACGCCGCCAGAGGCTACCGCAAGCCTGCCAAAGCCGAGTTCTCCCTTGGGGATGAGGGAAGAAAGAAGGCCGGTCGGCGCATCCGTCCCGCCGGGCAAGGGCAGTTCCAGAATGATGCCGCCAAGGGCGATGCCCAGTAAAATTGTGGCGGTGGTAACGAGTTTCAGCCAGGCGTTGACCTGCGGCACCTGCGCCGCTGCAAACTGTTCAGGGATGGAACCGTTCAGTGCTGGGCTGAAAAAGGTTGACTGCAACCCCATCAGAAAGACCACGGTCACCATGCCGGACCAGTACGCAAGGCTCCACGATGCGACCGGGCCGGAAGCGGACAGGGCCGCGATGCCGAGCAGCATGGCGGCAAGCTCCATGTACTTGGACCGGATAATGACCGCACGCTTGGAAAAACGGTCGGCAAACCAGCCGCCCCAGGCAGAGAACAGCACAAAGGGCAGGGCGAACAGCGTCGCCGCGACACCCTGTATCCATCCAAGACCCGCAAGGCCCGCTAAAAGCAGCGCGGATTGCTTGAAGAAGTTGTCGTTGAACGTGCCCATGGCATAGGCCACACTCATGCCGGGCAGGCTGGAACGTGCCGCGCGGGGCTGTTTTCCGCCTTCCGTAACTGCTTTTTCCGGGAACGGACTCATCGGGATCCCTCCTCTGTGCCGGAGGCGTCCCCGGACAAGTCTTCCTCAATATAAAGGCGCAGGGCGCTCAACGCTTCCAGCACCGGCTCGTAGCGGACGGAATAGAGCGCCATCTTCCCGCTGCGCCGGACGCCGAGAATTCCGGCCTTTTCCAGCACCGCAAGATGGTGGACGATACTGGTACGCGAAAGGTCAAAGCAATCCGCTATATCCTTGATGGAAAGCTCTTCACCCGGCTCGAAAAGCAGCAGGATCTTTTGCCGCGTCCCATCGCCAAGCGCCGCGAAAACGGACGCAACCGGAAGCCAGTTTTCAGGCAGTTCTGTAATGTATTGTGTTCTCATAACTACGTAACTAGTTTTATAGTTATTAAATGTCAAGCGGAATGTACCGTGGGCTGTGTTGTTCGTGGTGGGGGAAGGGGGCGCAGGGGTGGATATGGGTGCGCACGGGGTGGTGCCATGTCAGGGGTCCTTGGCGTATCGTCGTTCCCACTTGGTTTCCGTGCGAAACTGGGGTATGGATTCACTGTGCTGCCGTTATTTTTGCGGCAGACCGTTGCAACCAGGATAGCCATTCCGCATGACCCGACTGCCCAGATTGTCCATATTGCTTTGCTGGCTCTTCATTCTCTGTGCCGCCGTGTTGACGACATCACCGGCGCAGTCTGCCGCAGGCGGCTCTTCTCTGGATTTTTCCATGCACCGCATGGGGCCGGGTGAAGGGCCGACATTACTTGTTATCGGCGGCATTCAGGGGGATGAGCCCGGCGGGTTTTCCGCCGCCGCGCTGCTCACCACGCACTATACCATTACGCGCGGTGAAGTCTGGGTAGTGCCCAACCTCAATTTTCCCAGCATCATCACCCGCAGCCGGGGGAATTCCGGCGATATGAACCGCAAGTTCGCGCATATCGACGCGAAAGACCCGGATTACCATGCGGTCAGGCGCATTCAGGAAATCATTCTCGATCCGCAGGTGGATCTGGTGTTGAACCTGCACGACGGCAGCGGGTTTTACCGTCCGCATTACGAGAACGAACTGATGAACCCCAAACGCTGGGGGCAGTGCGTGATTATCGACCAGGAAGACATGGATGCCGATCATCCCTTCAGCAATCTGATCCGCATGGCCGACGCCGCCGTTGCGGACGCCAACATGGGTCTGCTCAAGCCGGAACACCAGTACCATACCCGCAACACCCGCACCCGCGAAGGCGACAAGGAAATGGAGAAAAGCCTCAGCTACTTCGCCCTGCGTAACGGCAAGGCGGCGTTCGGGGTTGAGGCGAGCAAGAATTTCACGACGGAATACCGCAGTTACTACCATATTTGCATTCTTGAATCCTTCATGCGCCAGATGGGCATAGAATTCACGCGGCATTTCCCGCTCAGCCCCAAAGGCGTGCAGACGGCCATCAACAGCAATATCGGCATTTCCCTGTGTGCCGGGCGGGTGGTTATCCCGCTGGATAACGTGCGCCCCGCCATTGCCGGGTACGTGCCCCTGCGTCGTAACGCGGCCCTTGAGGCGGCTGGTTCCAGCCCGCTGCTTGCGGTGTTGCCCGAAAAGAACAAATGGCAGGTCGCCTACGGCAACCGCAGGCTCACACTGATTACGCCGGAATACCTTGATTTTGACGACAGCCTCACGCAACTGGAACTTGTTGTGGACGGCAAGACCGTGACCGTCTTCCCCGGTGAAATCGTCTGGGCTGAATCGAGTTTTCTGGTCAGAAGCCAGAAAGGATTCCGCGTAAACGCCATCGGCGCGCGCAAGGAAAAAAAGGACGGCAGCGAATGCGAGGTTGAACTGCGCAAGGCTGACTTTATGAACAACTATTCCATCGACGTCGGCGGTACCACCTACCGGGTCGAAATTTACAAGGGCAAGGCGTTCGCCGGGATGTTCCTGGTCCGCTTCGGCACCTTCGTCCCCGCTTCCGGCCAGACCATGACCGCAACCCAGAGCGTGGAGACACGTTTCGGATTTTGAAGCATGGGGAGGCCTCCGG
>JAJDHY010000036.1 GCA_030266385.1 Desulfovibrio sp. OttesenSCG-928-I05
TTCAAGGGCGGGGGCAAGAAGAGCCGTCAGTATGCGGAAAAGGTGGGCATCCATAGGATACTAAAAACGCCCGCCGTGGGCGGGCGTTTTTGCTTGTACTGAGGGGCGCGGGTTATTCGCCGCGCAGTTGTTCATCTTCTTCTTGCTTGCTTTTGCAGTTGATGCACAACCTGGTAACCGGACGGGCCTTGAGGCGCGGCACGCCGATATCCTCGCCGCATTCTTCGCAGATGCCGAAGGTACCGTTATCCAGCCGCGTCAGCGCCGCCCGGATTTTTTTGATCAGCTTGCGCTCCCGGTCCCGGATGCGCAGGGTAAAGGCGCGGTCCGATTCCATGGTGGCGCGGTCGGCGGGGTCGGCGAAAATCTCGGTGTTGTCGGTCATATCTTCCAGGGTCAGATCACCCTGCTTGAGTGCTTCTTCCAACTGCTCGTTCAACAGAACGCGGAAATATTCGAGATCTTGTTGTTCCATGCGTGTGCTCCTTGGGCGTACAGCCGTGTGGGCCGTTCATCTCAAACCGTATGTATAGCACGGGGAGAAAGAAAAAGTAAAGGGGGGGCGTGTATAACCAGCTATCTGATTTATAATGGCTTTTGTGATGGCTCCCCCGCTGCGTCTGCTTGGAAATAAGTCCTTCGCGAACAATAGCAAGTAGCCCAAGGAGTTATTCCATATATAATAAAGAGGCCGGAGAGAAACGTTTTCTCTCCGGCCGGAATTCGTCGGTCAGACGCGTGCGCCCGTGCGGGACTGTAATCTTTCCCGCCGTGCCGCTTCTTCCCGTGCCTGCTTTTCGGCATCCGCCTGGGCGAGTACGGTATCGCCGAAGAGGAGCAGAATGGGGCTGGCCACGAAGATGGAAGAGAGAGTACCCACAATGACGCCGATAAACATGACCAGTGCGAAGTCGTGGATAATACCGCCGCCGAACACCAGCAGCGCGCCGACCACAAAGAGCGTGGTGCCGGAGGTCAGCACCGTACGCGACAGGGTCTGGTTGATACTGGTGTTGATGATCTGGACCAGTGTGAGGCCCTTGGTCGTGCCGCGCAGGTTTTCCCGGATACGGTCGAAAACGATGATGGTATCGTTCAGCGAGTACCCCAGAATGGTGAGCAGCGCCGCAATGATGGTCAGGTCGAATTCCTTGCCCATCAAGGCGAAGATGCCAACGGTAATGAATACGTCGTGGAGTATGGAGACAACGGCCCCCATGGCGTAAACAAGTTTGAGCTTCCAGCAGAGCGCCAGGGTGATAATGGTCGCCGCCAGCACCAGCCAGCCTTTTCCGATGCCGACCAGTCCCAGCAGGTACATGCCTCCGGCAAGAGCACCCGCCATCAGCGCCGCCACCATCCAGCGCTGTTCAAAACGGCCGGAAATGTAGATGGCGATGAGCAGGACGGCGAAATACATGGCTTCCACCGCCTGGGAGCGAAGATCTTCACCCACTTTGGGGCCGACGGATTCCATGCGCTGGATGTCGGCAAGGTTGTCCGGGATGGCCGCTTTCAGATCGCGCGCCACGGTTTCCCGTATTTCGGATGTCTTTACTTCCGTGCTGGATACGCGGACAAGATAGGAAAGCCCGCCGTCATCGCCGAAACGCTGCACGACAAGCCCGTCAAGGCCGGAACCGGCCAGGGCTTGCTTGACGGCATCTTCCGTGACGGGTTGCTCGAACTTGACCTGGGCGATAGTACCGCCCGCGAAGTCAATGCCGTACTTGGGCCCGCCGCCGATAACAAGCGCGGCAAGACCGATCAGCAGCAGGAAAGCGGAGACGCAGTAAGAAATCTTGCGCATCGCCACGAAGTTTATATTCGTATTATTTGGTATCAAATGCAGACCCATATGAAACTCCTTTGCGGAAGGGCGCTAAATACTGAGTTTACGCCCTTTGGGGCCCATCCAGAGATCATACACCAGGTGGGAAACAAAGACGGCCGTGAACATTGAAGCGAGAATGCCCAGCGTGAGCGTGACGGCAAAACCGCGAATGGGGCCGGTCCCGAACTGGTACAGAACAATCGCCGCGAAGATGGTGGTCAGGTTCGAATCCATAATGGCCACCGTGGCGCGGGCAAAACCCGTCCTAATGGCGGCAAGCGGCGTCAGCCCGGCCCGCAGTTCTTCGCGTATCCGTTCGAAAACAAGGACGTTGGCGTCAACGGCCATGCCCAGCGTCAGCACGATACCGGCGATACCGGGCAGGGTGAGGGTCGCACCGAAAAAGGCCATGCCCGCCAGAATGAACAGAACGTCCAGTATCAGCATGAGGTCGGCGATCAGACCGGAAAGGCCGTAGTAGAGCGCCATGAAGAGGATGACGGCAATACCGCCGACAAGGGCCGCCTTGACGCCCTGGTCAATGGATTCCTGCCCAAGGGAGGGGCCGACCGTGCGCTCTTCCAGAATGGTAACCGGCGCGGGGAGGGAACCGGCCCTGAGCACCAGAGCCAGGTCCTGCGCTTCCACGGTGGTGAAACTGCCGGTAATGCTGGCGACGCCCCCGCCTATCTTCTGCTGGATCACGGGTGCGGAGTGGGCCTTGCCGTCAAGGACGATGGCCATTCTTTTCCCCACGTTGTCGCCGGTCACCCGTTCAAAAAGCCCGGCTCCCCTGCTGTTGAAGCTGAGGCGCACGTAAGGCTGGTTGTTTTGCGAATCCATGGCCGGGGCGGCATCGCTGATATATTCCCCGGTCATCAGGGCTTCCTTGTTCACCACGATATCAACGGGAGCTGTCCCCGCCTTGCCCTGCAACTGGAGCACTTCCGTCCCCGGAGGCAAGAGACCGCGCGATGCGCGGGAGGGGTCCACATCATCCCGGACCAGCTTGAATTCAAGGTGCGCGGTCTGTCCCACGATCTGGATGGCGCGGTCGGCATCCTTGATGCCGGGAAGTTGCAGCACGATGCGGTTCACTTCGGGCTGCTCGCGGATGTCGGGTTCGGCCACGCCGAACTGGTCGATACGGTTGCGGATGGCCGTGAGCACCTGCTTGAGGGCCATGGAGGTCATTTCCCGGCGGTCTTCGGGGCGAAGCGTCGCCGTATAGCGCAATCCGCCGTCGGGGGCGGGCTGGGAAGAACCCATCACGAGTTGCGGGAAGCTCTTGGCGAGCAGTTCGTCAAATTCGGCTTGCTGTTCCGGCTTGGCCAGGATGAATTCCAGCGTTTCGCCCGCCAGAAGGTGGGGGCGAAGCACGACGATATTCTTTTCCCGGGCGTAGGAGCGAATGGCTTGTCCCGTCTGGGTGAGGGAGTTTTCCACCGCTTTGTCCACATCGACCCCCAGGGTCAGGTGGATGCCGCCCATAAGATCCAGGCCCTGGTTGATGCGGGCGTCCGGCAGGAAGCGTTTCAGGGAAGAATTCTGCACCAGGGATGTGCCGGGCAGAAGGTACACCACGGCGGTGAGGATCACCAGCAGGGTGAGGATAAGTCGCCAGGTCAGGCCTTGTCTCATACAATACTCCTCGGCATAGCAAGCCAGGGCGGATAAAAGAGCTGTAACGTCCGGAGCGGATTTCGCGCGGCCGTAACGGTCCGGCATGCGGCCGGGCCAGTCCGGCCAGTCCGACCAGTCCGACCGGTTCGGCCCGTTGTGCCGGGCGGGCATGGCAAAGGCCGTTTCCGGCGCCGTATTCACGGCGCCGGATGCGGCCTGGGTATACGGAATCCGTGAAAAAAGCGGCATGCCCCTTGCGGGGCATGGCGTTTATTTCACAGCGGGATCATTTTCCTTCGCAGCGTTGTCGCCGGATTCGGCAACCACTACGGGAGCCGCTTCGGGCGCTTCTTCCTGCGCCACTTCGGCAGCTTCCACTACTTCAGGCTCTTCCACGACGGCGGTCGCCTTGGCGGGTTTGGCCTTGGCGTCCTTTTTGTCTTTCTTGGAAGAACCGGCGGATGCGGGCACATTCTGGCCGCTGCTCGGCACGCCGCTGATATAGCCGCGCGCGATGGTCACCGTGGAGTTGCCGAGGTCAAGCACGACCACGTCGTCACGGGTTTCCACAATACGGCCATACAGGCCTCCGGCGGTGATAACGGCGTCACCTTTTTTCAGAGCAGCCAGCATTTCCCGGTGTTGTTTGGTCTTTTTCTGCTGCGGTCTGATGAGCAGGAAATAGAAAACCGCGAAAATGAGAATGAAGGGCATGAGGCCGCCGAGCAGGCTGGCTTCGCCCCCGGCAGCGCCGCCGGCCGGGGCGCCCATGGCATACGCAGTAGAAATAAAGGACATGATTCCTCCGGAATATGCGCGCGGTTCAGCGCGTGATTGTAATAAAGCGATTACCTAACCCGGTCAGGCGAAAACTTCAATTGATTTTATCATGAGATACCCGGCCCGGAGTGAAAAAAAGCTGTTCAGGGTGAAAGTGCGCATCCGGCACGAAGCGGGCGCGTGAAGAGCGCTCCCTTGCTCTACCCTTTCGGCGCTCAGTCCTCTTTGCGGGAAGGCGGCGTATCGCCGTCGCCGGAAGGGGCGGTGATGCGGTTCAGGCGAAAAACGACCAGCCCCAGCATAATGCATGCGAGGATCGCTCCGGCATGAAAGGACGTGCCGATCCCGAACGCCGCGATGATCGCGCCGAACAGAATGGGTCCCGTGGTCTGCCCGAGGCGCAGCAGCATGCCGTTAACAGCCATGATAGCGCCCCGCTGGCCTGCGGGCGTATCCGCCATCAGCAACGCCTGAATGCTGGAAATATTCAGCCCCTGACCGCAACCGAACAGCAGGGCGGGCAGCGCCAGCATCCAGGCCGTGGGCATGAAGGGGAAGATAATGAGGGCGGCGATATAGAAAAACTGGGCGACAGCCATGAGGCGCACGGAAGAGTACCGCCGCGAAAGTCTGCCGAGTTGGGAGGCCATAATGGCCGCGCCAAGGGAAGAGGCTATGGTGACGCTGCCGATGGCCGCCGGGTTAAGGGAAAAAACATCCCTGCCCATCATGGGCAGGCTGGTGACCATGGGACCGTAAAGCATGGTGAAGGTGAGAAAGGTCAGCGTGAACAGCAGCACATTGCGGGAAGAGCGGCTTATGCGCCATGATTCCCGCATGTATTCGCCAAGGCCCGTACTGCTCCCCGGTCCTTGCAGGGGCGTGCGCAGGGCGAGGAAAAAGACGGGCAGCGCGATCAGGGGCAGCGCGAACGTGGCCCGCCAGCCGATCAGGGCCAGCACCCCACCTATGAGAGGGTACATCGCCGTGGAAAGGCTGAGTACGGTCCCGTTATACCCCATCATGCGGCTGAGTTCGGAGCGGGGAAAAGAATCGGCAATGATCATGGCGTTGAGAACCCCCAACGCGCCGCCGCCCACCCCTTGCAGAAAACGGCAGGCCAGCAGCATGGGAAAGTTCGGGGCCAGCGCGCAGAGCACGCCCCCCAGGCAGAACAGCGCCAGGCTTACCAGCGCGACGGGCTTTCTGCCGTAGCGGTCGGCCAGCAAACCCGAGAGCGGGGAAAAAACGATGCCCGGCAGGGTGAAGGCTGTGATGGCAAGGCTGGCGGAGGCCGGGGAAATTCCAAAGATGTCGCGCATGAGCGGGACCACGGGGACAATACTGTTGTTGCCCATGATCATGCAGGTGGTCATGCCGAAAGCCAGCAGGGCGTGGGGGCTGCGCAGGATGCTCACGGTCTCAATCCCCCCGCATGAGCGTATATTGCTTGTACACGGCAATGCCCATGAACACGGTAAAAAAGGCCTGTCCGGCCAGCAGCAGGAGATGGCTGAGCAAAAACGCGTATATGAGCATCAGCAGCGCGCCGCCGAAAAGCAGCAGGCAGGCGTGCACGGGAAAGGCTGTCTTTTTGCGGGGCGGCATCTGCTCCGTGCCGTTTGGGGAGGGGGTTGCCGGAGAAGAATCCAGATCCCGCGTGGTTCCATCCAGCTCCCACACTTTGCCCCGGCCTTTTTTGCGGTTCCGCCTGTACGCGGAAAGCGCGGCGTTGAGCAGGGCGAAACCCACGCCCTGCATGGCGCAGGAGACAAGAAAGAGAATCCAGACGGCGGTCATTGCTCATGCTCCGGCCGAAGCGGCAGTGCGGGGAAGCAAACGGGCGGGTCGAACACCGACACGCCGGGCAGTACCATGCAGATATGATGCAGAAAAAAGGGACTATTTCCCATTTCTTCCCCGCTGTAAAGCGTATCCCCGGCCAGCGGAAAACCGGCATGGGCAAGGTGGGCGCGAATCTGGTGGCGCGCCCCCCGGCGGATGCGGGCCAGAACCAGACTGAGCCCGGAAGGAAGAAGCGCGGCGGGAAGGGGCAGGGGAATGACCCGCGTCGTGCGCGTCGCATCAGCCGTATCCTGCGCCAGCACGCGCGTGACGCGCCGCTTGGCCGAATCCAGTGCCCCGCGCAGTTCCCGTTCTTCGGGAAAATCCCCCTGAACCAGTGCCAGGTAATATTTTGCGATCAGTCCTTCGGCTTCCATCGCCCGAAAGCGCTGTGCCGCTTCCGAAGAAAGGGCTGCCGCGACAATGCCCGACGTGGGTTCGTCCAGCCGGGTGAGCAATGCGGGCAGAACGGACCGGGGGCAGGGGGCTTCCGGAGAAGGGAGCGTATGCGGCGGGGTGGGTAAGTACGGCAGGGCGGCACGGCAAAAGGCAGAGAGCGTTTCAGCCGCGCTGTTTCCTTCTGCTCCGCATGGGGATGGTACAGGTGCGGGCGCATGCCACAAATCCGGCACCATGCCTTCAAGGCTGGCGCTTGACGCCCCGGACAGCGCGACACTGTGCAGTCCGGCGGGTTTATGGAAGAACGCGTATTCTCCGGTATACCCGATGATCTGCGCTCCATCCACAGCCAAAGGGGCGGCGCGTACCGATTCCGGCACGGGATGCTTCCCCGCAGTCTGTGTCATCTCGATGTCGTCATCTACATGCAGGCGATACAGGGCGGGGCGGGTGCGTCCGTTCACGCGGACCATACCGTCCTCGATAAGACGCCGCGCACCCCGCAGGGAAACGCCGGCCTTTTCCTGAAGAAAACGGTCCAGCCGGACGCCGCTGTCGGATCGGGTCGCCTTCAGCCGGGTGCTCACCGCTGCCCCGGTTTCAGAAGCTCGCGCAGGGGGCCGCCGTGTTCCGTGTCAGGACAGAGGGCGTGGGGGATTTTTCCCGCCGCATCCTGCATGCTCGGGTTCGCTCCCGCTTTCAGAAGCGCTTCCGCCGCCCTGCCTGCACCGCTTGCCGCCGCATGGTGCAGCGCGGTCTTTCCTTCCGCGTCAACGGCATCCATGGCGGCTCCGGCGTCCATAAGCATGTAGACGGCCGGGGCGTTGTCACGGGTTGCCGCATGCATGAGCGGGGTCATGCCCGCAGCGTCCGCCAGATTCGGGTCGGCTTTGTGTTCGAGCAGTACACCGAGCAGGACTATCTGTTCCGGGGTGCCGCCGTCCGCCATGCCGAGCGTCCGTTGCAGGGGCGTCATGCCGCCAGCGGCGCGGACGTTGGCGTCCGATCCGCCTTCAAGCAGGGTGCGCAGCAGCAAGTACCGGGCGGCTTCCTTTTCGCGCGGGAAGGGGAGCGCCAGCAGCGTGTGCAGACGCGAATCTTTTCCGGCTTCGCTGTCCAGACCGGGAAAGGCGACGCTTTTCATGGCGGACAGTCGTTCCAGCAGCGTGAGAAAACGTTCCTGAATGTCTTCGGGGTAATCATACCCTTCCACAGTGCGCAGCAGAAGGCCGGGCAGGGAAGGGTTCATAAGCATGCAATCCAGCGCGGATTTGCCGTCGTTATCGAGTACGGTTCCGTCAGCACCCATGTCCAGCATGGCAAGAGCCGCTGCATAGGGGGTGCGCACACTGTCGGCGGGAACTGGAGCCGCCAGTATATCCAGCAGTGGGCTGCGGCCTTTGGCATCCCGTTCCAGATCAAAGCCCGCGCGGGTCATCAGGGCGGCAAGGGATGTTTTTGTCCGGTCGTTGCCGGGCATTTCAAAAAGCAGGGCCAGCAGCGTCTTTTCAAGAACCGGACCGCCCGGAGCGTTCGTGTTCCCCGCCAGCGCCCGTTCGGCTTCCGGCAGAGGATCCAGCGCCCGCATCACGGCAAGCGCCAGGGAAAAGGCATCGCCTTCGCCCTCATTCCCGCCGGTCGTGGCGTTTCTGATCCGGGCGTTCCAATACAGTCGGTTTTCCAGCGTGTTGCTCCAGCGCGTTTCCCCGACCAGACGGGAAAACGCTTCCAGTTCGCCCTTGCCCGTATCGGGCAGGAACATGCGCAGCTTGGCCAGAAAGGCTCCCTTGCCCGGCGCGGGGATCACGCTGTGCATCTCGCTCCGGGTCATGGCCGTTCCACCATGGAAATACTCAAGTTCCGGGAAAGGCGCTTCCACGCCGATGGCGGCCAGCCGGGCGATGCTGTCGTCCAGATAATCAAGGTAGCGCATGGCCGCCAGCGTTGTCGGGACCAGTTCCTGGCCGTGCAACTGCGCCACGCGTTCGCGTTTTTCCTCAAGGGCGCGGCGTTCCTTTTCATCCGGGTCGCCGGGCATGTTGCCGCCCGTGGCCAGCAGAACCTGCAAGGGCGTTCTGCCGCGCGCATCGCGCAGCGAACGGTCCGCGTCGGCGCGGGCGTTCAGAAGATAGGCCAGCGCCGGGTCCGGGCAGAATTCCGCCGCCACGTGCAAGGCCGTGCGGCCTTCCTTGTCCGTCGCGGTGAGCGGAACGCTTGTGTCAAAGAGCAGAATATGCACGATGCGAAGGTCTTTCGCCCCCAGGGCAAGGCGGTGGAAAATAGTGCCCTGCCCGGTCTTTTCCAGATAGTCGCGCGCTTCTTTTTCAACTGCCGGGTTCTTTTTCAGCGCTTCGGCTACCTGCTCGGCTGTTCCAAAGCGGCAAAGGCCGAGAAAATAGGCCGGAGTGACATCGCCGGAATGCAGTTCCGGAAAGTATTCGTCCAGCGACGTGGACGCGGCAGCGACCAGCCCTTTTCCGCTCTGCCATTCCGCCAGCCGTTCGCGGTGGGGCCAGCACAAAATAGCCGCAGCGATCAGGCCTGCGGCGACAAGGAGGCAGATTGGAAGAATAACGCGTTTTACCATGGATTTCTTGGGGGTGGCATCGGTGTTCATCCCGTAATTATGCTCAGGGTCCGGCCTAAAAGCAAGTCTTTGCAGCGAGAAAGGCTCCGGGCCGTTCACATCCGCTTCGTTCTCCCTCTTTACAGAAGCTTTCCGGCTGCGTTACGCTCGGCGATCAGATATATTTCAAGGAGTTGTTCATGACCGCTTCATCCTCACATATCGGGCGTACCGGCGTCCTTGTTCTGGCGGCTGGAAAGGGCACACGCATGCATTCGGACAAGCCCAAAGTCCTGCAGACCATGCTGGAAGAACCCATGCTCCACTATGTGCTGGCCGCGACGGCCGAACTGGCGGGAAAGGACGAAACCTGGACCGTTATCGGGCACGGGGCGGATATGGTCCGCGCCGCCATGGGCGACGGGCGCACGCAGTTCATCGAGCAGAAGGAACAGCTCGGTACCGGGCATGCTCTGGCCACGGCCTGGCCCGCATTGAAGGCGGCGGGCGTTTCGCATGTGCTGGTCGTGAACGGGGATACGCCGCGTATCAGCGGCGGCGTGCTGCAAGGCTTTGTGGATAAAAGCATCGCCTTTGGCGCGGATCTGGCTTTTATTACGCTGACCCCGCCGGATGCCGGGGCCTTTGGCCGTGTGCTGCGGAAAAACGGACGCGTCACGGCCATCATCGAAGCCAAGGATTATGACGAAGCGCGTTTCGGCCCCTGCCCGAGGGAAATCAACGCGGGCATTTACTGCATCAGGGCGGCGGTTCTGGATGCTCTGCTGCCCCGTCTGGGCAATGCCAACAAGAGCGGTGAATTTTATATTACGGATCTTGTGGAGCTGGCGGTGGCGGACAAACTGACCGTGCTCGGCGCGGAAGCGGGCGACGATATGAACCTGCTGGGCGTGAACACACCGGGCGAACTCGCGGCGGCGGAAGAAGCCGAACGGGAACGCATTGTGGCGGACTGGCTGGCCGCCGGAGTGCTCATTCACAATGCCGGGCAGGTGCGGATAAGCCCGCGCGCCATCCTTGAACCGGGCGCGGAACTGGCGGGGCCGCTGGAAATTTACGGCTCCAGCGTAATACGCGCCGGAGCGCGGGTGGATTCGCACACCCGCATGACGGACAGTTCCGTGGATTCCGGCGCTATCGTCCGCTCGTTCTGCCATCTGGAAGGCGCGGTGATAGGGCCGGACTGCGTGGCCGGTCCCTTCAGCCGCATGCGTCCGGGCGCGGTGCTGGAAGAGGGCGCGCATGTCGGCAGCTTTGTGGAAATGAAAAAATCACGGCTGCGCAAGGGGGCCAAGGCCAACCATTTGGCTTACATAGGGGATGCGGATATCGGGGAACGCGTGAATATCGGCGCGGGCGTCATCACCTGCAACTATGACGGCAAAAACAAACACGCCACGGTTATCGGGAACGACGCCTTTATCGGTTCCAACGTCTCTCTGGTGGCTCCGGTCAGTGTCGGAGCCGGGGCGCTTGTGGGGGCCGGATCGGTCATCACCAAAAACGTGGCGGAAAAAACGCTGGCGCTGGGCAGGGCGCGGCAGACGGAATTGCCGCTTCGCAAAAAGTAGGCAGATTATGCACGGGGCAGGGCAGTGAGAAAAATGCCCCGCAGTATTTTTCGGGAGCCGCGCGGTGATGTTTTACCGCGCGGCTCCCGGCGTTTACGCAGGATGCCGGAAACCCGGAGCGGCAAAAACGGGGCAATGGCCTGCTTTTGGGAATATTCTTTGCAGTATGCCGTCCAACAGGAAACAACCGGCACAATTTTCCGGATGGAGGCATACATATGAACGTGAACGGAGTCGGCTCAATAGCGTCCCTTTACGCCTCGCAAAGCTCCGAGGCGCAAGCGAAAAAGGAAGAAGAAAGTTCCCTGCCCGTAAGCTGGGGCGAAGATACCGTTTCTTTTTCTCCCGAGGCCATGGCGGCGCTTCAGGCCGTGCAGGAAGGGGAGGACGGCGAAACATCCGACGCGAGAGAACAGTTCAGCGAATATATGGATAAGGCGACCGGCAAGGACGGCGGATCCGCCTCAAGCACTGAAGAGCAGGTGGCGAAGTTGAAGGAGAAACTCCAGAAACTGACCAGCGAAATGTCCAAAGCCGCACAGGATGATTCCCTGTCGACGGAGGCGAAGAACAGCCGGATACAAACCCTGCAAGGGGAAATGAATCAGATCATCGCCCAGATAGCGGAACTGGAAGCATCTATCGCTGAAACGGAAGCCTGAGGCGTGTGGTAGAGCAGAAGCTTGTTACGGCCTTCCCTCCGGCGTGTAACGGCGAAACGCGGTTTTGCCGTTACACGCCGGAGCGTATCTGCCTGCCTGCCGGGTGAGCGGGCGACCGGGCGGTCGGCATGGAAATATTCCCGAAAAGAGCCAGCCACACACAGGGGGAACTTGTATGGCTGACCCTGTGTTTCACGCGGCGCGGCAGAAAAAGGTGATCGCCCCGGGCCAGCCGGACCTCCGTCCCGTCTTCGTACGCAATGCGCGCGTCGCCTTCCAGCACAATGACCCATTCGTCCTCTTGCTGATCGTACCATTCGCCCGGCGCTGTGGTATGCCCGTGCGATATGATGCGCTCCACCCGGAACCGGCCCGCGCCGCGGAGCAGGGTTTCAAAAAATTCCTCATTGTCAGGGGTGCATACGCCGGGCATGCTGAAAATATTGTCCATGACTGTCTCGCGTGAAAAACGGGGTTTGAGGGTACGGCGCTGCACGTCGTCGTATGGGTATGACGTGCCCGCCCGGTCTCTTTTCTTCGTTCCGTGCATAGCGCTGGTACGCGATTTCGTCTACGCCCGCAGGGCGTTTTTTTGTTTTTACAAGGGCGGATTGCCGAAAAGGAGACAAACCGGGTGTTTTCCCTTGTGTAAAGTAGCTTCACAAACAGCGTAGTTCACTCACAATTTTCACAAAAAAACAGACTATTTTCGGCATAGTCTGTTCGATTGGCGCTTTTTGTGTCCTGTTTTCACGTGAGCAGGGTCATAGTTTGCGATCAGGGCGCGAATGTTTTCGAGGAATATGGAAAAGCGTTGACATATTGCTAAAATTTATATTATTTTTTGAGAATGCAGCCATAGGGCACGCACGGTGCGTGGTTATTTTTTTGATCTCTCACAGTAAATAATTGCTCAAACCGATATGTAAATAACCCCGTTGGTAATTTTTTTTCGTGCCTCATAAATGTATATAGTATGCTCGTGTAGTTATTTGCATACTAAAAAATTGGTTACGGTGAATACCATTAGTAATTTTATGACCTGTCAGAATTTTGTGATGTAAAAACAAATCGGAGGCATGATGAAAATTTTGAACAACATGAAAGTCGGGGCAAAGATTGTCGTACTTTCAACCGTGCTGTTGCTGTGTCTGGCTATTGTCTCTACAAATGGTGTGTTACAGTTGAGAGAGATCGATTCTGAAGTTGACACCATGTACAGTAACAACTTCATGGCGCTCCGCTGGACCCAGGAGGCAAATACTCAGCTGATCAACATGTCGCGCGCAATACGCAACATTGCTCTGGTTGGGGAAGAAGCTCGCCCGAACTACATGAGAGCGTATGATGGCTTTGTCGGCAACATCAGAGAAGAACTGAAAAAGGCGGGGGAACTGTTCCTGGTGCCCGCCGCTCTGGAATTGCATAAAAAGACAAGCCAGGCTGTTGAAGAACTTATCGTCAAAAACAAGGGCATTCTCGACAATATAGCCGGTATGACCCCCCAGGAAGCCGTGCCGCTGCTTGTCGCCGTCCGTCCGTTTGAAAACGCCGCCGACAACATGATGACCGAATTGAGCGATATGGCGGCTTCCGCCGCCGAGGCCCGGTCCGCTCTGGTTTCCGCCAATGCGGAATTCGGTACCCTGCTCAGTCTGGGCATTTCCGCGCTTGCGCTGCTGATTGGCCTGGCCCTCAGCTTCATGATCAAAAAAGCTATTGCCAACCCGCTGGTTTCCATCGCCGACAAGGCCACGCTTGTCGCTTCGGGCGATCTTTCCCAGGATTTCTCCCTGACCCGGCGTGACGAACTCGGGGATCTGGCCGGGGCGCTTGCCAAGATGGTGGAAAACCTCCGTCAGCGTATAGGCGAAGCCGAGCAGAAGAGCATAGAGGCGGAAGAGCAGAGCAACAAGGCGCAGGCGGCCATGGTTGACGCGCAGGCGGCCAAGGAAAAGGCCGAAGCCGGGCAACAGGCCATCTTGACGGCGGCGGAACAGATTGAACAGGTCGTGAACCGCCTTTCGGCTGCGACCGAAGAATTGTCCGCCCAGATAGAGCAATCCAGTCGGGGCACCGACATGCAGCGTGACCGTGTGGCGCAATCCGCCACGGCCATGGAAGAAATGAACTCGACCGTCATGGAAGTCGCCAGAAACGCCAGCATCGCCGCCGACGGATCCGGCAGGGCCAGAGAAAAGGCCGATCAGGGTGCGGGCATCGTGCAGGAATCGGTCAGCGCCATCAACACCGTGCAGACGGATACCAGAGAACTGCACAGAAACATGGAAGAGCTGGGCCAGCAAGCGGAATCCATCGGCACGATCATGACGGTCATTTCCGATATCGCGGACCAGACAAACCTGCTGGCGCTGAACGCCGCCATCGAAGCGGCCAGAGCCGGTGAAGCCGGACGCGGATTCGCCGTCGTCGCGGATGAAGTGCGCAAGCTGGCGGAAAAGACCATGGAAGCGACCAAGCAGGTGGGCGACGCCATCAAGGGAATCCAGACCGGAACCCGGCAGAGCATCACCGCTGTGGAACGCACCACGGGCAATCTGGATACGACGACCGATCTCGTGCAGCGCTCCGGCGTCGCCCTGGCGGAAATTGTTGAAGAGGTCAGCTCGACCGCGGGCCAGGTCAGCAGCATCGCCACCGCCGCCGAAGAACAATCGGCTGCCAGTGAGGAAATCACCAGTTCTCTGGACGAGATCAACCGCATGGCCAGTGAAAACGCGGCCGCCATGCAGCAATCCGCCCAGGCCGTTTCCGAACTCGCGCAACAGGCGCAGGAACTGCAAACGCTGGTCAACAACCTGCGGCGCTAACACGGGTTTACTAGAGCAAATTACCTTTAAGACGCTCCCTTCGGCGCTTAACGGCGAAACGCGGTTTCGCCTACGCCTACGGGGCGGGGGGCGATTCTCGCCGCCAGAGCGTTTGAACTTTTTCAAAGGTAAAACGCTCTAACAAAGAATCCCCGGTCAGGAACACCTGGCCGGGGATTCTTTGTCTGTCGTCGTCGCCCTGTTATTCTTTTATGGTGAACCGGTCGTCCTGATAGACAAGACGCAGTGCGTCTCCATCGCGGAAGCTCCGGCTTTCCCCTTCCGTCAGCCGGGCGTACAGGGCGGCCAGCGCCATGGGGTGGGTGAAAAGGGCGATGTGCCCGCCGCTGAATTCAAAGCGTTCCGCAATGCCGAGCACGCAGTTTTCCAGCCGGGAGGCGGCTTCTCTGCCGCCCTCACCGCCTTCGGGGCCTACAGGGTTTTTTCCGCCGTGGGGGCGGTAGGCAAGCA
>JAJDHY010000037.1 GCA_030266385.1 Desulfovibrio sp. OttesenSCG-928-I05
CAGCGGGGCAGAGCACTTTTACCATACCCCCCATACCCCAACTGCGGGGTGCAGGGGGATCATCCCCCAGCCGGGGTCCGGGGACCTTTAGCCGTAGGCGAGTCTTCGAGCCGTACGGATAAAGAGAGCCGAGCTGAGCCCCGGCCGCCGGAGGCATTCTTCTCTTCCCCAATGCCTCCCGCACGATAACTGGAGATAACGACCATGCTTCTTTCTCTGAACTGGCTGCGTGAGTTTGTGCCCTACGAGGGCGACGTGGAAGCGCTTGGCGCGAAACTGACCATGCTCGGGCTTGAGCTGGAGGACGTGCTGCGTCCGTTTGACGGCATCAAGGATATTATTGTCGGGCACGTGGTGGAATGCGGCAAGCATCCCGAGGCGGACAAGTTGTCCGTATGCCGGGTGAACGTGGGCAGCGAAGTGCTGGATATCGTGTGTGGCGCGCCCAACGTGGCAGCCGGGCTGAAGGTGGCCGTGGCTCCTGTCGGTGCGACGCTGCCGAACGGGATGACCATCAAGAAAGCCAAACTGCGCGGTGCGCCTTCTCACGGCATGATCTGTTCCGAGCTGGAAATGGGCCTTTCCGAAGACCACAAGGGCATCATGATACTGGATGCGAACGCTCCGGTCGGGACGAAGCTGGTGGATTTTCTGGGGCTGGATCAGGATGTGCTGGATATTGGCATCACGCCCAACCGGGGGGACTGCCTTTCGGTACTCGGGCTTGCGCGGGAAGTGGCAGTCGGCTTCAACCTGCCGCTGACCATGCCGAATGTTTCGCTTGTTGAAGACGGCGGCGATGCCGGGAAACTGGTGAGCATAGAGATCGCGGACGGCGAACTCTGCCCCCTGTACATGGGCCGTGTGCTGGAAGGCGCGAAGATCGCTCCCAGCCCGGACTGGCTGCGCTTCCGGCTGCTGGCCGTGGGGCAGCGCCCCATTTCCAACGTCGTGGACGTGACCAACTACATCCTGATGGGGCTTGGCCAGCCGTTGCACGCCTTTGACCTTGATTTGCTGGCCGGTGGCAAGATCATTGTCCGCCGCGCCGGGGAAGGCGAGAAATTTACCACGCTGGACGGGCAGGAACGCATTCTGAAAGACAGCGACCTGACCATCCGTGACGCGGAAAAAGCCGTGGCCCTTGCCGGGGTCATGGGCGGGTTGAATACGGAAATTCATGACGGCACACAGCGCGTGTTCCTTGAATGCGCGACGTTCCAGCCCAGCACGGTGCGCCGTACCGCCCGGCGGCTCGGCATTCATTCTGAAGCGTCCTACCGCTACGAGCGGGGTGTGGATCAGGGCATCGCGCCGCTGGCGGTGGAGCTGGCCGCCGCGCTGATGCAGCAGACGGCGGGCGGCAGGATTCTGGCCGGAACGCCCAAGGCTGAACCGAAACCCTGGAAACATTTCGTGCTGCCGTACCGGCCCGCGCGTTGCGACGCGCTGCTCGGGTTGCCCATGGACCGGGACTTTTCCGTGAAAACGCTGGAAACGCTCGGCTGCACGGTGAAGGATGCGGACAGGGAAGAGTGGAGCGTAACCGCGCCCAGCCACCGCCGCGATCTTGAGCGTGAAGTGGATCTTATAGAAGAAGTGGCCCGCGTTTACGGTATGGACCGCTTTGAACCGACCCTGCCCAAAGTATCCCGTCCGCTGGAACGCGCGGGTGCCCGCGAACCGGATTATGCCTTCTGGATGGATCTGCGCCGCTGGGGTAGCGGGCTTGGGCTGAATGAAACCGTGTACTACAGCTTTGTCGGGCAAAAAGATCTGGATCGCCTCGGGCTTCCCGGCGACAATCGCGTGCCCGTCGCCAACCCGCTGACTGCGGATCAGGATGTGCTGCGTACCGAGCTGGCGCCGGGGCTTCTGGCTGTTATGCGTAACAACCTGTCGCAGGGCGTGACCGGGCTGCGTCTGTTTGAACTCGCCCATGTGTTCCATGCGGACAAGGAGCGTGATACCACGGTGCGCGAACCGGGACGCCTCGGTCTGCTGCTGCACGGCGATCTTTTTGACGGTGCCTGGCCCCAGACCCAGACCGATGCCGGGTATGCGGACTTGCGCGGTGTTATTGAACATCTCTGCGCGTTCCTGCATCTGGGTGCCCCGCGCTTTGTGCGGGATGACGCCCCCCACGGCTGGCTGGCTCCTGCGGTGGATATCTATGTGGGTGAAACCCGTATCGGTCAGGCCGGGCGGGTGAAGCCGGATATCGCGGATTTCTACCTTGCCAAAAAAGACGTGTGGATGGCGGAACTCTGCCTCGACACGTTGCGGGAACTGGCGGATGCGGTAAAGATCCGTTTCGCGCCGCTGCCCGTGTTCCCGCCCGTGCGCCGGGATATTACCCTGGCCGTTCCCTATGACCTCCCGGCGGAGGCCATTGTGAACGCCGTCCGGGGCATGAAGATCTCCCTGCTGGAAGATATCCGGCTCATTGACGTGTACGAGCCGGAAAATGACCCGGCCCGCCGTCTGACTTTCCGCCTCACCTTCCGGCACGGTCAGCGCACTCTGGAAGACGCGGAAGTGGACAAGCAGCGCGAGAAAGTCGCCGCGTATCTGCCCACGGCCCTGCCCGTCAGCGTTTAGAGATGTCTCCGGCGATCCGGGGGAAGGGAACTCCTTTCCCCCGGAATATTCGGGGGCAACGCTCCCGGCTGCCGGAGCCATTTTTTCTTTATCTATATATACACCGGAGACACATCCATGTTGTTCAGCCGTTTTTTTGCACCGACACTCAAGGAAGCCCCGGCAGACGCCGAGGTCGTCAGTCATAAACTGCTTCTGCGCGCCGGGATGATCCGGCGGCTTACGTCCGGGGTATACAGCTATTTGCCGCTGGCGCTCCGGAGTCTGGGCAAGATTTCCGACATTGTGCGGGAAGAAATGGGCAAGGGCGGTGCCGTGGAACTGCTGATGCCTACGGCGCAGCCTGCGGAACTGTGGCAGGAAAGCGGCCGCTGGGACCATTACGGCAAGGAACTGCTGCGTTTCAAGGACCGGCACGACCGGGATTGCTGCCTCGGCCCCACGCACGAAGAAGTCATTACGGACCTCGTGCGGCGTGATGTGAAATCTTACAGGCAGTTGCCGGTTAACCTGTTCCAGATCCAGACGAAGTTCCGGGATGAAATCCGTCCCCGCTTCGGCCTGATGCGCGGGCGTGAATTCATCATGAAAGACGCCTATTCCTTTGACAGGAACGACGCCGGGGCCGAGCAAAGTTATAAGGATATGTTCGATGCCTACACCCGCGCCTTTGAGCGGCTGGGGCTTCGTTTCCGTTCCGTGGAAGCGGATTCCGGTTCCATTGGCGGCAGCTTCTCGCACGAATTCATGGTGCTGGCCAATACCGGCGAAGACGTGATCGCGGCCTGTACGTCCTGCTCTTACGCGGCCAATACCGAACGCGCCATCGTGCGCTGGGATGGCGTGAAGAGTGAGGCAGTTCCCCCCGCTCATGAAACCAGAGCCACCCCGAACGCGCATACGGTGGAAGAAGTGGCCGCGTTCCTGAACGTTCCTGCTTCCTCCATCATCAAGACCATGTTGCTGGATGTGGATGGCAAGGCCGTGGCCGCGCTGGTACGTGGTGATCGCGAACTGAATATCCCCAAGGTCAAGACGCTGCTCGGCGCGGATACCGCCGAACTCGCTTCCGCCGAACAGGTGACGGTATGGTCCGGCGCGCCGGTCGGGTTTGCGGGGCCGGTGGCGCTGAACGTGGAAACCGTCGTCGCGGATCTTGAACTGCAAGCCGGGCCTCCTGCCGGTGGCGGCTGGGTGACCGGGGCCAACAAGGGCGACGCGCACCACGTGAACGTCTGGCTTGACCGGGATGCGAAAGTAACCCGCTACGCCGATATCCGCGTTATCACGGATGGCGATTGCTGCGCCAAATGCGGCGGCCAGATGGAATTCCCGCGCGGTATCGAAGTGGGGCACGTGTTCAAGCTGGGCACCAAATATTCCGCGCCCATGCGTTGCGTGTTCCTTGATGAAAACGGCAAGGAACAACCCATGGTCATGGGCTGCTACGGTATCGGGATTTCCCGCGTGCTCGCGGCCTGTATCGAGCAGAACCATGACGAGAACGGCATTGTGTTCCCGCCCCCGATAGCGCCCTTTGATCTGATGCTCCTGAACCTGGATGCCAAGGACGAAGCCATTTCCGCCAGAGCCAAAGAACTCCATGATCTTTTCGAGGCCATGGGAATCCAGACCCTGCTGGATGACCGCGAAGAGCGCCCCGGCGTGAAATTCAAGGATGCGGACCTGATCGGCATCCCCATGCAGATTGTGCTCGGCGGGAAAAGCCTTGCCCGTGGTGTTATTGAAGCCAAAGATCGCCGCAGCGGCGAAAAGGTCGAACTCCCTGCCGAAGGCTTTGCTGAAGCCTTTGCCGCCTGGCGCACGAAAGTGTATCAGGGCTGGGGGCTGAACGTATAACGGCATGCCTCCGGCGACCGGGCTTTGCTGTGCTTTCTTCCGCACGAAGAGAACGCAGCACGCCCGGCCGCCGGGGGCATTCTTCTTCTCTTTCCCTTCCGTCCATTTTTCCTCCCGCACTTGGCTCGCACTTGGCTCGGTCTTTGCTACTATACAGGGCAATATCGGAATATTGACGCTGTTATGGTGGGGAGTTTTCATGGCGTTTCGTTTTTCTCTGGAACAGGTTCTGCGCTACCGGAAGCAGCTTGAGGAAGAGGCCATGCTCGCGCTGGCCAAGGCCCAGCAAGCTCTGGAAGAGTGCGAGCAAAGCATCCGGGAATTGCAGGCGTCGATTCTGGAACAGCGGGCACGGCTCAGCAATCCCGCAGGGCTTGGGGCTGACGAACGCTGGCTTATTTCAGGCTATATTCAGGGGCAGAGCCAGGATCTTGACCTTGCCCTTGAACGCCGTATTGTCTTGTTGGAAGAAGTGGACCGCTGCCGCGCCAATCTGGTGCAGCGCGCACAGGATGCGAGCCTTCTGGAAAAGCTGAAGGCCCGGCAGGCGGAACGTTTCGCCAAAGCAGAACAACTTCAGGAGCAAAAGAATTATGACGAAATCGCAACAATGCGCTTCGTTCCCGCGTCCCGGTAGACTGTGCCGCATCCTGCTGCTGCTGGCCATGGTGAAACTCTGCATTCTGGGGAGTCTTTTGCTGGATCCTGTGACGAATTTTTTCAATCCGGCCTTTTCCTTTGTGGAAAAGAAACTTGAAGTGACCTTCCTCGGCAAGGAACAGACCCCGCCTGTCCGTATTACGGATAGCGCCGCCCCCGCCTCCACTTCCGGCACTCCGGCCCGGCCCGTTCAGGAGCAATCCGCTCTTTCTTTCGGTCCCGCGCAGGCGGTCGCGGCGGAAAGCGCTCCGGCGGCGGCTCCCGCGACGGACCAGCAATCGGGCAACCTTGCGCGTGAAGCGCTGGCCCGTAAAGAACAGGAACTGGCCCGCCGGGAACAGGATCTGCTTAACTTGCAGCGCGAAATTGACGACAGGCTGGAGCAGCTTCAGGTGCTGGAACAGCGCATAACCGTCATGCTGAAAGACGCCCAGGAAGTGAAGGATGAAAAATTCCGCAAGCTCGTGGACATGCTTTCCAACATGAAGGCCAAGCAAGCCGCCAACGTACTGGAAACTCTGGAAGAAAGCATTGCAGTCAAGGTTTTGGCCGGCATGCGCGGCCGTCAGGCCGGCGAGATTTTGACTTTCGTGCACCCCGGCAAGGCGGCGCGTCTTTCCGAAGCGCTGACCCGCATGCAACTGCCGCTCGAATAATGCCGCGCCTGAAACTTACCATAGCCTATGTGGGCACCCGCTTTTCGGGCTGGCAGTTGCAGGATTACAAGATGAAAAAGCAACCGCGCACCGTGCAGGGGGAACTGGAAAAGGCCGTTCACCGTCTGCTCGGTTCGCACGCGGGCGAGGCCCCTGTCCGGGTATTCGGCGCGGGCAGAACCGATGCGGGCGTACATGCCGAAGGGCAGGTCGCGCATCTTGATATTCCTGAAGGCGTGCGGCTGGAAGACTGGCCGCGCGGGTTTTCCGCCCTGTTGCCGCATGATATGGCGGTAACGTCCATTGCCGTGGTCCCGCCGGATTTTCACGCCCGGATGGACGCCACGGGCAAACGGTACAGTTATGAACTATGGCTGGATCGCAGCCACCTGCCGCCCCGGCTCCGGGAGTTCACCTGGCAGACCGGCCCGCTTGATATAGCAGCCATGCAACAGGCGGTTCTTCCTCTTATCGGCCAGCATGATTTCGCCTCCTTCCAGAACAGCGGTTCGGAAGTCAAAACCACGATCCGTACCATCAGCGCCATTCATTGCGAAGAAACAGGCCCTTCGCGTCTGCTCTGGCATTTTGAGGCCGACGGCTTTCTCAAGCAGATGGTCCGCAACCTCATGGGCTTGCTCGTGCAGGTCGGGCAGGGGAAACTGGACGCCGCCCGCGTGCCGGACTTTCTGGAAGCCCGCAACCGTCAGGCCTTGCCCAGCCCCACGGCCCCGGCTCAGGGGCTGACGCTGATGAAGGTCTTTTACTGAGCATCTGTAAACGATATGCGCTACCGCCCGCCAACGGGGACAGTAGCGCATACCGGATCACCCAGCCCCGGTTGCTCGCCGGAGGCCGTACAGTCTCTTTCTCTCTACTTTTTCGGCAATATCCCCAAGCCCATCCGGTTCAGGCTGACAAGGCCGCCCGCCACCGTCCTATGATCCGTGAAGCCCAGTTCATCGAGCACGCGTTGCGCTTCGTACGCGCGAAGGCCGGTATTGCAGATCACGATGATGGGTTTGTCTCCGGGAATTTCCGCGACGCGGTCTTTCATCTGGTCTTGCGGAATATTCAGCCACTCGTCGCCAAAGGCCGCGCAGTAAGGGGCGGCATCGGCCTGCGCGCGGGCGTCGAGGAAGCAGTGGGTTTTCGCGTCGCGTTCGTCCCACATGCTGCGGAATTCTGTGGCGCTTATGGTCCGGCTGCGGCCTTTCAGGGTGTTTTCTGCCACGTTGCCGAGCACGTTGATGACATCCATGGCCGAGGAGAAGGGCGGGGAATACACGACTTCGAGATTTCCGAGATCTTCCACGCTCCCGCGCATGGCAATGAGGGGGCTGACGGCATTGATACGGCTGACAAGGGAATCGCCGTTGGGGCAGACGCCCTGCACGCCGAGGACCCGGCCGCTGGCCTTGTCTATGACGGCTTCGAGGCTCATCATATCGTGTTCCGGGTAATAGTGGGCGCGGTCGACCTGCTGCACCTGAACCAGTTCCGCGTCAAACCCTGCGGCGAGCGCCCCTTCAAGGGTTATACCGGCTCCGGCGGCGGATTCTTCGAACAGTTTGACGCCCCATGAACCGACCGCGCCGGGAAAACGGGCGCTGCCGCCCGCGAGATTGGTTCCGATAACCCGGCCCTGACGGTTGGCCTGGGAACCCAGCGGCAGCCAGAAGGGTTTGCCCGTGACCTGATTGCGGATAGCCACGCAATCGCCTCCGGCGTAGATGTCCGGATCGGACGTACGCATATACTCATCCACAAGAATGAGGTTCCGTTCCCCGAGCGCCAGCCCGGCAGCTTCGGCCAGCTGCGTGTTGGGGCGGGTTCCCACGGCCATGACGACGAGATCGGCCGGAATTGTGCGCTTGTCGGTAACTACCTCTTTTACGTGGCCGTTTTCCCCTTCAAAACGCTGCACGGATTCGCCGGTCAACACGGTGACGCCGTGGTCGCCCAGATCGCGCGCCGCCATGCGTGCAAGGGCCGGGGAGAGGAAGCCCGGCAGGATATTTTCTTTCAGTTCCACCACGGTGGTGGGGATGCCCCACATATCGGCCAGGGCCACGGCCATTTCCAGCCCGATAAAGCCGCCGCCCACGACCACGGCGTTATTGACCTGTCCTTTGGCCAGAGCGTCCTTGATGGCTTCCGCCTCATCAAGGTTGGTGGCCGGGGAGATACCCTCCAGCGTCACGCCCGGAATGGGCGGAATAAACGGCGAAGAGCCTGTGGCGATGACCAGTTTGTCGTACGCAAGGGAGCTTTCGCGTCCCGAGGCCATGTCGGTGACGGTGACGGTTTTTGTCTTGCGGTCGATACGCGTCGCCTCGGTACGGGTGAGCACATCCACCCCTTTGGCTTTCTTGAAATACGCCGCATCCCGGAGTGTACCGTACGGAGTAGACTGCAATTCTTCCACCCGGCTGATATCGCCGGAGACGAAAAAGGGGATACCGCAGCCGCCGTAGGAAATACGGCCTGAGCGATCAACCATGGTGACCCGCGCTTCGGGCATGAGTCTTTTGAACCGCGATGCGGATTTCGGCCCGACGGCCACCGCGCCGATGACGACAACATGTATGGACATGACAACTCCTTTGAGAAGGGGCACCCGCGTATACGATTCAAGCCCCACGTACCCCCTCGTTATAGAGGGCCAATACAAACAACGACAAAATTTTTAGGTATACCACCGCACAGCAAGTACACTTCCCGCAACGCCCCCCTATCGGGGTGCAGGGGGTCACCCCCTGCCGGGGGTCCAGGGGGACCTTTAGCCGTAGGCGAGTCTTCGAGCCGTACGGATAAAGAGAGCAGAGCTAGCGCCCCCGGTCCCCGAAGGGCCGCCGGAGGCACTCCCCGCCTACAGCACCGCGTCCGGGCTTGGTGGTTGTGCTTTCAGCAGTTCGCGCAGGCGGGCCGGGAAATCGGTTATAATCCCGTACGCGCCTGTGTTGATACAGCGTTGCATATCCGCGACCTTGTTGACGGTCCAGGGATTCACGCCGATACCCGCTTCGGCCAGAGCCGCTGTTTCGCCATCCGCGAGGAGAATCTGTTCGGGATGGTAGAAATCCCCTTTCTTTTCGCGGCAGAGCGCTGTGGAATCATCCGGTCTTTCGCTTTCCACCAGCACACCGCGTTTCATTTCCGGCATCAGATCGGCGGCTTCGAGAAGATAGCGGTGCTGGAAAGACGAGAGCACAACCATATCCTGCATACCCAGAGAGCGGATCAACTCCACCACATCATGGGTTATGGTTTCGTGCCCGATACGGCCTGCGTGATCCTTGATTTCCACGTTAACCCGCCATGGGCGGGTCTGTGCCAGCTCTTTCGTCAGCACAAGCGCTTCTTCCAGCGTGGGGATACGTTCGCCCGCATAGCTTTCCAGCATGGCGTCGGAAACTTCCCCGGCGGCGATCATGCCAAAGGGATCCTGGGCCGCGAACCAGCTGCCCGCGTCCAGCGTGCGGATTTCTTCCAGCGTGAACGCATAGATATGCCAGGGGTCGCGCTGCGCGAATTCCGGGCGGGTTGAAACATCCGTGGTCCGGGCCAGACTGTCGTCGTGAATGACGATGAGTTTCCCGTCGCTGGTATAGCCCGTATCCAGCTCCCACATATGGGAACCTTCGGCATGGGCGAGTCGGCAGGCGGCCAGGGTGTTTTCCGGCGCGTGGCCCCGTGCCCCGCGGTGCGCGATAATGAGAGGGGTGTGCATTGTTTTGCTCCTGTAAAAGGAAAACCGGGTCCGGTGTACGGACCCGGTTTTTCATCCGGTTTACAGCCGTTTCTGTGTCGCGGCGTCGAACACGTGCACCCGGCCGGGACGCACGGACATGTTGAGCAGCGCTCCCGGTTCGGGCCGGACGGTACCTTCCAGCCGCGCGATGAGCATTTCGCCTTCCGTGCGGACCATGCTTTCCTGTCCTTTGGCCAGCGAACAGTACACCAGAGTGTCCGCGCCGAGCGCCTCGATAAGTTCTACCCGGCAGGGAATCGTGTTGGGACCGCTTTCCGGTACGGGGATGAAATCTTCCGGGCGTATGCCGAAGAGTACATCCAGATCATGCCCGGCCAGATTCTGGTCTTCGGCCGGGGAAAATTCCACCTGTCTGCCGTCGGGGAAAACAAGTTTTCCGTCCGTAAGGCGGGCGCGGAGTATGTTCATGCTCGGCGAACCGATGAAACGGGCGACGAACACGCTGGCCGGACGCAGGTACACGTCGTCCGGTGTGCCGAACTGTTCCACCAGACCGAGGTTCATGACCATGATCCGTTTGGCCAGCGTCATGGCTTCCACCTGATCGTGGGTCACGTAAATGCTGGTGGTTCCCAGCCGCTCATGTAAACGGCGCAGTTCCACACGCATCTGGTTTCTGAGGCTGGCATCAAGGTTGGAGAGCGGTTCGTCAAAAAGAAAGACGGACGGTTCGCGCACAATGGCCCGGCCCATGGCCACACGTTGGCGTTGGCCGCCGGAAAGCTGGCGGGGGGTGCGGTCAAGGAATTCGGAAAGGCCGAGCATGTCGGCCGCAAGCGCAATGCGTTTTTCCTGTTCCTCTTTGGGAACGCCGCGTACCCGGAGGCCGTAGCTCATGTTGTCGCGCACGTTCATGTGCGGGTACAGGGCGTAGTTCTGGAACACCATGGCCACGTCGCGTTCCTTGGGTTCCAGTTGACCCACGTCGCGGTCGCCGATCAGGATCTGGCCGTCCGTGAGCTCTTCCAGACCCGCAATAAGACGCAGTACCGTGGATTTCCCACAGCCGGAAGGTCCGACAATGACAAGGAAGGTACCGTCAGGAACAACCTGCGTCACGCCTTTGATAACCGGGTTTTTGCCGAAATTCTTGATGATGTTTCGCAGTTCAACCTGGGCCATGGACTCCTCGCAAAGGTATGGATGTTCTCAAGCGTTTTTATGATACGTACTTTCGTCAAAAACGGAACCATTATTGTGCGCCGCAAGCCGTTTGGGGAATGCCTCCGGCGGCCCTCCGGGGGCCGGGGGCTGCGTGCCCCCTGGACCCCCCGGCAGGGGGTGACCCCCTGCACCCCGATATGGGGGGGCTTTGTTGGGTGCGCGGCTGCCGTTGCGCTGCGCGCTTCGCGCTCGCCGCACTCGGATGGTGCGGTTATGTTTTTGCGTCCTTGATCGAAATGCTGTTGTGCTCCTGTGGGGGCGTCTTTTTTTATTCCGTTTCCTCCCAGGCCAGGGAGCGGGCGACGGCTTTTTGCCAGTTGGCGAGAAGCTCTTCGCGGCGGTCACTTGCCATGGAGGGGGTGAAACGGGCGTCTTCCTGCCACTGGGCGGCGATTTCCTCTTCGGATTCCCAGAACCCGGTGCTGAGTCCGGCAAGATAGGCCGCGCCAAGGGCGGTGGTTTCAGTCACCTTGGGGCGCACGACCGGGAGGTTCAGGATGTCGGCCTGAAACTGCATGAGCAGGTTGTTGGTGGATGCGCCGCCATCGACACGCAGTTCGGTCAGGGGATTTTTCGCGTCCTCCTGCATGGCGGAAAGAACACCGGCGGCCTGAAAGGCGATGCTCTCCAGCGTGGCACGGGCAAGGTGGGCGGCGGTGGTGCCGCGGGTTATGCCCAGCATGGCCCCGCGCGCGTAAGGATCCCAGTGGGGCGCGCCAATGCCGGTGAAGGCGGGTACAAGGTAGAGGCCCCCGTTATCCGGTACGGTCAGGGCAAGCTGTTCCACTTCGGACGAGGATTTGATGATGCCCAGCCCGTCGCGCAGCCACTGCACGGCAGCCCCGGCTATGAAGACGGAACCTTCCAGAGCGTAGACCGTTTCGCCCTCGCCACAGCGCCAGCCGACGGTGGTCAGCAGCTTGTTTTCGGAAAGAACCGGGGAGGAACCGGTGTTCAGCAGCATGAAACAGCCCGTTCCGTATGTGTTCTTGGCCATGCCCGGTTTATGGCAGGCCTGGCCGTACGTGGCGGCCTGCTGGTCGCCGGCAATGCCCGCAATGGGAATGGTCGCGCCGTAAACAGCGGGATCGGTTTCGCCGAAGACGCCGCCGGAAGGACGCACTTCGGGCAGCATGGCGCGGGGAACGCCAATGAGTTCCAGCAGTTCGTCATCCCAGGAATTGGTGTTGATATTGTAAAGCATGGTGCGCGAGGCGTTGGACGGGTCGGTGGCATGCACGCGGCCCGCCGTGAGCTGCCAGAGCAGCCAGGTATCCACCGTGCCGAAAAGCAGTTCGCCTTTTTCGGCGCGGGCACGGGCACCCTCTACGGAATCAAGTATCCATGCCGCCTTTGTGCCGGAAAAATACGCGTCGGGGATAAGCCCTGTTTTTTTGCGGATCATGTCGGCATGCCCGTTCCGGACGAGCGTATCGCAGACGGACGCGGTGCGGCGGTCTTGCCAGACAATGGCGTTATACACGGGCTCTCCCGTGTTTTTATCCCAGATAATGGTTGTTTCCCGCTGGTTGGTGATGCCGATGGCGGCAATGCTGGAAAAAGGAACACGCGCCTGGGCGAGCACCTCCCCCGCGACGCCGACCTGGGTGGCCCAGATGGTTTGCGGGTCGTGTTCCACCCAGCCGGGACGGGGGAAAATCTGGGGAAATTCTTTTTGCGCGGTGGATACCGGCATCCCGGCATGATCGAAGAGTATGGCCCGTGAGCTTGTGGTGCCCTGATCAAGGGCCAGGATGTAGCGTTTCATGAAAGCGTCGCTCCGTGGTTGTGCGTGTTCCGGGAAATGGTAGCCGGGGAACGTGCCCGCAATGAGAACTATAATACCGCGTTACGATAGCGCAAAAAAAAAGTGATTGCCAGAGGTGGGAAGGGCTTCCGCTGCTTTTGGACGAACCGGGGCGCGTTCAGGCGGAGGCGGCCGGGCGGGACCGGAAAGGGGCCGGAACGCTATCCGCTTGACGGGGCCGCCGCATAGGGCTAAATGTCAACATCGTTTCCATTGACTGTTTTGGCTCCGGCGGCTGTGTGCGGGTTGTCCCGTCACGGCGGAGCTTTGATTCAGCCACGCTATTCAAGGAAATTTCCATAAGGAGCGTATATGCGTAAAAGCCTTTTCCTTTCCCTCGCCCTGGCCGTGCTGTTGCTCGGCGTTGCCGGAACCGCCCAGGCCGAAATGAAAATCGGCGTTTTCAACTCCCGCGCGGTGGCCGCTCAGTGCGCCCCGGCGGTTGACGCCGGCAAGAAGCTCGATGCCCAGTTCGCCAACGAAAAAAGCGGGATTGAGCGTGCGAGCCAGGATCTGCAAAAACAGGCCGACGAACTGCAAGCCAAGCAATCCGTGCTTTCGCCGGAAGCCTGGGAAGATCTGCGCATCAAGTTCAACCGCCAGAAGCGCGATTTCGAAGACCGCTACCAGTCTTTTGTGCGCAAGGTTGAAGCCGCCAACATGCGTGTGCAACAGGAGTTCATGAACAACCTGTTCCAGGCCGCGCAGGAATACGGCAGCAAGAACGGCTACAGCGTCCTGCTGGATTCCGCCATGGGCGGCCCCATCTTCTACGACAAAACCGTCGATGTGACAGAAGCCATGATCGCGGAACTCACCCGCGTTTACGGCCTCAAGAAATAGGCTTTTGCCACGATCATCGAATTCGCTGCCCGGTTCGCTTTTGCGTTCCGGGCAGCGCTCTGTTATACACATCCGGATATCTGGCCGGAACACCCTTGATACTCTTCCGGCACGTAGCGGCGGGCCGCCCGCAAAGGCGGCGTTACCAAGAGCCTTCTCACGGCAATTGACTGCTGCAAGTGAATTGTCCCTACACATAAGGAGCAAGCATGGGCTGGACTCTTTCCGGCATTGCGGAAACGCTGGGAATGCGGCTGAAAGGAAAGGATCGGGATGTCGCCGGTATCGCCACGCTGGAAGCGGCGGGACCGGATGATATATCGTTTCTCGCGAACCCCAAATACGCCCAATATCTCCCCCTCACCAAAGCCTGCGCCGTCATCGTTACCGAAGACCAGGCGGAATCACTTGAAACCGCTTTGATCAGCGCGAATCCCTATGTGGATTTCGGCCGCGCGGCGGCTCTTTTCGCCAAACCGCAAGGCAGCTTTGACGGGCTGAGTTCCCAGGCGTTCATTCATCCCGAAGCCCGGCTGGCGGACGGTGTTACCGTATACCCCTTTGCCTTTGTGGGCGCGCGCGCGTCCATCGGCGCGGGGAGCACACTGTTTCCCGGCGTTTACGTGGGTGAGGATTGTACGGTCGGTGAAAACTGCACCCTGTATCCCGGCAGTGTGCTGATGGCCGGAACCGTAACCGGCAACGGCTGCGTGCTGCACGCGGGCGTTGTACTCGGTGCTGACGGCTTCGGGTTTGCCCGCTCAAAAGAGCTGGGCGGCATTCAGAAAATTCCCCAGATCGGTACCACACGGATCGGCAACAATGTGGAAATCGGCGCGAACAGCTCTGTGGATAGAGCCGCGCTGGGCGTGACCAGCGTCGGTGACAGGACAAAAATCGATAATCTGGTGCAGATCGGCCACAACGTGACCATGGGCGAAGAATGCTTCATCGTGTCCC
>JAJDHY010000038.1 GCA_030266385.1 Desulfovibrio sp. OttesenSCG-928-I05
GATTCATAGACAAGGAGCTGCCATGCTTACCGTACGCCTTGGAAAAACAGGCTTTGAGGTCAACCAGACCGGTTTCGGCGCGCTGCCCATCCAGCGCATCAGTTTTGAAGAAGCGGGACGTATCCTGAACCGCGCTCTGGATGCGGGCGTCAATTTTATCGACACCGCCAGAGTATACACCGACAGCGAAGAAAAAATCGGCCGTGCCCTCGCTTCCCGGCGCAGCGAATACATTCTGGCGACCAAAACGCGTCCTCTGGACCGCGCTGGCGTCACCGAATCCATCGATACCAGCCTCGAAATGCTCCGCACGGAGTATGTGGATATCCTGCAAGTTCACAATCCGCAAAAATTGCCCGTGCCAGGTGACGGAACCGGATGCTACGAAGGGCTGCTCGATGCCAAAAAGGCGGGCAAGACCCGCTGTATCGGCCTTACCGCCCACTCTTACGAAGTCGCCATCGAAGGCGCGCGGTCCGGTCTCTACGATACCGTCCAGTTTCCTTTCAGCATGATTTCCTCAGGACCGGACCTGAACGTGCCCGCTGTCTGCAAGGAAAACAACGTGGGGTTCATCGCCATGAAAGCCGTGGCCGGTGGCTTGATCCGCAATATCCCCGCCGCGTTCGCTTTCATGCGCCGCTTTGATAACGTGCTGCCCATCTGGGGCGTTCAGCGGATGGAAGAACTGGAAGAGTTCATCGCTCTCGATAAAAATCCTCCTGTCTGGGATGCCGCCATGGAACAGGCCGCCGCTGAAGAATTTTCCGCGCTCGGGTCTTCCTTCTGCCGGGGCTGCGGCTATTGCCTCCCCTGTCCCGCTGCAATCGATATCCCCGTCGTCGCCCGTATCATGCTCTTCCTCGGTCGCGCTCCGGTCGTCGGGTTGACCAGCCCCGAAGGCAAAGCCAAGATCGCCCGCGCCTATGAATGCATCGAATGCGGCAACTGCACTCCGCGCTGCCCCTACGGGCTCAATACACAAGCTCTGGTGAAAAGCAACGCCGACGGCTTTTTCGCGTTCGTAAAAGAAAAAGGACTGTGAGAGGGGAGGATCAGGAAGAAGACGGATGCTTCCGGCTATTATGGCCCGTTGCCGGGACGCGGATCGGGGTGACTACATTACTTATGATTGGATTTGGAACGTATGAGCAAAAGGAACAAAGAAATAACCATACGCAGCTCGGCGGCTGAGTACCTGACTTTTGTTGCGGCAAGCGGAGATGACCCGGCCTCCGTTGAAATGCGCTACGAGGACGAAAATATCTGGCTGACCCAAAAAATGATGGGAGTGCTTTACGATGTGAACGTCCGTACAATTAATGAGCATTTGCAGAATATTTTTCGCGACTCGGAATTATCGGAAGAAGCAGTTATCCGGAAATTCCGGATAACTGCAAGTGACGGGAAAAATTATAATACCAAGCATTACAGCCTTCAGGCCGTTATTGCGATAGGGTTCAAGGTAAACTCCGTCCGGGCCGTTCAATTTCGCAAATGGGTTAACCAGATTGCCAAGGATTACACGATTCAAGGATGGGTAATGGATGTTGACCGCCTGAAAAACGGCGGTTCCGTTCTCACAAAGGAATATTTTGAGAAGCAACTTGAAAAGATTCGTGAGATCAGGCTGTCGGAACGGATGTTCTATCAAAAAATCACCGACATTTACGCAACGTCGATTGACTATGACCGTGATGCCACAACAACCAGAGATTTTTTTGCCAAGGTTCAGAATAAAATGCATTTTGCCGTGCATGGCCACACGGCAGCGGAGTTGATTTATACGCGAGCAAACCACGAAAAACAGCACATGGGGCTGACAAGCTGGGAAGACGCGCCTTACGGAAAAATACAGAAGTATGATGTATCGGTTGCCAAAAATTATTTGTCCAGTGAAGAGCTGGAGGCATTGGGCCGCATTGTCAGTGCATATCTTGATCTGGCGGAGCTTCGTGCAAGACGGAATGTTCCCATGACAATGGAAGATTGGGCAAAGCGGCTGGATATATTTTTACAAGCGGATGACAGAGATATTTTGCAGCATGCCGGGAAAATATCGGCCAAAATCGCCCAGGAACACGCGGAAAGCGAATTTGCAAAATACCGCATCGTACAAGATCGTTTGTTTGAAAGCGATTTCGATAAAAGTATCAAGGCATTGCTTGATGGAGAAAAGGGTAAATAGCTATCCGACTCAGCTTGAAAACATTCTGCACTACCAATAGTTATTGTGGGCAGCCCTCGGTCTGTTGCGTTCTTTGGAAACTTTTTTGCCCTCCCGCTGGTTACTTTGTTTTTTCACCTGCCCAAAGTCCCGCAAACACAAAATGCCCGTCACCAGATGGTAACGGGCATTTAGCGACATTACTCAACGCGTCCGTGGAGAGAAGGGTTTTCTTCTCTCCACGGACGCCGCAGTTTTTTTAATGAGCGGTGCAGTCGTTCGTGATGCGGAGCGTGCGGAAAACGGGCAGGGAATCACTGTCAGTGAAAATGGTTTCTTCGCCGTTCAGAAGCGCATGCCGTAAGACATCGTCCGCATTATCCACAGGGATGATGGTGATGGTCTTGAGGATATCGTCGGGCACTTCCTTGAGGTCCTTCTTGTTATCCGCCGGAATGATGACCGTCTCGATAAGTCCGCGATGGGCGGCAAGAAGCTTTTCCCGCAGGCCGCCAATAGGCAGCACGCGGCCGCGCAGGGTGATTTCGCCGGTCATGGCGATATCGTTGCGTACGGGGATGCCGAGCAGGGCGGAAACCAGCGATGTGGCCAGAGTAACCCCGGCTGATGGGCCGTCTTTGGGAGTGGCGCCTTCGGGTACGTGGATGTGAATGTCGATATCCTTGTGGAAGTCGGGCCGCAGACCGAACATGTCGGAACGGGAGCGTATGTAGGAAAGCGCCGCCTGGGCGGATTCCTGCATGACGTCCCCGAGCTTGCCGGTAATCTTGACCTTGCCGGTTCCCGGCATAAGGGCCACTTCCACCAGCAGGAGTTCGCCCCCGAGAGCCGTATAGGCAAGTCCGGTGGTCACGCCGATGCGGGGTTCTTCTTCCTTTTCGCCGTGGCGGTGCTTTGTGACACCCAGAAAGGCTTCAAGGGCGGGCTTGTCCACCTCGACAGACGTCACCCGTTCCTTGGTTTCATCCACAATGCGCATGGCCGCCTTGCGGCAGATGGTAGCAATTTCACGCTCCAGGCTGCGCACCCCGGCTTCACGGGTATAGGAGCGGATGATCTCGGTCATCGCGTCGTCATTGATGGTCAGTTGCTCGGGGGTGAGACCGTGCATTTCCAGCTGTTTGGGCATCAGGAAAGAGCGGGCTATATGCTGCTTTTCCGTTTCCAGATAGCCGGGCAGACGGATGATTTCCATCCGGTCCTGGAGGGGGAGCGGGATGGAATGGAGCGAGTTGGCCGTGGTGATGAAAAAGATCTGCGAAAGATCATAATCAAGATCAAGGTAATGGTCGTTGAACGCGGAGTTCTGCTCCGGATCAAGCACCTCAAGAAGCGCGGAGGAAGGGTCGCCCCGGAAATCCGTGCTCATTTTGTCGATCTCGTCCAGACAGAAAAGAGGATTGTTGGAATTCACCCGCTTCAGGGACTGGATAATCTTGCCGGGCAGCGCCCCCACATAGGTGCGGCGGTGCCCCCGTATTTCCGCTTCATCCCGCACGCCGCCGAGAGAAAGACGGACGTATTCGCGCCCCGTGGCCCGCGCCACGGATTTGACCAGCGATGTCTTGCCGACGCCGGGAGGGCCGACAAGGCAGAGTATGGGACCGCGCAGTTTGTTGACCAGTTTCTGGACGGCCAGAAACTCAAGAATGCGCTCTTTGGGTTTTTCCAGACCGAAGTGATCCGCATCCAGAATCTGACGGGCGGATTCAATATCAATGCTGGTTTCCTTGATCACATTCCAGGGCAGGTCGAGAATCCAGTCCACATAGTTGCGCACGACGGTGTACTCAGCGGAAGAGGGCGGCATCTGGCGGAGTTTTTTTACTTCGCGCAGGGCACGTTCTCTGGCCTCGTCGGGCATGTCTTTTTCGTTGAAGCGTTTTTCAAGTTCGGCCGCTTCCTGCTGGGGGTCGTCTTCGCGTCCCATTTCCTTGTGGATGGCCTTGATCTGCTCGTTCAGGTAATATTCGCGCTGGTTTTTCTCCATCTGGTTTTTGACGCGGCTCTTGATGCGCCGCTCCATGGAGGCAATATCGATTTCCGCCTGAACCAGCGCGTAGACTTTTTCGAGCCGTTCCACCGGGTCGAGCGTGGCGAATATTTCCTGCTTTTTGCGGTAATCCACCTTGAGGTGACTCATGATGGAATCCGCGAGAAAACCGGGCGTGTTGGGCGCGGTCAGCGCCTGCAACGCCTCGGACGATATCTTTTTATTAACCTTGGCGTATTCTTTGAGCCCTTCAATGGTGGTGCGAATAAGCGCCTGACATTCCGCCTGGGGAACATCCTGTTCGGCAAGCGGCGTGACGCGGACGCGGGAAAAATCGCCCCCGTCCTCTTCCAGCACGCGCCCGGATCCTTCAAGGCGGTGCCAATGGGCGCGGTACAACCCTTCGAAAAGCACCTTGATGGTGCCGTCGGGCAGACGCAGCAGTTGCAGAATGCGGCACACGGTGCCTATTTCGAAGAGATCGGAAAATGCGGGACGCTCCACATTGGAATCCCGCTGGGTGACCAGCATGATCTGCTTGTCGTATTCGTTCGCCGCGCTTTCGATGGCGCGGATAGAAGCCTCACGTCCCACAAACAGAGGGGCCATGGCCCGGGGGAACATGACGACCTCGCGCAGGCTCATCAGCGGAAGCACGCGGGCTTCGGTATCTTTGGTACTAGCCATTCGATCCTCTTATGACGTCCGGCCGGAAGCGGTTTACGCGCTTTCCTGGCTTTCGGCGTCGAAAATGTACAGAGGCTCCTTGCCCTTGTCGATGACGGACGCGTTAATCACGCATTCCTTCACGTTTGTGCGGGAGGGGAGCGAGTACATGATTTCCAGCATTGCGTTTTCCATGACGTTACGCAATCCGCGCGCCCCGGTCTTGCGCTGCACGGCCTGGTGCGCGATGGCGGAAAGCGCGTCCTGCGTGAAACGCAGGGTCACGTCGTCAAGGGAAAAGAGTTTCTGGTACTGTTTCACCAGCGCGTTCTTGGGTTCGGTCAGCACGCGGATAAGATCTTCTTCGCTGAGATCGTCCACATAGGTGATGACCGGGATACGTCCCACGAATTCCGGGATCAGGCCGAACTTTACCAGATCGTTGGGATGCACCTGGGAAAGCAGCGCCGCGGTGGTGGATTCCGAGGAATCCGCTATTTTCGCACCAAAACCCATGGCCCGGCCGCGCATGCGCTGCTCGATGAGTTTATCCAGCCCGACAAACGCCCCGCCCAGCACGAAGAGAATGTTGGAGGTATCCATGCGGATATACTCCTGCTGGGGGTGTTTGCGTCCGCCCTTGGGGGGGATATTGGCTTCCGTGCCTTCAATGATCTTGAGCAGGGCCTGCTGCACGCCTTCGCCCGACACGTCGCGGGTGATGGATGCGGAATCGCCCTTGCGGGAAATCTTGTCGATTTCGTCGATGTAGATAATACCCTTGCTGGCGGCTTCGAGATCGTAATCCGCGTTCTGCAGAAGCTGCACCAGAATGTTTTCCACGTCTTCGCCCACATACCCGGCTTCCGTCAGGGTGGTGGCGTCAGCGATGGCAAAGGGTACGTTAAGAGTCCGCGCAAGGGTTTTGGCCAGCAGGGTTTTCCCGCTGCCGGAAGGACCGATGAGCAGGATATTGCTTTTTTCCAGCTCAACGTCCGTACCGATCGCCTCGCTGAAAAACACGCGTTTATAATGGTTGTGCACAGCCACGGACAGGATTTTCTTGGCCTGCTCCTGACCGATCACGAATTCATCAAGTTTGGCCTTGATTTCGGGAGGGGAAAGAAGTTTGCCTTCTTCCCGCACTTCCGTTTTTAACTGGTCGGCCATTATTTCCGTGCACAGTGTCACGCATTCGTCGCAGATGGCGACAACGCCCGGCCCGGCAATAAGCCGCCGGACCTGCTCTTCACTTTTATCGCAAAAAGAGCAGCGCAGGGATTGTGGGGACTGGGTGTCTTTACTCATGCTAACTCCGGAGTCTCCCGCCGGGGGGAGACATTACTTGCTTTCTGCCAGATCGGCCCTCGACACGAGCACCCGGTCGATAAGTCCGAATTCCTTGGCTTCTTCGGCACTGAGGAAACGGTCACGTTCAGTATGCTCGATAACCGTTTCAACGCTCCGGCCCGTGTGCTTGGCCATGATCTCGTTGAGTCTGGCTTTGAGGCGCAACACTTCTTTGGCGTGGATTTCAATATCCGTCGCCTGCCCCTGAAACCCGCCGGAAGGCTGGTGAATCATGATCCGGCTGCTGGGCAGAGCGTAGCGCAAACCGGGGGCTCCCGCCGTGAGCAGCAGCGCACCCATGCTCGCGGCCTGGCCCATGCAGAGCGTAGCCACCGGGCAGCTGATGTACTGCATGGTATCGTAAATGGCGAGACCGGCCGTGACAACACCGCCGGGAGAGTTGATGTACATATATATTTCTTTTTCCGGGTCTTCCGATTCCAGAAAAAGAAGCTGGGCGCAGATAAGGGATGCCGTGTAATCGTTGACCGCCTCGCCGAGCAGAATGATTCTGTCTTTCAGCAGGCGGGAATAGATGTCGTAAGCGCGCTCGGAGCGGCCCGTTGTTTCTATGACCATAGGCACAGGCATGGGAATCTCCTTGAAAATAGGGCCTGAGTTGAATCGGCTATAGTATTGTCATCATATCGCAAAAGTCCAGCGATAGGGAGTGGGGACTTTCTAACGCCGCGACGCGGGGGGATGCCCCGTCACTATACCGCGCAGTCCCAGCTGCCGCTGTAAGCAAGGCCGTCATGATACTTCCGGCCGATGGGGAAAATTTTCCCCGCTTTGCATCCTGTGTGTCAGAACGCCGGCATTCGGAACTATACTCGGTTATAAAAAGTGCTGAAATCCCCAAGTCTTACAGAGACGTTGCCATGATGGGCGCAGTATGCCGGAATCCGGTTGTAAAGTATGCAAGAACTTTGCCGTATTTTCGCCAGAAAAGGAAGAGCGGGAGAAGGCTTTTCAACCCTCTCCCGCATATGCCGTTTTCAAAAAAACTACTTGTTTTCGTCGGCGTCGGTTGTGGGTTCGACTTCTTTAATTTCCGCTTTTTCGTAGATAAAGTCCATGGCTTTGTCCGCGAGCAGGCGGTCGCGCAGAGAACCGAGAAGGTTGTTCCGCACGTAGTGTTCATAAAGGGTGTTGAAGTCATGGTTGCCCTGAGCGGCGATCTGGCGCAGTGCCGCTTCCATTTCTTGCGGGGAGACTTCAAACGCTTCCTTCTTGGCGATGCTCAGCAGGAAAATCTGGGTCCGGGCGTATTTTTCCGCTTCGGTTTTGGCTTCTTCGCGCCAGCCGTCAACGGTTTCCTTGTCCAGTTCGTTCATATCCAGCCCGCCGCGCTGCATGCGACCGAAACGATCCGCGAGGATGTTGCCGGTGTAGCGGTCAACAAGGCCTTCGGGCAGGGGGAATTCAACCTTTTCCAGCAGGCCTTCCAGCAAGAGGCTCTGGGCCTTGGACTTGGAAAGTTCCTTGCGGTTGTTCATGTACGAGTTGCGAATGTTTTCGCGCATATCGTCCACGCTTTCGAACGCGCCGAGCAGCTTCGCGAAATCGTCGTTAATTTCCGGCAGCTTCATGGTGGCGAGGGAATTCACCGTGATTTTCATCCGCACGGTTTTCCCGGCCAGATTGGCGCTGTGGTAATCTTCGGGGAACACGACGTCGCCTTCTTTGGTTTCGCCGGGCATGATGGTAAGGACCAGGGCTTCAAAATCAGGAATCACCTGCTTTTCGCCGATGGTCACCTGAAAATTCTTGCCGGATACGCCGTCAAGAACGTTCCCTTCTTCATCCGTGCCTTCGAAATCCATGGAAACGACGTCGCCTTCAGCGGGGAGGCGCTTTTCCGTCACTTCTTCACGGGTGCCCATGTTGCGGCGCACGCGGTCGATGACGCTGTCGATTTCCTCATCCGTGACGACTGCCTTTTCTTCTTCCACCGCGATACCGTTGTATTCGGGCAGATCAAAGGTCGGCATGACTTCAAAAATGAAGGCATAGCTATAGTCGCTGCCGCGCTTGAGCGGCTCTTCCGCGCCGTCCAGATTGAGGCCGGCGATGGGTTCCATGTCGAGTTCTTTCAGGACTTCGCCGATATTCTCCTGCAGGAGGGATTCGGTCGCTTCCTTATATATATCCTGGGCGAAACGCTTTTCCACCATGCCCATGGGGGCTTTGCCCTTGCGGAAACCCGGCAGGGCGACGGAGGCGCGGTAACGGTTCACGGACTGGTTCAGGACCGCGTCCACTTCAGCCGCAGGCACTTCCACCTGCACTTTTTTCTTCACAGGGGAAAGCTCTTCCACCGTATACTTCATTGGATACTCCTTGCAATTCGCGCCATGCGCATAGATCAGCGTTCGTATCAGGTGCGCGGGCTTTATGCAAGCCGCAAAGGCTTGCCGGAGCCGGAACACGGCCCCGCCCGCGAAAACGTCCGTGAACATTCTGGTGCGAGAGGGGGGACTCGAACCCCCAAGGCTATGCCGCCAGATCCTAAGTCTGGTGCGTCTACCAATTCCGCCACTCTCGCCTGTTCTGTCTGTTTTGTCTGTCCCGTCGTACTGGTCTGTACTGGTTCGTACCGGGGTTTCCTGTGCGACAGGGGAGGGTATTTAGCCTCAGCTTGCCGAAACTGTCAATGCGTAACTCCGCCAAGCGTTTCGCGCGGGACGGACGGGGGAAAGGGGAATAGCGCCTTCTAATCGGGGGAACTTTCTGATAGGACACACACACATTGTATCAAATACCAACGCGGCGGAACGGCATGTTCCGGCGCCGCATTGCCTTGCAGGGGAAATTGTATGCCTGTTGTCATGGGTACCGCCGGTCATATCGACCACGGCAAAACATCGCTGGTCCGGGCGCTGACCACTATTGATTGTGACCGCCTTGAAGAAGAAAAACGGCGCGGCATCACTATCGAGCTCGGCTTTGCCTATCTGGATTTTCCGGAAGGGCGGCGTCTTTCCATCGTTGACATGCCGGGACATGAAAAATTCGTAAAAACCATGGTGGCGGGCGCTTCGGGTATAGACTTTGTCCTGCTGGTCATTGCGGCGGATGAAGGGGTGATGCCGCAAACAAGGGAACATCTGGAAATCTGCACGCTCCTCGGCATACGCACCGGGCTGGTCGCCGTGACCAAAACGGACATGGTGGATCCGGAACTTCTCGACATGGCGCTGGAAGATATCGCCTCCACCCTGCAAGGCACTTTTCTTGAAAACGCGCCCGTGTACCCTGTTTCCGCGCATAGCGGCGAAGGACTTTCGGAACTCCGGGACGCCTTGCGCGTCATGGAAAAAGAACTGGCCCCGCCGCGCATGCAGGATATTTTCCGCCTGCCTGTGGACCGCGTTTTTACCATGAAGGGGCACGGGACCGTGGTGACCGGCACCATGACCTCCGGAAGCGTCAGCGTCGGGGATGAGGTCATGCTGTACCCTTCCGGCAAAAAAGCCAGAGTGCGCAGCCTGCAAAGCCACTGGGAAAGCGTGACCCTTGCCCCCTCCGGGCGGCGCACGGCCGTCAACCTGCAAGGGCTGGAACTGGAAGACGTATCGCGCGGCGACGTGCTTGCCCATGTGGGAGAACTGATTTCTTCCACAAGCTGGGAAGCGCACGTGACCTGCCTTTCTTCTTCGCCGCGCTCCCTGCGGCACCGGGGGGAAGTGCACCTGCACCACGGCACGCGTGAAATGATGGCCCGGCTGTATTTCAGGGACGTTGATTCCCTGGCTCCGGGGCAGAGCGCACTCTGTCAGATCCGCTTTCAGGAACCCGTAACCGCCATTTACGGGGACCGCTTTATTCTTCGCTCTTTTTCTCCGTTGCGTACCGTGGCCGGGGGCGTCGTGCTGCACCCGCTGGGTTTGAACCTTACCCGGCGCGATCCGGCCTTTGCGCACAAGGTTGCGCTCCTGGGCGCGTTGCCGGATGCGGATGAGGACGTACGCGTACTCACGCAGATCGAACTCGCCGGGCAGAGCGGGGCGCGCTTTGCCGAACTGTGTCTGCTCACCGGTCTGGAAAGCAAACGGCTGGAAAAGGTGTTGGCTTCCCTCAGCGGCAAACAGCAGGCGTTTTCCTTTGACCGTGACGAAAAACGCTATATTTCCCAGTCTGTTGTCGATGAGCTTTCCGCCGCGTGTGTCGCGTATATCACCACGTATCACCAGACGAACACGCTGAAATCCGGCATCAGCCGGGGGGCGCTGGCCTCGGGCTGGGGGAAGACGCTGCCCGCCAAACTCGTTCATTTCATTACCGAACGTCTGGTCAAGCAGGGCACACTGGAAGCGGAGGCGGATACGCTGCGCATTCCCGGACACAGTATAACGCTCGGCGCAGGACAGCAGGATCTGCGCGATGCCCTGAAATCGCTGTACCTTGAAGCCGGATTCACGCCGCCGACCATGAAGGAAGCGCTGGAAGCCCTGAAGGTCAGCGCCAAAGAACTGGACCCCGTATTGCGCTTGCTGGTCAAGGATGGCGAACTGGTGCGGGTGGAAGACGGCTTATATTACCCTAAAGAAACACTTGAAGTTTTGCGGGATAAAGTACGGGAATGGTTTGCCGGACACGATGATCTGGACCCGGCCGGGTTCCGGGATCTGACCGGCCTTTCGCGCAAATTCGCCATTCCCTTGCTGGAACATTTTGATGCGACCCGACTTACTGTCCGCGTGGGGAACCAGCGCGTTTTGCGTGCTGTTTCCTGAACCTGCATTCCAGCCATTCTTTTACCATGAGCGTATCAGGTTAGTATGAAAAACGTCTTGAACAGGAAGCGGCGGGCGTGCATCGCCGCTTCTTTTATAGTGCTTGCTCTGCTGGGATTGTGCTGCTGGGGTGGCGATGCCCGGGCGCTATCCTCGAAAACGGCACGTTCGAACCAGGTGGACCAAGCGGGCCAGATTGATCCGGTGGGCCAGACGGACGTGACGGTTTCTTCCACCCAGGCCGCGCAAAGCGCGCAACAGAGCCGCCCGGTCATGCAGACACAGCCGGTCCGGGGGCCACAGTCGGGGCGTGAACGTATTCTGCTTTTTGATGTGCAGGCTGTGTTCGATCTTTCCGGGCAGATGGACATAACGGAAAATATCACCCTCCAGGCCTCGGGGCGGGAAATACGGCGCGGGTTCATCCGTGATTTGCCGCTCGTCTGGCGGCGGGCTGACGGGGAGCGCTACAAACTGCGGTACGAAGTGACGGGCGTTTCCCGGAACGGCAAACCGGAACCCTACGAAATACGCAGGGAAGGGGATCTTTTCTGTATTTATCTGGGGGATGATACCCTGTTGCCGCACGGCGAACATACCTATTCCCTCAACTACAGGGTATCAAACCACTTCAGCCGTTTTCCTGAATGGGATGAACTCTACTGGAACGTGACCGGCAACGACTGGCCCTTTCCCATAGAAAAGGCCGGGTTCAGTCTGGCTTTTCGCGATGCGGCGGGCACTGTGCTGGATGTCCCCTTTCGCAGTGTTGATCTGTATACGGGAAAACGGGGAGAAAAGGGCGGAGCGGCCCGCGTGCAGGCGGATAAAAGCATCAGCACCACGGCGGCTCTTCCCCGGGGGGCGGGGCTGACTGTGGCCTATACCTGGGATCGGTCCGTTCTGGCCGCCGCGCCGGATCCGCAGCCCTATTCGCCGCTGCGTGCCCTGCTGTTGCCCTCCCGTGGAACCATTGCGTTCTGGCTCATTCCCCTGTTGCAAGCGGGCTTCCTTGTGTATGCCCGGCGGCGGCTGGATCCCGGCTCCATGCCCACGGTGATTCCGCTTTTTCGCGCACCAGAAGGCCTGACGCCCGGAGCCTTGCGTCAGATTATGACGAAACGCTATGACGGCACCGCCTTTTCTGCCGATATGCTGGAGCTTGTCGCCAAAGGCGCCGCCCGGCTTGAAAACGGCAAGGTGCCTGTTTTATGGCGCAAGGATGCGGAATCCTCCCGGCGAAGCCCCGTGCTGCAAACGGAATTGGCCAAGGCACGCGACAGCCTGTTTGCCGGGGGCAGGGAAGGGGTGAGCTGCGGTTCCACGGACAGGAAGGTACTGATTGCCGTGCGGGAACGGCTCGCGTCGACGCGGAACAAGGAGCGCCGTGCTCTGTTTGCACGGAAATGGCCCTATCTGCTAGTTGCTTTTTTCATGGTCTTTCTGCTGCCGCTTATGGCGAGCCTCTGGGGATACCCCTTTGGGGACGCGGTGTTTTTCCCCCTGTTTTTGACGGTGCTCTGCGGTGTGCTTATATTTCTTTTTGCCGTCACCTGGCGCGTGCTCACGGAAGAAGGGGGCGCGCATATCATTGTTCGGGGCTTATTGCCGCTCGTGCAGTTCGGGGTGACCGCATATATCCTGATACTCTTTATCTCGAATATGTTTTCCGCGTTGACCGCCCTGAATATACCCGAAGGGTACGTCGGCGTTATCGCAGCCGGTCTGCTGCTCTGCATCGCGGGAATGGCACTTTTGCCCGGCCGGACGGCGGAGGGCTTATCGCGGCTGGCAGTGGCCAGGGGCTTGCGGATGTATCTGGGCGCGGCGGAAAAGGACCGTTTTGAAACGCTGTACCCGCCCACGGACAGCGTGGAAAATTTTGAAGCGCTGCTGCCCTACGCCCTGGCGCTGGGGGTGGGCAAAACCTGGGCGAACCGTTTTGAGCGCTATCTTGCCGATACCGGCCAGAGCGGCAGGGAATTCAGCAATTTTTCCTGGCGCGGAGTGCGCTCTTTCCAGAGCAGCAGTTCCCGCTATTCAGTTGCGCCGTCTTCGTCTTCCGGTGGCGGCCGATCCGGTTCCGGGTCCAGAGGCGGCGGATTTTCCGGCGGCGGCGCTGGCGGCGGAGGCGGGCGGGGCAGATAGCCCCGGCAAGCGCGGCGCTCGCAACGCCAGATGCGGCAAATGCACGGCCGGGGCGCTTTCGCCTGTACTGTCTGCCCCTCTGTTTTTCACAGAATACTTGCATTATCTGACGATTGACGCGAGTATGGACAAGCATGGATGCCCTGCCGTATAAGGGCGTGCGATTTTGCGTTTGGAACGGCCCGTATCCATTGAGGATGGGCTTGGTTTTTTTATCCCATATCCCTGGGGGTTATCCATGGATGTTGTGATGCTCTCAAGGCTTCAGTTCGCTGCGGCCGTTTTTTTCCACTTTGTCTTTGTACCGCTTACCCTCGGGCTTTCCATGATGATCGCCATCATCCAGACGCGGTATTACCGCAGCGGGGACGAGCAGTATAAACGCATGGCGAAATTCTGGGGCAAGCTGTTCCTCATCAACTTCGCCCTCGGCGTTGTCACGGGCATTACGCTGGAATTCCAGTTCGGTACCAACTGGTCCCGCTATTCCATGTATGTGGGCGATATTTTCGGCTCACTCCTTGCCATTGAAGCCACGCTGGCCTTCTTTCTTGAATCGACCTTCATCGCGGTCTGGCATTTCGGCTGGGAACGCGTTTCCAAAAAGATCCACCTCTTTTCCATCTGGATGGTCGCCATTGCCGGAAACATTTCCGCCGTGTGGATCATTCTGGCCAACGGCTGGATGCAGAACCCCGTCGGTTCCGTCCTGCGTAACGGCAGACAGGAACTTGAAGATTTCAGCGGCTTCCTGGATATTCTGACCAACCCCTTCGGCTGGAGCCAGATTCTGCACACCCTGTTCGCGGCCATGATGCTGGGCGGCTTTTTCATGCTCGGCGTTTCCGCCTGGCACCTCATGCGCGGGAACGA
>JAJDHY010000039.1 GCA_030266385.1 Desulfovibrio sp. OttesenSCG-928-I05
ACGCCCTGGCCGGCTGCCTTACCGCGCTGGGGAGGAACTCTGATGCCCGCCGTCAGCTTGAAGCTTTGCTCGGCATGAACCCGGATAATCAGAGCGCGCAAGAACTTTACGCCCGCCTCGCGGCGTAAGATAGTTGCGGTATCCCGGCATAGGGTCGGGCTCTGCCGTAACGCCAACCTCCCCTCCCCATACGGTTCCCCGGTTCGTGGTGTTCACGAGCCGGGGAATCGAACGTTTTGGAGGCGGGAAGGGGAGGGACGGTGCGGGATGGAGAGGGGGGCCGCAGCGGAGCTGCGGGGCATTTCGGCCCCGGGCACGCACGGCGCGGCGTCAACGCATTTGATAAAAACCGCGATGGCCGGGAGGCCTATCGCGGCTTTTACCAAATGCGTTTCCTTGCGACGCACGCACCCGGAACCAAAATGCCGGGTATGGGCGGGGCTGTGCGGGAGGATGACGAGTGGTGGGGAAGGTGCGGATTATGTGAAGGGGGAACGGATGCCGGGGGGAGCGGGTGCCGTCAATCGAAGTGACGGGATTTTGTCGCCGTATATTGGTTGTGAGCCATTCGCCCGGCGCGTAGGCTTAAAGAGTAATCCCAAAGAAATCGGGCTCTAAAGGCATGACAGCTGGGCGGGCTTGCGTTAGAATATGACGTATCCATCATTAGCCCAGGGAGGAGCCATGCGTAGGCTTATCCGTGTTTTTGTCGTTATTGTCCTTGCCCTTCTTGTTTTGTTTCTCGCCGCCGCAACGCTGGCCGCGATTTTCATAAAACCGAACGAATACAAACCGCAGATCGAAGCGGCTGTCCTTGAAGCGACCGGAAAAAAACTGAACCTGAACGGGGATATTTCCCTCTCGCTCTTCCCGACGCTCCGGCTTGAGGCGGAAGGGGCTGAACTGCACGACGACGCAGAATACGGTATGGAACCGTTCCTGGCCGTGAAGCGGGTCAAGGCGTCCGTCGGTATCATCCCCCTGCTCGGCGGAAAAACCGTTATTTCAGAACTGCTGCTGCAAGAGCCGTCCCTCAAGCTGGCCGTCAACCAGAAAGGCATACCCAACTGGCGGCCCGCCGCAGGGCAGACGCCGAACACTACCGGAGGCAACCCGGCGGACGCGCCGGAAGCGGGCGTCACCACAACGTCTCTCGCGCCAGGAGCGGCAGAACAGGAAAAGCTGCCGCTGGAAACCCTGCACATTGAATCCCTGCGCCTCGAAAACGCGCGCGTCAGCTATCACGACTTCGGCAGCGGGGATATGTTCACCGTGCGCCTGCACGAAGCGACGCTGGATTCCCTCGCCCCCGGACAGAAAACGTCCCTCGGTATCAAGGGAACCGTAAACGGCAAAGACGCGCAGCGCACAGCCGATTTCGCGCTGAATATTTCCTGCACCCTGCCTTCCGCCGTGGGGCAGGATATCCCCTTCGCGCTGTCCGGCTCCCTTGATACGGACAGCCTCAAGGGCGAAGGTATTCTGAACCCTCCGGCCCTCGGCGGCGAACGGCCCTTTGTGCTGCACGGGAAATTCTCTGCCGCCCGGCTCGATCTTGACCGCTATATTCCGCAGGATTCCGGCCAATCCGGCTCCGGCGGGAGCACTCAGGGGCCGCCGCCCGTTCTCTCCAGAGCGGAAAAACGCGAGGCGGAAAATCTTTCCCGGGCCAAAGCCCGCTCCTTCTCCCGCATTGTGGGCGGTCTGAACCTTGATATTACGCTGACAGCCGAAACGCTGATCGTCAAATCCCTGCCGCTTGAAGCGGTAAATGCCGCCATCCGCGCCGAAGGCGGCGATATCCAGGCATCCCTCACCGTGGGGAAAGCGGCTCAGGGCGCGTTTGACGGCAAGGCGATGATCAAGGCCGAAGGAGAAAACGTGGATATCGCAGCCACGGGTTCGCTGGAAAACGTGAAGCTCGAAGAAATCCTGCGCGCCCTCACCGGGAAAGCGGCCATATCGGGCGATCTGGCACTCTCGTGGGACGTCACAGGAAACGGCGTAGACTGGGCACTTCTGGCCCCCTCCCTGAAAGGAAAAGCGGCGCTCGCACTGACGGGCGGCTCCATGCCGGGGTTTGAACTGATTCCGCCCGGCGTGCAGGGCATTCCCGCCCGGCGCATGGATATCACCATCCAGCGTTTCTCCTCATCCTGGGATATCGCGGACGGAATCGCCGCCAGCAAGGATTTGCTCTTGCAGTCTCCCGGCATTTCGGCCACCGGCGGCGGGCGCTTGCTGCTGCCCGAACAGCGCGTCGAGTACAGCGTGAATATTTCCGTACCCGCGCTGCCGGTTATCCCCGCCCGCATCACCGGGCCCTTCGCAGCGCCGTCATACGCCGTGGATACGGCGGGGCTGCTGCGCAATGCGGCCACGGGTATTCTGAACGCGCCGGGACAGGCCGGGCAAAGTATCGGCAACGTCGGGCAGGGTATCGGCCGCGAACTGGACCGGGGCGTACGCGGGATACTGGGACGATAGAGCACACAGGCACAAAAGAAGAGAGGCAGCCCGCCTGCAAAAAGTAAAAGCACTGCGCCGCGTTCCATGCTATGATACGGCATCCCGCGCCGCTGCCTGAACGTGAGCAAATTACCTTTAAGACGCTCCCTTCGGCGCGTAACGGCGAAACGCGGTTTCGCCTACGGGGCGGGCGGCGATACCCGCCGCCGGAGCGTTTGAACTTTTTCAAAATAAAAACGCTCTATAATCGCAGCGACAGGGTTCAGGAATTTTCCGGAGGAAGCCATGCGGCACACACAGGTTATCGTTATCGGCGGTGGTGCTACCGGCACCGGGATACTCAGGGATCTCTGCATGCGGGGCGTCAGCGCGCTGCTTGTCGAACAGGGGGATCTGGCATCCGGAACAAGCTCGCGCTTTCACGGTCTTTTGCATTCCGGCGCGCGCTACGCGGTAAGCGACCCTGACGCGGCCCGCGAATGCATTACGGAAAATGCGGTGCTCAAACGCATCGGCGGCTATTGCGTGGAAGAAACCGAAGGCTGGTTCGTGCTCACCCCGGAAGACGACCCCGCCTTTGAACCCGTATGGCTCAAAGCCTGCCGCGATTGCGGTATCCCGGCAACGCCCGTTCCTCTCGGTGAAGCAAAACGGCGCGAACCCAACCTGCACGCGGACGCCCGCGCCGTTTACCGGGTGCCCGACGCCGCCGTGGACGGGTTCCGGCTTGTCTGGCACAACGTCATGTCCGCCCGCCGCTACGGCGGCGACGCCCTTACCTATTGCCGGGTTGAAAAAATACATACGGAAAACGGCCGGGCCACAGGCATCACCGTGCAGCACCTGCGCGGCGGGGAACGTGAAGAAATAACCTGCGATTTCATCATCAACGCCACCGGTTCCTGGGCCGGGAACGTCGCGCAACTCGCGGGCATCGATGTCAACGTCGCGCCGGATCGCGGCACGTTGCTGGCGTTCAACCACCGTTTCACCGAACGCGTCATCAACCGCCTGCGCCGCCCGACGGACGGCGATATTTTCGTGCCGCACGGTTCCATCACGATTTTCGGCACGACATCCGTGCCCACCGACCGGGCCGACGACACAACCCCCACCAGCGATGAAGTGCTGGCCCTGCTCCAGACCGGCAAAGCCCTTTTCCCGAAGATTGAAGAGTACCGCATCCTGCGGGCTTTCGCCGGGACCAGACCGCTCTATTCTCCCCATCACGATACCGGGCGGGCAGCTACCCGCAACTTCGTCATCATCGACCATGCCGAACAGGGGCTTTCCGGCATGGTTTCCGTCACCGGCGGCAAGTTCACCTCCTACCGGCTCATGGCGGAAAAGACCTGCGACCATGTCTGCGCCCTGCTCGGCGTGACGGAACCCTGCCGCACGGCAGAAGAAAGCATCATCCCCGCCCCATCTCCCGCGCTGCTCGACAGGGCGAAGCGCCTTTTCCCGGCAGCCGGACTGGAACTTGCCGTGGCCCGCATGGGCGACGATCTGGAAAACGCGGTGACCGGAGCCGAAAAAGATCCATGGAAACGCCTTATCCTGTGCGAGTGCGAACTCGTCACCATGGCGGAATTTGAAGCCGTGGCCCGGGAACAATCCAGCAGCAGCCTGAATGACATCCGCCGCCGCACCCGCCTTGGAATGGGCACCTGTCAGGGCAATTTCTGCGCGCTCCGCGCAACCGGAGCGCTCACCGAACAGAATCTTACATGGGGACAAGGGCCGCGCGAGGTATTCCGCCAGTTTCTTGAAGAACGCTGGCACGGCATCCGCCCCCTGCTCTGGGGAAACCAGTTGCGGGAAGTGGAGCTGGAACGCGGCATCTACGGCGCATCCCTTAACGTGGACGGCGAATGCGGTCCCGTTTCCTGCGCCCCCCCGGATGACGGACTGGGCAAAAGCGTGGGCGAGAACCTGGGCGAAGGCCCGGTTGCCGCGCCATCCCTTCCGTCACCCCCTGCCGCTGCCGCCCCTCTGCCGCCCCCGGTCATTACAGAAGGGGAAGAGCCGTGTTCCTATGACGTCATCGTTGTAGGGGCCGGTTTTTCCGGCCTGACCGCCGCACTCGCCGCCGTGCGACGCGGCAAGAAGACCATGCTGATCAATCGCGGGGGCGGGGCCATCGCCATCGGCGGCGGGACCATTGACCTGCTCGGCTACGCGCAGGGTGCCCCGGTGGCGGGCGACCCGTTTGGCGCCATGCAGGCTCTGGATGCGGATCACCCGTACCGTCTGCTCGGCACTGACAGCATTCGTGAAGCGCTGGGCTTTATCACGGCATTGGCCGACGAGGCGGGTTACTCTTACCGGGCTTACGGAAACGGCGCGAACGTCTGGCTTCCTACAGCGGCGGGCACCATGAAACCATCCTGGCTGACCTCCCCCGGCATGAACCCGGAACATATACTCCGGGCAAAATCCTTCGGGGTGGTGGGCATTACGGGAATGAAAGATTTTTCCGCCCGCATGGTCATGGCGGGGCTGGCATCCTGCCCGCAGTTCAGCGGCAGGGATATGGCCGCCGTGACGCTCCCTTCCCCTCTGGGGCAGCCGGAATCTGGCTTGCGCGACACCACGGCGCTGGATCTGGCCCGTTTCCTCGATACGCCGGAAGGCGTGGAATGGCTGACCAGAGCACTGATAAAGGAAGCGCCGGGCAAGGAAACCATCCTGATCCCGTCCATACTCGGCACCCGGCCCGATTCTTCCCTGCATGCCCGGCTGGAAGAAGCCACGGGGCGCCATATTATCGAACTGCACTGCCCGCCGCCTTCGGTCACCGGGTTGCGGCTGCTCGGGATTCTGCGCGCGGCACTGCGCAGGACGCCCGTATCGCGCATCGAAAACGCCACCGTCACCCATGCGACCGTGGCAGACGGACGCTGCGTGGCGCTGCACACGGCGCAGGGCGGAGAAACCACGCGCTATACGGCGCGGGAATTCATTATCGCCACAGGCGGGTTTTTCAGTGAAGGCATCTGGGCCGGTCCTGAAGAAGCCAGAGAGGCCATATTCGGTCTTCCTGTCGCCATGCCGGGGAAAAACGCCGGAGCCGGAACGCACGAGGCGTCCGGTCAGGTGGAAGAACGATCCCTGCCCCGCTTTTTCGGCGGCTCGCGCCATCCTTTCGCCGCTGCCGGAGTCGCTGTGGACAGTTCACTGCGTCCTGTATCCCTTGCGGGAGAAGTTCTGCTGCACAACGTCCGCTTTGTGGGCCGGACTATCGGCGGGTATGACTACGCGCTGGAAAAATCCGGCAGCGGCGTCGCGCTGGCGACCGGCTATTACGCGGGGAGCCGGGCATAGAGCCTGGCGGGATAGGGCTACAGGGCGTTTCCGCCCGTGCCAGAAAAATGCATACGCTTCCGGCCGGCTGGATATGCCGGTCTGACGGAGAAAGTATATGAAAGCGAGTTCCATGCACAACCCGGATGCTTGCACGGCCTGCACCATCTGCGTCGCGCACTGTCCCGTGGCCGAAGCCACCCTGAAGTTCCGGGGGCCAAAATTTACCGGACCGGCCTACGAACGTTTCCGTCTGCTCGGTTTTGGCGACGAGGCGTCGCTGGAATATTGTTCCAACTGCAAGAACTGCGATATTTCCTGCCCTTCCGGCGTGCCGGTTTCCACGTTCAACATGCTGGCCCGGGCCGAGTACTGCAAAACGCACCCGCAGCCGCTGCGTGACTGGATTCTCGGCCACGCGGGCCTTATGGGCACGATGACCGGCCCCTTCCCCGCCTGGATGATCAATCTGGGGATGAATAATCCCCTGACCCGTCTGGTCATGGACGCCATGGGCATCGACAAGCGCGCCCCGCTCCCGTCTTTTGCCCCGAGGCAGGAACGCAAAGCCCTGCACGCCAGAAGCGCGCTCCCCAAAGCCGACAAGGTGGCTGCCTTTTTTCCGGGCTGCTTTATCAATTACTACGAGCCGCAGGTGGGCCTTGATGTCATCCGCCTGCTGGAAATGGCCGGATACGCCGTCGTGGTTCCGGAAAATTTCACGTGCTGCGGCCTTCCGCTGGTGGCGGGCGGTTTTGCGGACGACGCCCTGGACTATGCGCGGACGAACAGCATGGAACTCGCTCGCTGGGCCAGGGCGGGGATTCCCGTAATCACCGCCTGCCCGAGTTGCGCCCTCATGCTCTCACGCGAGTACGCCGATCTGTTCCCGGCGGAAGAAGGGCTTGGCCGTTTCGGCTCATCCGTGCACGAAGCCTGTGCGTTCTTCCTCTCGCTCATTGAAAAGGGCGAGCTTTCCCTCAGGAACGCCCGCGCCGCAGCCACCCCCATGTCGTACCATGCTCCCTGCCACCTCCGCGCTCTCGGTCAGGGACGGACGGGGCTTGACCTGCTGCGCCTCGTTCCCGGCGTTCAGGTTATTGACACCGATGAAAAATGCTGCGGTATTTCAGGAAGTTACGGATTCAAAAAAGGAAAGTACGATATCGGAATGGCCGTGGGTTCGCCGCTGTTCCGGGCCATGAAGGAAAGCAACGCACCGCTCTCGCTCAGCGAATGCGGAACCTGCCGGGTGCAGATGCGCCACGGCAGCGGCATACCATCCCGCCATCCTCTGAGTGTTCTTGTTTCCCTGCTCGGCTGAGCGCGTTTTTCCGTAGGGGCGTGAAAGGCAGACGCTTTTCACGCCCCGCTGGCGCTGCTAGACTTTTCCCAGAAGATAGGCGGCAATACATTCAGCAATGGGGGATTCTTCGCCCTCTTCCAGCCACAGCCAGTTGCCGCAGACGTTCGCTTCCAGAAACACATGGCCGCCGGAAGGCGTTTCCACAATATCACAGGCCGCGAAGACCAGCCCCCATGAGCGGATCAGGCGTACGAGTGTTTCCCCCAGCGCGTCCGGGATCGTCGTTTCCTTTACGGGCAGTTCCGGAACCTGTCTGAAATCCACACGAGCGGCGGGGGTGGATTGCGAATCGATCCGGTGCGCGAACCAGCGATTTCCCACCACCGTCACCCGCAGTTCGGCCTTTTTGGGGATTTCTTCCTGAAAAAGGCAGGGGGAAGCGCCGCTTCGCAGGATATCATCCGCAGCGGCGAGGTCCGCCTCCGTGACCCTGTGGGTGTAGAACCCGTAAACTTTACAGTCAGGGCGTCCGTCAGGATGCGAAAACGGCTCTTCTTCGATGAGACAGAGATCACTCATCTGTTTGATGATAATGTTCGCCTGATGCTTTTGATAAAACGCGCGCAACGCGGCAGCATCGTTTGTGACAAGGGTATCCGGAATGGTCAGCCCGAGGACCGCTGCGTGGCTATGTTGCAGTATCTTGTTATCAACCTCGGCTTCCCGCCATGGGTTATTGACCCAGCGCGCACGGGACGCGGAATGGCAAAAACCCTGAAGCGCGGTTCTGCTTTCCGCCATGGCAAGATGCTCTGCTATGGGCGCATCAGGTTTCGCCTTCGGGAAGGAAAAATTCCTGCAATAGATACCAGCAATGTCATCCGCCCGAACGATTGTCCCGCCGGGGAGTCGCAATTCGGAACATCCCGCCTGTAGCGTTACGCGTATCCCGCCATCCGCATCCAGCGTCTGCGAAGGGTCCAGCCGGGCAACACGCGCCTGTTGTTTTTTGAGGTAGTAAATGACGGAATCCGCGTGCAGATCATCTGGTGCGGCAAGAATCAGGAACATAGCCGCCCTCCTTACGTAATGACGCGAATATGCAAGCGCGCGGCTATTGCGGCATCTGAAAAACGCTCGAAATCGCAATCCCACAATCGCCGCGCAAGAGAAAACACGCGCCGCATGGCCAGCGCCGGTTTTGCGCTGTTTTGCCGCAAGCAGTGCCGGACATGGCGGGAAACTTCCCGCGTGGCATCACTCTTTTGAAAAATCCGGCCCGCGTTCCGGGTCAATAGCGCAGTAACGACGGCGGACGAACCCAGAAAAACAACCCAGTCTTCCGGTGACATATCTGCCGCGCCGTCCGGGTGAAAATGCCATGTACAGAGCGCGTGTGCGGCCACGGGCGCGGCAAGGTACGTGCCGGAAAATATCTGTATCCCGTCCGGGCAGATTGTGCCGGAATGCTCCACAGAAAGATCGCCCACCCGGCACAGGATATCCTGTATGCACGGCTGGGCGATAAAAATTCCATCCGCTTCGGGCACTCTCTCCGCATCCCAGAGCGCACGTGCTCCGGCAGGAATAAAATCCCGGAAGGGACGGGCCAGAAGCTTACTTTCCCGCACGCTTGTCTGTTTTACTGGGGCTATATCTACCCGACTTCCACTTGCCGCTGCGCGTGTAGCCCGAAGGGATATAGCGCCCGGCGGTATGGCAGTTCGTGGGGGGACGTTTATATCTGGCGCGCCAGGCAAGGGAGCCGTCTTCAAGAAGCGAGGCCTGCTCGTCTTCACTGTACGTCATCGGCTCATCATCCTGGGAAGCGGCAGGCAGCTCCTGACGAAAACGCATCAAGAAAGGATTCATATTCATATCGCCCCCCTATTCCAGTTCAAACCGTGCGCCATGTTCTTTCACAGCATGGAGCAAGGCGGCGCTCGCCACAACGTCATTTTCGTTGCACGCTTTCGCGATGGCATGGATAAGCTCTATTTCCTTGAAGGAAATAACCCCGTCCAGCAGCGCAATCCCTGCGAGATCTTTCAGGACGTCAAAAAAATCGACGGCGCCAAAATCGAGCACGCCAAAGTGCAGTTCCTCTTCCGATTCCTCGAAATCTTCTCCGTCGTCATCCGCATCAAGAAGATTTTCGAGAGCCGCTTCCAGAGCGGCTTTTGCCTCGGGCCAGGCGAATCCGTATTTCTCGAAGAAGCCCGGAGCATGGAGCCATTCTTCTTCTGAAACCTTTTCATCCGCCCAATAAAGAATCGCCACGGCTTTCGCCAGCGCGGGCAACGATGCGTTCATACGCGCTCCCTGGTAAAAAGCAGAGGGCTTTCACCCTCTGCTTATCAATTTTACTTCTGTTTTTGCGAAGCAAGCGTTTCGTTGTTGTCCGCAAGGTCGCCGGCGCTGTTTTCAATCTGGACCTTGATTCCCAGGCTTTCCAGAAACTGCTTTTCCACGTTGCCGACTTTCGTCTTGCCATGCACTTCGAAATCGCCGCTTTTCGGGGCGTCTTCGCTGCGGATGCTGGCGAGGGTCGCGTCATCATCAGCAAATTTAACGCCCTTGTACACGCGGATATTCACGCCGAATTCTTTTCTGAACGCTTCTTTCAGCGTTTTTACCTTTTGACGCCCACTGACGGAAAGTGCCATCGGATGCTCCTGTATTGTTAGAGTGTGGGTGGTTATTTACTGGCGAGTTTTGCGACGTCGCTCAACTTCATATCGTTGGGGGCAAAAGAGTTGCCGTCCGGCGTCATGATCTGGATGCCGATACCCATCTTTTCTGCAAAGGTCTTTTCAATATCGCCCACAGTATGTCCTTTCCGGATTGTAACATCAGAAACCTTCGTCCCGGCCATGCAATTGCTGGCCAATGTGGACTTGGCATCCGCAGGGCGAGAGCCTTTGCCGGTATTGATTTTTCCTTCAGCAGTAGGCTTGTAAACCCTGATTTTCGTACCAAAGGACTCTTCAAAATTCTTCTGCAGGGTTCCCACCTGCATTTGACCCTTAACCTCGATGTCATGGAATCCGAAAAGTTTTTTTAACATGCGAATTTCTCCATTGAAAAAACAATCGTGCCCGGCCAGGCGTGGTAAAAGGATTTAAATCATCCAGAATGTATGATGCAAAAAGTTACTAACCAAGTGCAAATCAAAGGTATTTTATATATATCTTACCCTATCACGCTCTTTTTTCAAATGCTATCATAAATCCTCATGAATGACTGATCCATTGTATAGTTAATCCTGAAATCTACTTTCATGAGTACGGTTTAGGTATGAATTTTTGCATGAACCGGCAGGTGAGCATTTGCACTATCCAATACAGAAGCCATACCGCAAAGCACGCACCGAGCAGGTAGCCTCGTTGAAAAACAATATAATGCCATGCCGCACCGAGAAAAAGTGGTGCAAAAATAAAAGAGAACGGATCACATATCTTCTTTTCCCAGCGTCTTTGCGGAAGGTTATGCAAGGTATTATGTCGCGCTACATATTTTTTTTCTACCACTGAACAGGTATCAAGGGCAGCTTGCACTCTTTTTCCTGCGGCGCTCCGTCTGTTGAATGACCCATCCTTGTTTTTCGATATGCCGGCATTTTCCGCCGCTTTTTCCGCCCGTTCAAACTCCGACACAGCAGAGACAATATACCCGCCGGTCTCGTGATATTCACGACCTTCACTATATGAAAGAGCAAAAAGTGAAACGCCGTGTTTCTTGTACCGTATGACCGCTATAATTGACCGGATAATGGCGATACAAAAAGCCGCCACCATAAAGGGAAGGAATTGCTGCGGGTAAAAATACCACACCGGAAGAGACAGGATAAACACGGTGGACATCCTGAAAAACAGCAGCAACACCAAAGCGATCGGTAGTGCGATAGAGGCCTTGAGTGACGCTTCATCCATGGTGGGTAGCGAGTTCTTTATACTCGTCACCGCATGGGTAACCAGATTCGCAACGCTACCCTCTGGTGCGGCCTGAGAGGCGACAGCGCGTTCGGTAGAAATTTGCGGGGATGCTGTGCGTTTGGATGCAATCTGAGGCTTCGTTGTGTGTTCGGGTGCGGCCGGAGCTGTAGCCGGGCGTTCGGGCGCGGCCGAACTGGGCGCCACATTCAGGCGTTCCAGACTTTTTTGTGCCGCCTCATTCCCGTTTGCAGCGGCTTTCTGATACCATCGTATCGCCGCGCTACGGTCTTTTTCCACACCAGCGCCACGTTCATACATGAAAGCCAGAAGTTCCTGCGCGAATCCGTTCCCCTGTTCGGCAGATTTTTGGCACCATTGCGCGGCTTTGGACAAATCTTCAGCAACCCCTTCCCCATTTATATATGCGCGACATAAGTGTAATTGAGAAAGAGAATTTCCGTTCATAGCGTCCACTATCAATTGCCCTGTATAGTTGTCTTCTGGCTGGTTTGCCATGCAGTTTCCTGCACAAAGAACCAGACTGACAATACAGGCAGACGAGTACAAAAATACTTTGCTGAAAATATATTTATTAAAAATAGAAAACATCTTCTATCCTTCGTGCAGGACACGCAATAAAATTGCTGTACACGCAAACATCCATCATACGAATCAGTCAACGTATCAAATAGTGCCCATCACTCCTGGGGCAGCTTATCAAGCGAGAGTTTTTTGAAGCGCTTGCGAAGGTTTTCGAAAAAGTCATCAGGCAAACTGTGCGCTTCACCGGGTTCCAGCGTGCGAAGCGAAAAGGAACCAAGCTTGCCCGCCCGGATCGACACACTGTTGAGTCTGGCATCCAGCTTCACCAGCCTGCGTTCATTGCTTCTGTTATTGACCACCATAACCGCGATGCCACCCGGAGCGATCTCAAAGCGGATCAGATCGCCGAATATCTTGCGGATGTCATCCAGAAGCCGCGTCCAGACATCCAGAATATGATCCCGAACCCCTTCCTGCTTTTGCAGGGCGATGAAATCTTCAACGGAAGCCAGACGAACGCGGGTACTTTGCTTTTTTGACCCGGTATCAACGGTGGAAACGGTCGTTACGGAAGCGAGGCCCAGAATGCGTTCCACCTCGGATTCAAACACCTCGTTTTCAGGCACCAGCGAGGCGATGAGGTTCAGCAGGCGCGAGACAGACAGCGCACGCGCCGCGAGATAGGAATTGTTGCGGCAGGCGCGGTACAGCACCTGTTCCCATTCTTCGTCAAACTCCTCAAGTTCTTCCAGATTTTCCTGAACGGAAAGGTCAAGGGCGGCCAGCCGGAAGTGCCGGGCCATCTTGTTATCCCAGCCCTTGAAATCCGGTTCATGCAAGAGCATGTCATAAATGCTCGGATAAGCGATCTGCACGCAGACAAAGCCGAAGTTGATCATTTTTTCACGCGGGGTAAGCGGTTGCCCCTGCCCGGTGGTGGCGTGCATGATCTGGATAAGCGACAGACTGTTGATAAGCCGCTTGACGGAGCGGGGGTTGGACCCTGTGGACATCAGAATCATTTCCGTCAGGATATCTACCAGACGGCCTTCCTGCCCTTCCACCGGGCCTTCCAGTTCTTCCGGCGTATAATAGCCTATGCCGGTCAGGGCATCCTTGAGATAGGTGGCCACATTGTAGGCATTGACCGGCATGGTGAAGGGCAGCTGGATGATTTTGTCGAAGAAGGACCGGAATTCCCGCTCGTTCTTTTCCGTCAGCGGCCCGAACTTGGGTTCAAGCCCCTTGACCACCACCTCGTAGTCGATGGCAAGAATAAAAATGCAGTTATCCACCTCGAAAAGATTTTTGAGCAGTTCCAGAATCTGAACGGCAACGGGCGGGTCAAGGCGGTCGAGGTCATCGATAAAAAAGATGAATCCGCGGTTGCTGTTGCCCGCTTTGCGATCTTCTTCAAGGCAGTCCCTGATGGCTTCGGAAAGGGCGTGACGAAAAGCTTCCGGTCCCGAAGTGGTTTTTGTGCCATTCTGTAACAGCTCATCCACCAGACTCGCCTCCACCCCGACTGTGGAAACGGCGGCCTTGGCTCCGGCCTTGGCAATTTTTCCGAAAATATTCCCCACCTTGCCGATAGCGCCATCCAGCTTGCTTTGATGCCGCACGCGCATGATATCCAGCACTTCCGAGGTAACGCCCCGGATAACGCTGAGCAACACCTGTTCGGGGGCCTGCATCAAGGAATATTGCCACGTGTTGATCCATATGCCGTGGTAGGGCTTTGTGGGGTCGGGCATATCCGGCATTTCGCACAGATGATAACGAACCTGATTCATGAGCGAGGTCTTGCCGCTGCCCCATTCGCCCTGAATGGCGAGAGTGGTGGGCATCTGCGCCGTGGAGATAAAATTGATCAGGGCGTTGATGTAGCGTTCAACGCCAAGAAGGTCTTCACTGCCTGCCGGGCGGGGCGTATCAATAATATTCGAATGGCGCATAGTTTCCTCTTGATGGGTAATGAGTCGTTCAGGCCAGGCGCTCGCCAAAAGCCGTCAGGAAATGTCTGTTCCGCCGGAACAAAAAACAAGCGGCAGCCCTTTGGTTGTGCTACCGCGCTTCACATGGCGCACTCTTTTCTCCGGCAAAATTCCACCGTCT
>JAJDHY010000004.1 GCA_030266385.1 Desulfovibrio sp. OttesenSCG-928-I05
AAAGGCTGTTTTCTACGATCTCACAGGAACGGCCCTCTCTTCCCCCTCAGGCTTTTCAGCAGACTCCTGAACAGACACAGAAGCCGACTCCGCCCCAGCCCCAGGCACATGCACATCCATCTGCGGGAAGGGAATTTCGATACCCTGCTCAGCGAACACCCGGTTGATCTCATGCCGAATGGCGGACTGGGTCGAGAACGCGTTATCCACATTGTCGATAAAAACATAGAGGGTGAAATCCAGCGAACTGGCCCCGAAATTGACAAAGGCCGCCGTGGGCGCGGGGGCCTTGCGCACATGGGGCTGCGCTGCCGCGATTTCCAGCAGCAGGGTCTGCACACGCGCCGTATCAGTCCCGTACGCCACACCCACATCAACGCTTTTGCGTACCATGCGCCCGTTCCGGGTCCAGTTGATGAACTGGGCGGACATCAGGGTGGAGTTGGGCACGAATATCTGCGCGCGATCCGCCGTGCGAATGACGGTGGAGCGGATATTGATGGCCTCCACGGTCCCGCTGGCGCCGGGCAGATCCACCACGTCCCCGACCAGAATGGATCGTCCGAAAATAAGAATGATCCCGCTGACCAGGTTGTTGAAAAGGTTCTGCATGCCGAAGCCGATACCCACACTGAGGCCCCCGGCCACCACCGCCAGACTGGTGAGGTTTACACCCACCAGCGTGAGGGTGACAATGCCGAAAAGAACCCAGATCCCGTAAACAAGGATAACCCGCAGCGGCGGAATAACACCGGCTTCCACATTGGGGATACGGTCGGGCAGATGATCAAGGTACACCTTGCCCGCTCCGGAAAGAGAACGGCACACGAAAAAAAGCACCGCGATGAGCAGCAGCTTGGAAAAATCAAAGCTCGCGATGCCCAGATCGTAATGCGTGGATGTCACCAGCAGCAGCATGTAGTTCGCGCCGGGAATGGCCCAGAGCCAGGGCAGGGTGAAGACCAGAGAGAGAATCCAGCCCGCGGGTATGGAAACCGCATCCACAACGGCCCGCAGCACAGGGGACGTTTCCTTGTTAATGCGCCGTGCAGCGGCGGCGGCGAAGAGCGCCACAAGCGCGTTGCCCAGCGTGATGGTGTTCACCAGCGCAAAGAGCAGCGTATATGTCAGGATTGCAAGCCGCGCATAACCCGCCACGGCCACAAGAAGCGAAAGCGCGCCAAAGGCGAGCGCGCAACCGAAGGCGACGCGTTCCAGCATGGGGAGCTCTTTCCGTACCGGCTCCTGCCTGATGAAAATGTACAGGCGCACGAGGAACACAAGAACCACGGCACCCCATACAATACCCAGAATCCGGGTAGGCAGATCCGAAAAGAGCATGACGATGCCAAAGGCCGCCGGAAGAAACAGGCGTTTGACGGGGGAGGGCTTGTTTTCCAGCCCCGGCAGTACGGCCACACGCAGACGCCAGGCCATGGCGGCAATACCCCAGATGAGCGTGAGCGATCCGCATAACACAAAGGCGAAGTAAATGCCGCCCTTTTCATTGTTGGCCGCCGCGAGCAGGGAAAAACCGGCTCCCATCCATACCCAGGCATTCCGGATGATACTGTCCCCAGCCTTGCGCCAGCGGGCCGGGAGCGACCATAATCCGCGCAGCCCCGCGTAGCCGAGCAGTGCCATAATCAGCGCGGCCACGGTGAACTTCACGGCGGCGTCAAACCATTCCGAAAGCGTGCGGGGGTAAGCGAATCCCATACGCGAATCAAGCGACTGCGCCCATTCGGTCAGCAGAAGAGGGGCGGATGTGAGATCGGAAACGGCATTGCCCGAAGGGGTCAGGTAATAGTCTTCCCAGGTTTTGGGCAATCCCTGCTCAATGCTCGTGATGCTTGCGTCAAAACGCTGGGCCGCGATTTCCGCCGGGGCCAGTATCCGCTGCAAGCGGGTGGAGGCGCTGTTCAGCGTGCGCCGCGTGGCGTCCAGATCCCGCGTGAACTTTCCGAGCCCTTCGCTTCCGGCGGTGCTGCCAAGACCTTCGGCGGCGCTGGAAAGCGTCAGCCCGTCAAGATCGTGTTTCAGGGCGTCAATTTCCGCAAGCCGCTGGTTGATCGTTGCGGCGATTTCGCGGAGCGGCTGCATGCTGCGGCCGAGCGCTGTCCTGATACCGCGCATCTGTTGCACAACGGTAAGCTGTTCCGTGGGGTGCCCGCGTGAGGCGTGGAACAGGCCGGAAAGCCGCACAAACTGCGCCCGTGTGGCCCGCAGACCGTTTTCCAGAGGAGAGGCCAGGTTTTCCGCGCGGGTCCGCAAATCGTCGGCTTCCGCGATAAAATCCGCGAGGTCGGCCGAGCGGGCCGCCCATATCTGTTCCAGCGCGTCATCCTGCGGGTTTACCTGCGTCCCGGCTCCCAGAACCGTTACAGGCATAGAAGCCAGAATGAGGAGCGCGGTCAGGGCCGCACTCGCTATGAATGTCGGGACGCGGGCCGGAAAACGGCACGCCATGCGTAAAGGCTTCATGATTGTTTCTCCGCAGGGGATGGATGCCATATTTTTTAGAACGTTTTATGCTCACATGACGGCATGCCGGTCGGCACAATCGCCGTGCAATCGTGTGGTGACAGGGATTTGAACCCGCCGTTCATCTGGCGGACTGCTCCTGCCCGCAGCGCCCCTGTCGCAAAAAAATGACGGCAAGCGCCTGCCGCATGCTGTCGCTTTTTCACAGCTAATCTACTCTAGCACTTTTACACATTGACGTCATCGCATGGAAGCATTTATAGCTCAGGGCGCCTGAAGAGTGTCGCGCGGCGGCGGACGATGCCGACCCGTGATGAACGTTACCGGGTGCTTCGTCCTTTCAGGATGCCGCCGTTACCACTTTTTTCGCTATTTCATTAAAGACCGTGCCGGATCGTTCTCCGGTCCGGCAAGGATGAGTATGAGCAACAACGCCGAAAAAGTCATTTATTCCATGTACAAGGTGACCAAGCGTCACGGGCAGCGGGAAGTGCTCAAGGATATCACCCTTGGCTATTTTTACGGGGCCAAAATAGGCGTGCTGGGCCTTAACGGCTCGGGTAAAAGCTCGCTCCTGAAAATCCTCGCCGGGGTGGATACCGCGTTTGAGGGTGAAACCAACGTCTCCCCCGGCTATTCCATCGGCTATCTCGAACAGGAACCGCTGGTGAATGAACAGCGTACCGTGCGCGAAGTGGTGGAAGAGGGCGTGGCCGAGCTTGTCGCCATCCGCGATGCGTACGAAGCCGTTAACGCCAAGTTCGCGGAACCCATGGAACCTGAGGAAATGGACGCCCTTATCGAAAAACAGGGCGAACTCCAGGAACTCATGGATAACAAGGATATCTGGGATCTGGACGCCAAGCTCGATATGGCCATGGACGCGTTGCGCTGTCCTTCCGGCGATACGCCCGTTTCCGTCATTTCCGGCGGGGAAAAGCGCCGTGTGGCCCTGTGCCGTCTTTTGCTGCAGAATCCGGACATCCTGCTTCTGGACGAACCCACCAACCACCTTGATGCCGAATCCGTGGCCTGGCTGGAACGTTACCTTCAGAATTTCCCCGGTACCGTTATCGCCGTCACCCACGACCGTTACTTCCTCGACAACGTGGCGGGCTGGATTCTGGAACTTGACCGTGGCCGGGGCATTCCCTGGAAGGGCAACTATTCTTCCTGGCTCGAACAGAAGCAGAAGCGTCTTTCCACCGAGGAAAAGGCCGAGAACGAGCGCCAGAAGACCCTTGAGCGGGAACTTGAATGGATTCGCATGGCTCCCAAGGGACGGCACGCGAAATCCAAGGCCCGTATCAATGCGTACGAAGCCATGCTCAATTTTGAATCCGAGCGCCGCGCACCGGATCTGGAAATCTACATTCCCCCCGGACCGCGGCTGGGCAAGCTTGTCATCGAGGCCGAGAACGTTTCCAAGTCTCTTGGGGACAAGCTCCTCATTGAAGGGCTTGACTGCATCATTCCCGCCGGTGCCATCGTGGGTATTATCGGCCCCAACGGCGCGGGCAAGACAACGCTTTTCAAGATGATCGCCGGGTTGGAGCAGCCGGATTCCGGCACGCTCCGGGTGGGTGATACCGTCAAGCTGGCCTATGTGGATCAGAACCGCGCTTCCCTCACGCCCGGCAAGACGGTGTATGACACCATCAGCGGCGGGTATGACATGGTCAAGCTCGGCAGCCGCGAAGTGAACGCCCGTGCCTATTGTTCCCGTTTCAACTTCATGGGGCAGGATCAGCAGAAGATAGTGGATGTTCTGTCCGGCGGGGAGCGCAACCGTCTGCATCTTGCCTGCATGTTGCAGGAAGGCGGGAACGTATTGCTGCTTGACGAACCCACCAACGATATTGACGTCAACACCATGCGGGCGCTGGAAGACGGTTTGGAGAACTTTGCGGGTACCGTGCTGGTTATCAGCCACGACCGTTGGTTCCTGGACCGTATTGCCACGCATATTCTTGCCTTTGAGGGTGATTCCAGTGTCATGTTCTTTGACGGGAACTACACGGAGTATGAAGAGGATCGCAGGAAGCGTCTGGGCAAGGAGGCTGACCAGCCGCACCGCGTGAAGTTCAGGAAGCTGACCCGATAGGGAAGGTTGTAGGAATAGGATAGTAGGATAGAGAGAGAAAGCGGTGCGCGTGAGCGGGCCGCTTTCTTTTTTTGGCGGGGTGGGGGGCCGCAGCAGAAGCTGCGGGGGCTTTTCGCGCCATCGTACGTACGGCGCTACATCAGGGCATTTGATAAAGGCGGGGATGGCCACAAGGCCTATCCCCGCCTTTATCAAATGCCCTTCTTTGCGGCGCACGCACGCTGACGCGAAAAGCCGGGTATGGGCGACGCCCGGAGAAGGATGAAGGGTGTGAAGAGGGGAGAGGCGGAATGGGCAGAGGTGGGAGTTCTGGTGGAGGATGTTCTTCGCTGGACGAAGTAAGGTGTGGCCGAGGAAACTAAAATTCATATAAAAACGGGGGGCTCATTCTGCAAACTATGACTGGCACACTGTTCTTTACATTACGTGACAGATTTTCTCACATGGAGCGCCTCCACATGTCCTTGCCTCTTCTGCTTTTCCAGCCTCCAGCCTGCTAAGGACTCCGGCGTCCCTCCGGCGGTTTGGTGTCGGGTGCGTGCGCCGCAAGGAAACGCATTTGATAAAAGCCGCGATAGACCTCCCGGTCATCGCGGCTTTTATCAAATGCGTTGACGCAGCGCCGTGCGTGCCCGACGCCAAACCGCCCCGCAGCTTCTGCTGCGGCCCACCCACTCCGTCCAACGAAGAAAGAGCGACAGTCCGGCACAGCCTGCCACAGCCAGCACAGTCCAGCATCCCCCCAGCGCTACATCATCATATTTCCATACTCATAACGCGGTCGATGCGGGCAAGGGTCTCGTCCTTGCCAAGAAGCTCCATGATCTCGTCAAGACCGGGGCCACCAAGCGAACCCAGCAACGCCAGACGCATGATGGGGCCAATGGCCTTGAACTTGGCTCCGGCAGACTCAAGATAACGCTGCAACGCCTCATGCAAGGCTTCCTTGCTGCCATAATCAGCATCAGCCAGCTCGGACCGCAACCCGGCAAGATGGGCCTTGCCCTCGGCAGTCAACGCCTTGTCCCGGGCCTTGGCGTCATACTCAAGCCCGGCAGCGGGCAAGAGCAGACAGCGCATTTCACGGGCCAGATCAACAAGCGTCGCGGCCCGGGGCTGATACAGGGAGACAAGCTTTTCATAATAGGCCTGATCATGCGCGGCCAGACCGGTGGTATCAAGGAAAGGCTTCACCAGCTCCACCAGAGTTGCCGCCGGGGTTTCACGCATGTGATGGGCGTTGACCCAAAGCAGCTTTTCCGGATCAAAACTGGCGGGGGCGCTGTTCAAACTGGTGCCGTCAAAGGCCGCCACAAGCTCGGGAATGGTAAACAATTCCTGATCGCCATGGGACCAGCCGAGGCGAACCATATAGTTGAGAATGGCGGAAGGCAGCAGGCCGTCCTTTTCATACTCGATAACAGCCTTGGCCCCGTGGCGCTTGGAAAGCTTCTGCTTGTCCGGGCCGAGAATCATGGGCACGTGGGCGAATATGGGCAGGGCATGGCCCAGCGCCTGATAGATAAGTACCTGCTTGGGGGTGTTGTTTACATGGTCGTCCCCGCGCAACACATGGGTAATGCCCATATCAATGTCGTCGGCAACCACGGCCATGTTATAGGTCGGCGTGTCGTCGGAACGGTACAGAACCATGTCGTCCAGCTCTTCCGCCGGGAAAACCACATGCCCCTTGACCATATCGTCAAACGCGACTTCGCCGGTCAACGGCGCTTTCAGCCGCACAACCCGGCCCGGTCCGGGGCCAAGACCCATTTCGCGGCAACGGCCGTCATAGCGGGGTTTTTTACCCTCGGCCCGCGCTTTCTCGCGCATGGCTTCCACTTCGTCGGGCGTGCAGGAACACCAGTACGCGTGACCGGATGCCAGCATCTTGTCCACGCATTCCTTGTAAAACGCCATGCGCTGACTCTGAAAATACGGTTCCCCGTCCGTGTCCAGCCCCAGCCAGCGCATGGAAGCCAGAATGGACGTGGTGTATTCCTCTTTGGAACGCTCCATATCCGTGTCTTCCACACGAAGCAAAAATTTGCCGCCGAAATGACGGGCCAGAAGCCAGCAGAAAATGGCGGTACGCGCGCCGCCGATATGCAGATGCCCGGTGGGACTGGGCGCAAAACGGGTAACAACAGTCATGGTAATCCTCCAAATATGTAGGCGCTCTGTATACCGCTTCCCATTTCTTTGTAAAGCGGCCTCCGCCAGCCGGAAAAGGAAGGGCTTGTCCCGGCACACGCAGTTCCTGCCTCAAAGGGCTGCGGCGGCTTTTCCCGCTTCTTGCCATCCTGCCGGGAATATCGTAGGTGAGCTTCACCATGATTTCCCGTACATTTCACTGCATTACTTTTGGCTGCCAGATGAACGTCAACGATTCGGACTGGCTGACGCGATCCCTTATCGCGCGGGGCTTTACGCCCGTTCCGCCGGACCGGAGCGGCGAAGCCGAAATTTATATTATCAACACCTGTTCGGTACGCGATAAACCCGAACAGAAAGTGTACAGCGAAATAGGCCGCATCCGCAGCATGACCAACGACGATCCCGCCGTGCTGGTCTGTGTGGGCGGCTGCGTGGCCCAGCAAGTGGGACGCAAGCTCTTCCGCCGCTTTTCCCAGGTCCGGCTGGTCTTCGGCGCGGACGGCATCGCCCAGGCCCCGGCCGCCATTGAAAAGCTGGCCGGAAAACGCTCCCTGCGTATCAGCCTGCTGGATTTTGAAGAACAGTACACGGAACGCGAACAGGCCTGGCCGGATGCTGTACCGGACGCTGCACCGGATGCCGCAAACGGCACGGCCGACGCGGCAAACGTGCAGATGCGGGGGCGCCAAGCCCCTTCCGCCTTTGTGAGCATCATGCAGGGCTGCGATAACTTCTGCACGTACTGCATTGTACCTTATGTGCGGGGCCGCCAGAAATCCCGCGAGCCGGAAGCCGTTCTTGATGAATGCCGCGCCTGGCTGGCCCGGGGCGCACGGGAAATCACCCTGCTGGGGCAGAACGTTAACTCCTTCGGGCAGGATGGCGGCGGTGGCGGCATGAGCTTCACGCAGCTTTTGTACCGGGTGGCGGAACTGCCCGGCCTCGCCCGATTGCGTTTTGTCACGCCCCACCCCAAAGATCTGGCCCCGGAACTGATCACCGCCTTCGGTGAACTGCCGGTTCTCGCCCCCCGCTTGCATCTGCCGCTCCAATCGGGGTCAGACCGCATTCTGGAACGCATGGGCAGGAAATATGACCGCGCGCGCTACATGGATATCGTGAACAGCCTGCGTGCGGTGCGGCCCGGCATCCACCTTTCCACCGACATTATTGTCGGGTTCCCCGGCGAAACCGAGGAAGATTTTCTGGAAACCCTGCACTGCATGCAGGATGTCGGGTTCATGGGAAGCTTTTCCTTTGTTTACTCCGACCGCCCCGGCACCCGCGCCTCCCTTTTCACGGACAAGATCGACCGCGCCGTGGCCCTTGAGCGTCTGGCCCGGTTGCAGGACTGGCAATACAATTACGCCTGGGAACAGCTACGCGGCCTTACCGGTGAAATTGTCGACGTCCTGCTGGAAGAACCCAGCCCCAAACCGCAGGAAGGCGAAATCATCTGGCAGGGCAAAGAACCGCGCGGGCACAGCGTCAACGTGCGCCTGACCGGCCCCGAACCCGAAGGCGGCTGGATGGGAGCCATCGTTCCCACCCGCATCACCGCCGCCGCCATGCACTCCCTGCGCGGCGAACAGCTGTAAGGAAAAACGCAGGTAACGCGCAAGGGCCTCAATACCGATGTATTGAGGCCCTTGCGCGTTACGTACGAAAATTCGTCTGTCAGGCGGGCAGCGCTTCCCGGCGCCGGGCCAGGAAATAGACAATCACCGCGCCCACCATTTTCCCGGCGGTCATGAAGAGCACTCCGGGGACGGAAAAAATACCCACCATGGCCAGAAACACGGTGCTGTCCACAGGCGTGCTGAGCGTGCTGGAAAGCAGTATGCGTTGGGAAAAGGGCTTGCCGCTGAACGTATACACGGCCCAGTCCAGAAATTCGCCGACCATGAACGCGCACACGCTGGCAATGGCCACTGTGGCGTCAGCCATGATGCCGCTGACGAGACCCCCCAGAAGCATGGCGGGCAGCACCCAGTGCCCGATCTCACGTTGCGCGTAATCGCGGACGACAAAGGTAAAGCCGACAATAAGACTCACCGGGGACCAGAATTCCCCGCCCGGAAGCTGAAGCAGCGGCACGAAGGAGAACGCCAGATTCACCAGCACCACACTCAGGACATAAAGAATTGCGTAAATCATGGTGCTTTTCATACGCCCTGAACAGGGGAAGGTAAAGGAGAAAACGCCGGAATGGAGGCTGACGGAAGGATGCGGCGGCACACTCCGCCACACCCGCACACGCCCTACGATGAAGAATCGACAATCCGCCCGCTGTTCTTGAGCAGAAAATCAAGGAGCAGGTTCTGAATCTCGGCCTTGGGGTCTTCCATGGCCCGCGCCGCCGTGTTTTCGAGGATGGCGGACTGGTGCGTCATGCTTTTCCCTTCGGTGGCAAAACGCGCGGCCATGCTCTCATAGCCGCTTTCCATCGTGCCCATGGTTCCCGCCTGTTCCGAAAGCCGCGCCGCCGTGTCGGCGGCGGCCGTCGCATCCGCGAGATCCACGTCCGGGTCAAAGTCCCCCAGATTGATGCCGCGTAACGTCAACGACATGGGTGCGTTCCCTGCCTGAATGGAAAGCGAGGCGCTTCCGGCTCCCTGATCGTAAGTCAGCCGCTCGTCGCCTTCCCAACTACTCTCGTCCAGCAGTTTGATACCATTGTACGCAGTGGAAGCAATGGTTCCCTGAATGGACTTGGCCAGATCCGAGTAGGTTGTTTTGGCTTCATCCGCTGTCATTTTGCCGGACGCCACGTTCGCCGCCAGTTCCTGCATCCGGGAAAGGCTGTCCTTGATGGTGGCAACGCCTTTCTGGGCAATGGATGCGACGGAAGACGCTTCATCCATATTGCGAGAAGCCTGCCGCAGCATGCCCGCATCCCCCCGCATTTTTCCGGTCAGGGCCGCCGCGCTTTTCTGACGGCCGGATGTGGCGGAGTCGGGGCTTTTCAACAAGGTGGAGAGAATGAATTCATCAACGCTCTGCCCGTCCATAAGGGAACTGGATATAATCTGATCCCTGAGCAAAGCCAGGGTTTGCAGGCGTGTGGTAGATGTAGGGAACTGGCTCATGGTCTCTCCGTCGGCGCGGGTACGTCAGCGCCATATAAACGGTATCGGCGGGAAAAACGGAAACTTTATGCCAGCGAATAGTCTTGCCTCCGGACGGTAAAATTACTACGGTTATTCGATACGCGCGGGATGGATACCCCCACCCGGCGGACATGGAAAACCGCAACAAATACAAAAGGAGAGCCATATGTCGAGATCAGTCGTTACCTCCCTGCAAGGAGCCTTTGCGCGCAGCCTGGGCATGACCCGTCAATTTATCGAAGCCTGTCCCGACAATATCTGGGAAAAGAAATTCGGCGGCTGGCCCATATGGCAGCAGGTCTACCATTCCATCGCCGTGCTCGACCTGTTCGCGCTGGACAAGGATGAACAGCCGTCGCAGAACATGTTCTCCAACGATATTTTCCTGCTCAAGGAATGCGGCGACATGCCCCCGACCAAAAAACAGCTGCTGGAACTGGCCGACACCATGGAAGCCGTCTGTAACAAGCTGATCGACAGTCTGGATGATTCCATGCTCGCCAACGAGCAGCGCGGCCTTTCCGCCAAGCTCGGCATGCCGTTCAATATGGCCATGGCGCTCAGCATGATGAATTCGCACACCATGTACCACCTTGGCTGCTGTGATGCGGCCCTGCGTGAACACGGCCTCAAGGGCATTTTCTAAGCCACCCACGCCGACACCTGTTTGCCCGGCGGATCCAAAAACGAAACGGCCTCCCGACAAAACCGGGAGGCCGTTTGCGTACCGCAGATGCGATGAGCCTACACAAAGCGGGCTATTTCTTCCACGCTCTTGCGCGCCTTGGTGCGCACCTTGTCGTTGGCGGGATAGCCCACGGCGATAAGGCAACCGAGGGATTTTTCCGCGGGAATGCCCATGATTTCCTTCACCGCGTCCCGGTCAAAAAGGCCGAGTATGCAGGTTCCAAGCCCCTGATCTTCCGCCGCGTAGCAGATGGTGACCGTGGCCGCGCCCAGATCGCCCGCCGCGAAATACTGGCTGTTCACCAAAGAGCGCATCTTGGGCATCAGCTTGGCATGCTCTTCCACCACGGCGATAAATGCCGTCGCGCTTTTGATATATTCGTTGGAGCCAAGAAAATGCACGGCCTCACGAACGGCCTGTACCGTCTCGGAACTTTCCGCGACAACAAAACTCCAGGGCTGGGAATTGCAGCCGGAAGGCGTCAGGCGGGCAGCCTCCACGCAGTAAAGCAGCTTTTCATGTTCCACGGGTGTAGCGGCAAAATCACGGCAGCTCTGGCGGCGAAGGCACAGATCCATAAAATCCTTCATAACGGAACCTCCTGAAAAAAGGGAAAGAACAATGCGTTGTGCGTCAGCGCATCATGGCGCGCGTGTTCAGTACCTATCCGCTCCGGGCTTTTGACGCAAGAAGCCCCCGATGATCCCCCCTGCCCGCCGGGCAGGCACCATGAAAAAACCCGCGTATTCGCGGGTTTTTTCATGGCATACTGTCGCCGGTATGTACGATATTTTCCGTGCTATTCCGCTTTTACCCGCACGGTGTCAAAGGGCTTGCCTTCCGGCGCGGTCTTCCAGTCTTCAAGCGCGGGCAGGCAGAGCTTTTCAATGGAAAGCTGCCCGTCCGCCAGCCCGGCCAGCGTGTAATCGCAGAGCGGGGTGCCTTCCATGACGGTGCTGAGTTCTCCGGCCGCAAGGTCATAACGGGAAACGGAAACCTCGCCGCAGGGGTCGTATTCGCAGGTGCGCTCGCTTTCATCCATGGACATGGAACTGAAATAGACCACGTTATCGCCGTTCCACAGCAGGGAAGGACGGTTTTCGCTATCATAATAGCTTATGGGCTCGCCCAGCGGCTTCAGGTCGGGATACGAAAAAAAGGACCAGGAACGGACGAGCCAGGTTCCGGAATCCAGAGCCAGCACCGTGCCGCCGGGGGAAAGCTGCGCGGTGTAGCTGAATTCAATCTCTTCCGTTTCAACGTAGCCCACGCCCCTGCCGGAGGCGTCGAACAGATAGAGCCCCATGGGGATGCCCAATTCGGCGGCTGCGTCTTCTCCGGCTCCGCCGTAGCGCAGATCAGAATTTTCCACCGGCGTGACCATGAAGTCTTCTTCACTGATGGTAACCGCTTTGCCCTCCGCACGGACCGTTACCGTGCCGTCCTTGAGAGAAAAATCGGGGGCGGCTATCGCGAACGTCGCCGGAAAAAGCAGTAAAAGGGCAAGAAGCGCTGTGCGCATGGCGTATCTCCTGTGAGCATGAAAGGGTTATATAGTTGTTTGCATGATCAGCAAAGAACGGGCCAAAGCCGGGCTACACGCAAACACCCCGTATCCGTACGCGAAAAGCCTTTGTGAAAGAGAACCGTTTGACCGGAGCCGGCAAAGGCACCATTTTGCGGGCAGCCAGACATCAAACTGCCAGAAAAATGGGCATATCCCCACACCCGGCCCATTCGCAGAACGTGACGTCGCGCGCCCCGCGAGCCTCTGTGAAGGCATTGCGCGCCAGCGGCATTATGGCATTGAAATTGCTTTTACTACACCATGTGGGGTGGTCCCCTTTCAAGCACTAAGAGTGTCAGCCTCCTTGTTCTTGCATGCGGGATCACCCCATCGCTGTGCCTGCGGCACGACATCAGGGGCAAAAGCGCTGCCCGTAACGATCCGTAAACACATAAAAGGAACGGTTCATGAAATTGCGTCTGCTCTGCCTTGCCCTGTGTCTCTCGTTTTTTCCCTGTGCGGCCTTTGCGCAGGATGACGAGGATGAACTGCCCCCCTGGCTCGGAACCTACTGCGATGAAACCCGTTGTCTGTTTGTTCCCAACCTGCGGGAAGGCCCCATGGGCTTCTATATTTATTACAGGGTTGAAACACGCGACGGCGCTGCGATTGGCGGCGAGATCGCCGCAGTTGAAGGCTACGAAGGCTCGGACATGAACCTCGTCTTCAGCCTGGCCGAAGACGGTTCTTCCGTCACCGTCAGTCTGGATCCGGCTCTGCCGCAAGACCCGAATGAAATGTGGACGGTCGAATGCGCCGGAACCTATGTACGGATGGATGACGACGAAGACGCCGACGCGGACGATGCGGAAGACGAAGAAGAAAAGAAATAACACCCGCCCCTGCGGCGGCACGAGCCCGGTTCACGGCGTTGCATTATGAATAGATCTTACTTATTCTTGAGTTAGCGTACTTCCTGCCGTCGACGTCAACCGTGCGTGGAGCGTCTGCCATGAAAAACCGACGCCGTCTGGCGTATACCGTTATTTTGTCCCTGCTGGCTCTCGCCGCCGTGTATTACGGTCTGGTTGTCTTGCTGGTGGGGGGTATTGATTGACCCGGATGTTCCGGAAAACCCGGATACTCCGGTAAAAAGCCCTGTACAAAGCCGGACGCGGCGCTGTGCGTCATACCGCACCACGCCGCGACAAGGAGCCCCATGTCCAGACCCCCCGCCGAGCCAGACAGCCTTGCCATGCGTCTGGCGGCCATGTGTGAACAAATCGCCTGCGGCAACTATGACAAAGCCAAAGACGTCTTTGATCTTCCTGACCTCATTGCCGGAGGAGAGAACGCCGACGCGCCTACCGTCGTCCTGGCCGAAGCTATCGCCATGATGGCGCTGCGCATTGAAGCGCGGGAATTCGAGCGCGACCGCCTGCTGGCGGAAATATCCGAAGCGCGGGAAGAGCTGGAAAAGCACCGGGGCCGTCTGGCGGAAGAAAACCGGCGTCTCCGGGCCAAAATACGCGAAGAAGGCGCGGGGCCCGGTACAATAGGGGGGATTGTCGGGCAGGATCCGGCCATGCTGTTGCTGCTTTCCCAGGCCGAACGCATTGCCCCGGCCAAGGCCAACGTGCTGATCACCGGCGAAACGGGCGCGGGCAAGGGCGTACTGGCCCGGCATATCCACGATCTCTCCCCCCGGGCGGGAAAACCCTTTGTGGATATCAACTGCGCCGCCATTCCGGCGTCCCTGCTGGAAAGCGAACTCTTTGGCATTGAATCGGGCGTGGCCTCGGGCGTGCAATCGCGCATAGGCCGTTTTGAACAGGCGAACGGGGGCACGCTGCTGCTTGACGAAATCGGGGATATGCCGCTGGAAAGTCAGGCGAAAATTCTGCACATCCTTGAAAACGGCATGGTGGAACGCGTGGGCGGGCGCAAAAAGATCCACGTCAACGTGCGCATCATGGCGGCCACCCACCGGGATATTGAAAAGCTGGTGGAAGAAAAACAGTTCCGGGAAGATCTTTTTTACCGCCTGAACGTGGTGCATCTGCATGTTCCGCCCCTGCGCGAGCGACCCGCCGATATCCCCGCGCTGGCCCGGAAAATTCTCGAAGATATGGCCGGGCGTTTTTCCGACGCCCCCAGACGGGTAAGTCCCGACGCGCTGAGCCTGCTGATGCATTACCCCTGGCCGGGCAATATACGCGAACTGCATAACGTTCTGGAACGCGCATCCCTAATGGCCGAAGGCAGCAAGATCACGGCGGCCGATCTGCCGCCCGCCCTGCACGCGGCCCTGCACAACACCCTGGGTGGTGACGTGCGCATCGCGGGCCAGGCAGACCTGACGGACCAGAAAGACCACGCCATGCCCGGCCGCATCAGCACACTGGATGAGGCAATGGCCGAGCACATCAATAAAGCGCTCCGCGCGGCATCCGGCAACAAATCATTGGCCGCCCGCATACTGGGCATCAGCCGGGAAGGCCTGCGTATGAAACTGTCACGGATGGATACCGAATAAGCGGCGGGCAGACGAAAAACGTACGGGATACTACAGGAGAAGCCTTTTCCAGATTCACCGCATACTGGCACACTATTTGCCTTTTCACTGGCAAACCCCACAGAAACACCCTGAACGCCATCTGGAAATAATCGGGGAAACGCCTCCTGCCTGCCCGCAAAGCAGACCGGAAACCGATAAAGGATAGTTTATGGAAATCACCGTTTCACATGCACCTCCGGTTCACATACTACGGCTCTCCGGTCGGTGGGACGCATTTTCCGCCAAAGATTTTGAAGCCCGCACCACGCTCATGGTCCGGAATGAAGGCATGCGCCTTGTCGCGCTTGATCTTGCCAATGTCGACTACATTTCGTCCTTTGGTCTCAGGAGTCTGCTCAATCTGGGCAAGCTCCTGGAACCGGAAGGCGGAAAGGTGTTTGTCGCTTCGTTACGCCCCATCGTCAGCAAGGTGTTTCTCGGCAGCGGTTTTGACAGCCTGTTCCCTGCCTTTGACCATGTGGATGCCGCTGTCACGGAACTTATGGGCCACGCGTGAACGCATCCGGCACACGACGGGGGGGCGGCGCGCTTTTTTCCCGGCGGCGCGAAGCGGGAGCCTCTCCGGTTTTCCGTTTCGCGTCGGCATGGGCGGGCGGGTTCACGGCGCGCTTCACGCTGCCCCTTGTCGCGGGGCTTTTATGCATGCTTCTCCTGCTTTTCGCCCTCGGCTACAAAACCGCCAGTGATGAACTCCTTCTGGAAATCGACGCGCAGGTGCGCCAGCTCCAATCCTACATTGTCCGACAGGACATATTCTCCCGCCGCTGGATACCGGAAACAGCCCCCCTGGTGCGGGAGCTGGAAGAATTCGGTGCCGGCGCCATAAACGGGAACACCTACTATTCGCGGCGCATGCTTGAAAACGTCATCGCAACCATACTGGAAGGGGATCTGGCGCGGAGCAACGTCGTCATTTACATGCGGGACACTGCGGGCGCCCTGCACGGCATGCGTTTCGCCCCCGGCGTCGTTCCCTTATCCTTCACGCCGAGAGACGAAGATATCGGCGCCGCGCTGGCCGAAATGCACAGCGGGCCCCCTGGCTGGCGCTCGCAAGTCATGCGGGTCAACGGAGAACTGGAAGTCGCATACCGCTACATGCAGCCGCTTTTTGCCGAAAACGGCGCGGCGCAGCGAGCCAGGAGCGCCCAGGCAGAATCGGGAGTCATGGACGCAGTGAAGGAGTTTGGCGGTCCGGGACAGCCCTTCGGCATTCTGCGCATTGATGTCGCGACCCCCTGGTTCAAGAAACGTATGAACTCCATTCGCGCCATGACCGGGTTCGCAGCCTTTCTTATGGACCGGGTGGGCGCATGGACCCTGCCGCCTCCCGTCAACGCCGCCGAGGAAAAAGAATTCGCCCGTCTGAACGCGGCCATGCGGGAAAAGGATACGGGCCATATTTTTCTGCGCTGGCGAGGCTCCCCCCATATCTGCGTCTTCATGCCGCTGCTGACCGACGGCGCGCAACTCGGCATTCTTATTCCGAAGGACGAACTCTTCGGCCGCCTGTACATGATAACAGCGGCCATGGTCGCCGCTGCGGGCGTTCTGATGCTGCTGGCCCTCTATTTTCTCCGCAAAACGTCAACCGGTATTCTGCGCCCCCTGCGTAAGCTCGGGCGTCTGGCGGAGCGGCTTGCACAGGGCGATTTTTCCGAAACAGAAAACGGTGACGGACACAATTCCCCGTCCGGTACCGGCGCGACATCCGCAAACGGCAAGAATCCCGACGATCCCCCCGATGAACCGGCCCGTCTGCGCACATCCGTTGAAACTCTCCGCGCGGCCTTGCGGCGGCAGGAAAGGGACGTCACGCAACTCGCCATATCCAAAGAACGTATTTTCGGCGAGATGGAACTGGCCGGACGCTTGCAGCGATCGCTCTATCAGGGGGATATTCCTGTAACGGACACCGTATCCGTTGCGGCGTCGCTTTTTCCTGTCGGCACGCTCAGCAGTGCGATGTTCGACTGTTTCTTCCGCTCGGAAGATGAAATATCCTGCGTTCTGGCCAGCGTTTCGGCACGCGGCGTACCTGCCGCCCTTTTGCTGGACCGTGTCGTGCCGCTCCTGCACGAGCTTTTGCTGGCCGGGTTAAGCCCGGCGCGGGCGCTGGAAAACGCCAACCATATTCTCACCTCCTATTCGCCGCTGGATAAAAGCGCCGTCTCTCCCCTGGCCAGCGTGTACATAGGCACCTTGCACAAACGGACCGGCCGCATGGTCTGGGCCTGCGCGGGCAAAACCCCGCCGTGCCGTATTTTTGCCGGAAAGGCCGTTCCCCTGCCCCCTTCGGGGGGCTTGCCTCTGGGGGCCACATCCACGGCCGAGTACCACGATTACGAGCTGCACCTGTTGCCGGGTGAAACACTTTTCGCCTGTAGCGACCGTCTTTTGGCCATACCGGACAAGGCAGGCTCCCTTTTCGGCGAAACCATGCTCGCGCCGCTTCTCGCCGCCTTCATGGGCAAGCAGGAGGAACTGCCGGAATTCATCTATACAGCGGCAATGGAATACGCGGGGATTACAGATCCCTCCCCCGTTCCCCGTTCCGATCCTGATTCGCCGCCGGGGAACGCCGCCCCCGGCGTGACGCTTCCCGAAGATATCGCCCTGACGGCGCTATGCTGGCACGGGAGTTTCACCGCATGACGCCGACCGCCCCTTTCATGGAACCGCGCATGGCGGATACCGCGTACGATACCTTCGCGAGTGATGACCTTGTGCTGCGCTTCGGCCTTAACCTGGATCTTGTCCGGGGCGTTCTTGACGTGGCGGAAGAATGGGGCGCGCGCATGGGTGCTCACAAAGACGCCCGGGCCTCCCTCCGGCTGGTTCTGGAAGAGCTGCTCGTCAATCTGTGCATGCATGGCGGCGCGCTTCCGGCAGCGAGTGAAGAAGGCGGCGCGGCGCTCCGCCTTTCGGCGCTTTTTTCCCGCCCGGACGGAACGGCCCTTCCCGGTCAGGAAGCAAAAGGCACGCTATCCCGGATCAGGATAACCCTTGAAGATCAGGGACCGCCCTTTAACCCCCTGGTGTACAGGGAGCGTTCCCGCAGACGCGACCAGCCCGCCGAATCAATGCAGAACGCACAGGTCGGCGGGCGCGGGCTCATACTGGTCAGCCTGCTGGCGGCGGATATCGAATACCGGCGCGTCGCGGGGTACAACCAGTTGACCCTGACGATCATGGTGCATCCCCCCGGTACGGAAACTCCCGCGCATTCCCCGTTTTCGGATGCGCCGCTGGATGGTTTCCGCGCAGTCCGCGCCGAACGCGGGTTACTTACGGCTTTACGTTTTCTGTGGCGCAGCAGTCTGGCGGTCCGCCAAACGGTTGTTTTTTTCATCCTCTCGGCGGCTGTCCTCTGGAGCGGATTTTTTATCACGCACACGGGGGTCCGGGCGCTGCGGGCCGGAAATGTCGCCGATATCACGGCGCACAGCCAGCGCGTCCAGGATGCGACGAGCGTCACCTTTCTGCGGCAGGTCGCCGGAAAGTTCAAAGCCCTGACCGATGACCTGGAACAGCGCGCCGATCTCGCCGATCTCATGGAAAACGACGTGTTCTTTTTTGATGAGGTCGCCGACAGCCTCCTGGCCAGAAGCATCCTTGGTGAATATCCGGTGCTCGGTCTGCTCAAGGGAGAAAAGGACGACGTTTCCGCCCTGTTCATCCGCCAGGATGGAGAGCATGCCAGCGGCAGTTATGAACGCAGCGACGTGAATGAACTGGCGCGGGACGTGAACGCGGGCGACGAGGCCGTCTGGATCAGCCCTTTTTATGAAGTGCACGACTACCCGGTTCCCGGCGAACGCATAAACCAGCACGCGGGTATGCTGCTTATCCGGAAACTCCCGCCGGTAAACGACCGGGAATACTGGCTGGGTGTGGCCATGGGCATGCCCTGGATCGCCGATACACTGGTGGATCTTGCCGGGTTCAGCCATGCCATTCCCGCCTTCCTGACGGCGGATGGCCGCTATATCATTTACCCGCCGGGACGCGGTGTGGAAGAAGGCCCGCAAAGTCTCGCGGAAGAAGGGGCCGAAGGAAAAGCCGCCGAGTTTTCCGCCCTGGCGGCTGCCGTTGCGGCGGGAGAATCGGGCACCATGGCGCTGGAGACGCTTTTCAGTGATGAATTCCCGCCCTGGCCCGTCCCCTGGGAAGGACCGACGACCCTTGTTTACTCCCCCATGTCCATGCCGGAGTGGCGCTTTCTGCTGCTTGTTTCGTCCGAAGAAATCGGGGCGGTACAGCCCCCTGTTTCCATTCCCATGCTGCTGCTTGCCGCTTTCGGGCCTTTTTTCATGGCGCTTCTGGCCTGGGTCGTCAATTCGGGCACGGTGACGCCGCTGCGCAAGCTGGCTTCCTCCCTTGAACGCATGGGCGAAGGCGATCTTGATACCCCCATCATTGCGCCGGAAACGCCGGATGCGCCCGGCATGCCCGGAGGCGCGGGCGGTGCGGGTGATACGGGCGAGGTGAACGCCATGCTGCGCGCCTTCGAGATGGTGCGCATAACCCTGAAAGGAGCCTTTGCCGCCACAGCCGAGCGTACCAGAGCGGAACAGCGGGTAAGCAACGAACTTTCCCTGGCGCGCGGCATCCAGCTATCCATGCTGCCCGCCTCCCTGCCCACGTTGCCGGGCATTGATGTCGCCGCCTCCATGGACATGGCCGGGGAAGTCTGCGGGGATCTTTACGACTGCTTTACCCTGCCGGGCGACGACGACAACATGTACTGTCTTATCGGGGATGTCTGCGGTAAAGGGATTCCGGCATCCATCATCATGAGCCGGGTCATGGTTCTGGCGCGTTCCTCGCTGCTGCAGGGGCTTGGTCCGGCGGCGGTTCTGGAAGCGCTGAATGCTTCACTCCTGCGCCATAATAATTCCATGATGTTCGTCACCCTGACCGTCCTTTTCCTGAACCGCAAAACAGGTGTCCTTACTTACGCCAGCGCGGGGCACCCGCCACCTATCGCGGGCAAATTCGCCGGAGACAACGCCACCACGGCACAGGGCATTCTCCCCTGGACGCGGGAACTGGTGTTGGGCGTCAAGGAAGGGATCAGCTATACGGACCATTCGTTCACTCTGGCTCCCGATCAGGCGGTGCTGCTGTATACCGACGGCGCGGACGAAGCCATGGGCCCGGTAAACGCGGCGGACGGCCAGATCGGCTCCACCGAAGGCCGGTCCATTTTCGGCGAAGAAAGTCTGGAGGCCGCCTTTAACGCGGCATGCGCCCCCGCCGGAGAAGACGCCGCCGCGCCGCGTTCCGAAGCCGTTCTCGCAATGGTCCGCGCAGCCATAGCCGATCACATGGCAGGGGCCGAGCCGGTGGACGATGTTTCACTGCTCGTCATGCGCTGGACCGGCCCGGTCACGGAATGATGCACTGAAAGCTGCCTTTTATTCGGGCACTTCATGAGTTATGCCCATATTGTGGGCATAGCATAGCAGAAAATATCCCCTGAAACCCGGCATACGGGACATTCCCGCATGGCATTCAAATTGCTCTGCTTCTCCCCATAAAAGAACGGATACAGCGCGCACCGGAGAAAGCGGCCCTGCGCCGCCGCCAGAAAGTCATCTTTCCGGAGCGCTTACCGTCCCGGCTATCGCCGTTTTTCCTGCCGCACCCCGCGTTGCGGCAGGCCAAACAGAGAGACAGACATGTTCAAACGCTTCGTAGTATTCTTCTTTATTGTAGCTACGGCCCCGTTCATTCACCCGGCCACATCCCGGGCGGCAGAAGGAGCGCCCGTTATTAGCCTGCCCGAAGCGGGGCGCGTTATCACGCTCAGCGCCGAAGGCTTTCTCGCGGGCGAATCCGTTTCCATGGAAGTTCCCATGCGTACCGACGGGACAGATAGCGTGCACTTCAGCATAGGGCGGGATTCGCCCAACGGGACACGCATTCTGGCAATCTACGGCGACAGGGGTGAAACGCTGGGGGCCATGCTGCCCGAAACGCTGGTCGGCCTGGACGACTACGGTGAAATGGAAGAAAACGCCATGATCTCGCTCGGGGCATATGACCTTGACGGTGACGGTGTTTCGGAAGTCATCATTGCGTCCACTGACGGCGCGGCACTTCTTGGTGCCGCTATATTCCGTTACGAAGCCAGAGAACACGAGCGGTTCCGCATCACGGGCATGATTGAAGGACAGCGGCAACTGGCTATCGAGCCGGATGGAGCCATCACCGCGCCTTTTGGATCACGCGGACTGTTCACCCGGTATCGTCTTGCGCCGGACGGTACAATCAATCAAGTGGAATAACCTGGGCAAAATAGCCCGAACGGAATATCCTGAACGGATATACACAGCGCGTCACGTGGCGCGCACCAATAAGGAGTTTTTCATGTTGCATATCGCACGCGCTTTTTCCCTTGCCCTGGCCTTTTGCCTTGCAGCCGCATCGCCCGCCTTTGCGGCTGACATTATGTTTAGCAACGAGACCGACGGCGCCATCTACGAGCTGTGGAACTACCCCGGCCCGGACGATAGCAGCGGCCTCCTCGGCTCCGTGGGCCGCGAATCCGAGATGACGATCAAAGCGTCGGACCTCAAGGATTGCGAACGGCTGGTTATTTCTCAAGGGCCGGGCTTCGCCTATCAGTTTTTCGTGGATGAAGAAATGCTGCGTGACGCCAAGACCATGATCTTCTCCATGGAGCAGTTGCAGTCGTCCGGTATTCACCGTTACCCCCTGCTGTACGTGGAGGGGGGTGAGGAGCCACACTACCTGCGCGCCGGTATTCCTTTCGGACTGCTGACCCAGTCTATTGCGTTCGGTGTCACCGTTGATGAATTCAACGAAATGCGTACTCCCGACTGCAGTGCAACGCTGGATCATGACGCGTTCGCGGTGGCTTTCGGCGACATTTCCTGGAGAATACGGCACGTGGCGACTGGCGAGCTGGCCGAACCTGGCGACCACTATATCCTCGGTCTCAATATGGTCGCCACCTTCAACAATTCCAGCCTCTTCACCATGTTTTCCTCGTTGCAGGACATGGGCGCGCGGCCCGTTATTCTGGGAACAATGGGCGAGAACGGCATGGCGTTCAGTAAAGATGCCGTGAGCGAAGGCCTCCCCCTGGCCAAGGGCCTGGCCGAGGATGCCGATGATGACGAAGCCTGGAACGCCTTCATGGAACAGCTCGGCACCATTGCAACCGAAGGTGATATCCATATGGAATTTTCGTCCGAAACGTTCCTGCTCGAAATGCAGCTCTGCCCCTCGGACAATTCCGTCATCTTCACCATTATGCGCCACGAGGATGCTGCGCTCGGTTAGGCCCTCGGTTGTTATACTTTTGGAAAAGGCACGACGATCAAGGGGGGGGCGAGCGTCGCCACCTGTCGCGCTGTTTGCGTGCAGACGGTGTGAGGAATGAGAAGGAAGCAATATGAACACCCGCCGCGCACAGGAAAAAGCACGCTTTTCAGCGTTTCTTCTCCTGTGCGCGGTGCTTTTTCTGTGCAGCGTAGCCGCGTCCGGAGCCTGGGCGGCATCCCGGGCTGTGCACAATGCGCATGCCGGAGAACTTGCGGCCCTGATTAACGCGGAACGGCAGAAAAGCGGCTTTCCGGCTGTAACCATTGACCAGCAACTGTGTGCCGCCGCCGATGCCCGCATGAAAGAGCTGATGCAGCAATTCAGAAACACCCGCCCGAACGGCGGCTCAACAGGCGACCTGCTCACGGCCCGTTCCATCAAATACCGTAAATTTGTCCATAGTTACTTCAGGGGCTTTTCCCTTCCGGCGCGGATCATGCGAGAACTCCCGAAGTATGAAACGGGCGTAATCCGTACAGCCGAGCCTTTCAGCAAAATCGGCGTCGCCACCGGCGAAGACAGTTCAGGGAAAGTATACTGGTCCATAATCGGCATCACGACAGCCGCCCCCGTTCCCACAGGGACCTATGCCGCACAGAAAAAAGCGCTGTTGCAACTGATCAACGCGGAAAGAAAGCGCCTGAAGCGGAGCGCCCTCGACTATGACGACCGGCTGGAAGGCATCGCCCAGACCCGCGCCGTGGATCTGCAGAAAAAGTACAGCGGCAACAGGCCCGACGGGTCTGGCACAGGAACCCTGTTCAAGGCGCGGAACGTCACCGTCGCCAGTTTCGGGCAATACTACGCCAGAGGCTTTAAAAACGCCGCCGCCCTCGACGCCGCGTGGAAAAAGCAGAAATACCCGGATACAGTGAGCGCGGCACACTATACACGGATCGGCATAGGCATCAGCGCGGACAATAAAGGACAGCTGTACTGGGATATCATCGCATCCAGCCCCGTACAACGCCCGCCCACGCTTTCCGAGCTTGAAGCATACCAGCGCGACGTCCTGCGCCTGACCAACGTGCACAGGGCCGCCAACGGCCTCCCCGCCCTCGCGGGCGACACCCGCCTTGATGCCGTGGCCGCGGTCCGGGCCGAAGAAGTGCTCCGTTCTTTCTCCCACACCCGCCCGGACGGCAGCGAGTGGACCGTTCTGCTGGACAAGCATTCCATACCGTGGCGGGCCAATGCGGAAAACATCGCCGCCGGGCAGAAAAACGCCGAGGCCGTGGTTGAAGCGTGGATGAACTCACCCGGCCACCGGGCCAATATATTGAGCAAGAACGTCACCCGGCTCGGGGTCGGCGCGCGCATTAACGCTGACGGGCGCATCGGCTGGGTGCAGACCTTTATCAAACCGAAATAGCCGGTTCCTCGCGCCAGTTCGGGGCGGACCGGGGCGGACCGGATCATCCCGCCATGTCCCGCCATATCCCGGAAATCCCCCTCCCCGTTCCGTACTGTTCCGTAGCGTTCCGGGTCTGCCCGCGTTCCTGCGCGCGGCTCCCGGATCGTACTTCACCCTTGACGCCGCCGCGTCCTTTTCCTACCCAGTACTATATCGTCTCGCGCGGGGCACAGGTCCGCCGCACGGGAACCATGTACCGAAACCATGCGGCAGGGGCCGCCGGAGAATACGCATGTCCGATTTTGAAAAGACCATCCGTTTCATTGCCAACGTTCTGTGGCATATCCCGTTTCTTGGTTTTTTAAACGCGCTCTATGCCTTTTTGCTTGGCGGGCTGCTGACCGTGCTGGTTTTTCCCGCGCCCATCGGCCTCGGCCTTATCCAGTACGCCAAGTTTCTGCTCTTCCCCTTCTCGTGGAAAATGGTCCCCATTGCCGAAACGGGCGTCAAACGGAACCCGCTCTGGGCCGCCTATTCGACCATTATCATGATCCTTTACCTGCCCTTCGGGATCATCGCCTTTGTCATGGGCCTGCTGCAATGCATAGGCCTCGCCCTCACCATCGTGGGACTGCCCGGCGCGTACATCATCTTCAAATCGCTCGGCACCTACTTCAACCCCGTAGCTAAAGTCTGCGTTCCCGTGGAAGCCGATCAGGCCCCGCCCATTGATATCAAAGAGTAGAAAATTTAACGTTTGAAATAGTCCAGATATTTGCTCTGCTCTATTCATGAGCAAAGCAACCCCCGAAATACGAAAAATAGCGGTAGAGGCATACTTGTCCGGCAAGGCAACACAACAACAACTTACTGATATTTTTGGATTCCACAGGGCTGCTATTGTTCGCTGGGTTCGTGAATTCCGAAAAGATGGAAGACTTGAGCCGCAAACCCGTGGACATATGCTCAAGGCTTTTTCCGCTGAGGAAAGAGAACGCCTTGCCGCCATGGTCAGGGATAAGCCAGATCTTACCTTGGAAGAAATCAGAGAGGCGTTTTCAAAAAATTGCTCGTTGATGGCTGTACATAGGGAGCTGAAACGACTCGGCTTTCGCTACAAAAAAAAACTCTGAAGGCATCCGAACAAGAACGCGAAGACATAGCAGAGAGCAGGAAGAACTGGACTGAGTTTCAAAAGACTGTTTTTGCAGAACGCCTTGTTTTTCTTGATGAGTCCAGCGCAAAAACCAATATGGCGCGTTTGCGGGGCCGCTCTTACGGCGGCTCCCGCTGTCATGTGAGCGCGCCTTGCGGCCACTGGAAGACCTTGACAATGCTTTCATCGATCCGTCTTGACGGAAGTACGGAATGTATTGTGATTGATGGTGCAATGGATAAGGCCATGTTCGAACAGTATATAGTTCAGGTTCTGTGCCCAGCCTTACGTCCAAACGATATTGTGATTATGGATAATTTGTCGGCTCACAAAAATCCTGAAGTGGCCGTGCATATCAAAAATTGCGGAGCGGAACTTTTATATTTACCTGCATACAGTCCAGATTTGAATCCTATTGAAAATATGTGGAGCAAGGTTAAGCAATTGCTACGGGGCACGGAAGCGCGAACATATGCCGCTTTGGAAAAAGGCATCGCCTGCGCACTTGATCTGGTTTGCGCAAACGATGCCCAAGGCTGGTTTAAGAATTATGGATATGAACGATTTCAAGAGTGAACTTCTCTAAAGTCCTTTGTAGCGGGTGAGGGAGGAGGATGCCCCCCTTCACCCGCTACAAAAACGAAACCGCCCCCGGCGAAGAATGCCGGGGGCGGTTGTTTACGGTGTATTCAGATAGACAGGCTCTAGTTGAACATGCTCTTGATCATTTCATTCAGCAGCGCTTGCTGGGCGGCATCGTTGCCGGCCGCGTCATTGTAGCTGTCGATGAAGCTGGCACCGCGATCGCCCTCGAAGTGCACTTCGATGGTCTGGGTCGTGTCGCCGTGCTTGACGGTCAGCTCGATGCCGTCGTCCGTGACCTTGCCGCTGATATCGCCCTTGCCGAGCAGGACATCAAGGGAGTCGTTTTCGGGCAGCAGATCGCCGAGGCTGATCTTGTCGCCTTCATTCAGGTTGAAGTCCATGATCTTGTCGGTGCCGTTATCCAGGTCCGCGACATTCCAGACGAACGTATCGCTGCCCGCGCCGCCGAACATGACGTCCGAACCCAGGCCGCCGTAGATGTCGTCGTTACCGTCGCCGCCGTTGATCGTGTCGTTGCCGCCCTGGCCGAAGATGGTGTCATCGCCGGCTTCGCCGAAGATGACGTCGGCCGCGCCGCGGTCATCTTCACTCTGGCCGAGCATGATGGCGTTGTCACCGATGAACTCGCGCATGGCGTCGTTGAAACCGGGCGCTTCATAGTCTTCGAAGCCGCCGGTCTGGCGCACGTATTCCATGACGATATCCAGGGATTGACCGGGCACGAGGTCTCCGGAATCCCAGCCGTCCAGGCCGAGAATCCAGTCCGCCGTCATGGCGTCGCCGAAGATCAGGTCGTTCCCTTCGCCGCCGGAGATGTTGTCCGCACCAGCGATGGAGTTCCAGTCAATGGAGCCGCCCTCGATCAGTTCCTTGGCCAGGTCATCCTTCAGCTGGTTGCCCGTGCTGGAGATGACGATCGCGCCCTTGGTGTTGTCATAACCGGCCAGGTCGGACACCTTGATGTTCGAGCCGAGCCCGATGGCGTTGACTTCCACACCCTTGCTGTTCAGCAGATCCTGCCACACCGCCAGCGCGTCGCCGCTGTCCTTGGTGTTGGTGGTGCTGCCCTGGTAGCCGTCGTTCAGCTTGAAGATGGAGGAGGTTTCCGTCCATTCCCTGGCATTGTTACCCTTCCATCTCCAGATCACGCCGTCGCCGTCGATCATCATCTTGTACCCGCCGTTGGTGGCGGGGGTTTCAATGACCATGCCGGGCTTCCAGCTGCTGAGGTCAAGCGCATTTGGATAGTAGCCCGAGTAGCTGTAGCTGTCGGGTACGTGGTAGGTCGGCTTGCCGTCGGTGACGAAGTACACCACGTCCTTGTAGTCGACCGTGGGGCCGTTCGCGAAGCTGTAAGTGTCCGGCTGGTCATGGAACCAGTTGGCAGCCTGCAGGAATGCCGATTCGTAGTTCGTGCCGCCGTTGGCGGAGAGCGCCTTGATGGCCTTGACCAGATCCGCCAGTTCCTTGTCGGAATCGAAATCGCTGATCTGCAACTTCAAAGAACTCCTGGATTCGAACCCGACGAGGGAGATGTTGACCATGGTGTTGTCGGATGCGCCCACGTTCTTGAGCTGGGTGACCAGTTCGGTCAGGGCCGTCTGCACATAGCTCATGTTCGTCATGCTGCCGGAGGTGTCGACCACAAGGGCGACGTTGTAGGCTGCGTACACGCCTTCGCCCGCGCCGCCCGGATCGCCCACCAGCACGTCGTTTCCGCCGCCGCCGGTGATGGTGTTACTGCCGTTGTCGCCATGGTCGAACACGTTGTTCTGGAACTTGATATCCAGCGTGGACGTCACCGGCTCCCCGTCAGGCCCGGTCACAGTGTAGGTGAACTGGTCCGTATCGCCGAACAGGTTCGTGTCCTTGCCGTCGAAGTAGTTCTGCAGGCCGGAATCTAGGGCCTTGCCGTCTTCGCCCCGGGCAAGTTCGTAGCTGTAATCGCCGGTTTTCGGATCAAGGAACAGGGTTCCGTACTGCCCGGTGATTTCCAGGAGGCCGTCTTCGTTGAGTTCCGTAACGGCGGTACCGTCTTCGTTGCTCACCTTGGAAATGGCGTTGCCGTCTTCATCCTTCACGTAATCCTGGTCGTTATCCAGGACGGATTCCGCGCCGACGAGCACACTGGCGTCTTCATTGAACACGTCCGCGTCAGGCTGGGCTTCGCCCGGGATCGGCGCTTCGGGGATGGGTACGTTGATGTAGGAAGAGGTATAGTCGCCGTCATTGTCCTTCACACCGAAGCCGAAGTGCAGGTTCTGATCGTCCAGGGGCTCGCCGGTAACCTTGTCCACGAGCGTAAAGTGCTTGTACTGGAGGTAATCCCAGGTGCCCTGCTCGTTCATGAACACGTCGAAGGCAGGAGTTTCCACCCCGCCAGGGCCGACGATGGTCCCGACGACCTTGCCGTCGACAACGGTGACGCGCAGGGTGCTGCCGTCTTCAAGCGTGTAGGGGCTGTTGGCGTCGTTCAGGAACGTAAAGGTGCTCATGTCGATGCCGTCGGCACCGCCGCCCGCAACGGAACCCGTGATGTTCGCGGTAATGTATTCCACGATGTTGGGTTCGGTAAACTGCAGGCCGCCGACCGTGAAGTCACTGGTGTTCGCGACCTTACCTTCCTTGTCATAGGCGGTGATGACGATCTCGTCAAAGCCGCCTTCCACGGAGAACTGGGACTTGTAGTTGCCCAGGTTGGAATCCGCGGTGACCGGGTAGCTGCCCACGACTTTACCGTCGCGCATCAGTGTGATCATGGCGTATTCCGCGCTGGCGTCCCCGGCGGAACCCGCAGTAAAGAGCAGGTTCAGGTCGATGGTGACGCCAAAGGAAATCTGGCCTTCGGGCAGGGAGATGACCAGCGCTTCGGATGCGTGCGCGCCGTCGGCCCCGTCCTTGATGAATTCGATTTCCTGATCGGAGCCTCTGCCGCCGTTATTGGTGGAGGTGATACCCAGACCATTGCCTATGGTCTGGGTGCCGTCGCCGTTTTCATACGGAGTGTGGCCGCGGCTTCCGGTTGTATCCTTGGTGGAATGCACAACCTTGCCGCCGGGCAGATCCACCAGTTCCTTGACCGTGCCGTCGGGGTTCAGGATGGCTTTCTTGGCGGAGAAGGTCAGCCCGTTCTCGGCCATGTAGTCGGCATCCTTGTAGCCGTTGAAGTTGATGGGATCGGTGTGGCTGTAGAACATGTCAGCGATATCGCCGGGTTCGACGGAAACACCGCTGACGCCGTTATCGCCGAAATCGAGGACGTCATCCTGCACGACGACCGTGAGGGAAGAATCTGAAGACTGACCGTTTCCGGAAGTCGCGGTAAAGTTGAAGGAAAGGTCGGTTTCGCCGTTCTGCGGATCGCCGGAACCGTCAATATTCCTGTTGTAATCGGCACCGGATTCGGGCGCTTCATGCCGGACCGCCGCATCCAGTTCCACCGTGTAGTCGATCTGCTGAGACGTTTTGCCGTCTTCGGCAGTTACGGTGACAACTTCGCCCTTCACGGTCAGCACGGGCTGGCCGTTCACGGAACCGATAAGGGTGGTTTTGTCGGCGCCGTAGCTCCACTCAACCTCATGCCATCCCCATTCGCCGTCAACCTTGACCATGGCTTCAAGAGCGGGCCCTTCAGGCGCCCATGCAAACGGCTCGTCGGCCATGCCGGAGGGGCCGAAATCCACGGGAATGGAACCGAAGTTCACCGATTCGTTGGCGTTGTCGTTTTCCTTCGCGTCATCCAGGTTGTTCGGATCCAGGCTGGCGGCGTCGGTGCCCGCGTGCACGTTCTGGTTACCCTTGATGTCGGTTTCGGAGACATACGTTGTATCCTTGTCGACGCTGGGGCCCACAACGGAAGCCCGGTCATACTCGACCTCGATCTTCTGGCTGATGGTATCGCCGTCGCCGTCCTTGCCCGTGAAGGTGAACTCACGTTCGGCCGGGGAGTTCAGGCCCGGTGTGTACGAGTACTCGATGGAGACGACGTTGCCGTCTTCGTTGTACGTGTATTCGGCGGTAAAAACGCTGCCGTCGGCATAGGTATGCGAGGCGACGCCTTCCGCATTGAACGTAATCGTGGTGTTGTCGCCGTCGACGATGGTCAGGCCGTCTTTCTCGGCAAGGCCGTCAGCGCCCATCTTGAATTCGACGGAACCTTCTTCCGGCAGTATATGCCATTTGCCGTCTTCGCCCTTGCTCCAGCCCAGCTGGATTTCCTCGTCAACCACGGTGCCGAGCACCGGGCCGTCGTCATTGATTTTGACGTCCAGAGAGATGGAGTCGGTTTCGCCGCTGGCTTTGTGCTCAACGTTCACCGGGAGTTTGCCGGCAGAAAGCTGCTCGTCATAGCTTTTTTCGTTCGTATTGGGCTGGTGGTCGTACGGAGCGGTCTGGGTGTACTTCAAAGAGGAGCCATCCGCGCTGACTTCGTATTTGCCGATCACGGTGCCGTCAACTACGTGGTTGCCCGTTTGACCGGGCACAAAGGTCCAGCCGTCGCCAAGCTCGCTAGCGTTGATGATGCATTCGTTACCATAGCTTTTTACACCCGCGCCGTCGGAGAGCGCACTGTCGTCGGTAAGGGAGGTCACATCCTTGGGAGAGTTGACCAGCCAGAAGTTGACGTCAGGCTTGCCGGATGCGGCACCGTTTACTTCGTCGCCGTCGCCGTCAACAATTTTGATGGGAACTACAATGTGGGTGGCCTTTTCGACCGGAGCGGGGGGCTTGTACCACACGTTCCCCCGGCCATCCAGCGTAACGACGCTGCCGTCGTCAAGGGTCGCCGTCCATCCGCCGTCAGGGGTGGGCGTGGCTTTTTCGCCGCCGATAAACACGCCGCCGTTTTCGCCTGCGCCGTCATAGCCGAAACTTACGGTCTCCGGATCCCAGGTGCCCACAATGGCGCTTTCAATACCAACCAGGTTGCCGCTGCCGTCCGTCACGGAGATCACGGGGATGTCGTCAACGATGTCGACGTTGGCAACCACGGAATCCGTCGCGCCGTTTACGCTGGTCACGCCAATGGTCCAGGAGTCGGCATTGTCTTCAACGTTTTTGCCTTCGCCGTCAGCATGCTGGACAGCGTCGCCCTGCTGGTAGGTGAAGCTGAGGTTGTAAGTACCGTCGCCGTTGTCCACGACGACAGGATTGTACAGCATCCCGCTATCGCCGGAAATTCCTCCAGCCGGAAAACCGGTCAGGGTGCCGCCCGCAACGGCATAGGACACACCGTCGATAAGTACGGAGGCAAGACCGTCGTTGGTGGTGATCAGGAAGTCCATCTGATAGACAGGGTCGGATTTTTCGGGATCGTAGTTCGTCCCGCCTTCCATGTATGATTCGTCAACTTTCAGGTTATAGCCGTCTGCGGCCATGTAGTACACGGGGTTATCCGGAGTGCTGGGATCTCCGGGATTCCCGCCGGGCCCGGGGATAATGGGCGTGATGGAAATGGCCGGGTCAGGGCCGGCGTTGAGGCCGGTGTATTCCACGGAGGGGTCGGTGGCTCTACCCCACTGGTTGGTACCCAAAGAGCCGATACGGGCAACGCCGTTGATCAGGGAGCCGGATTCATCGCCGTATTCGCCGGAACCGCTGCTGGGGTTGCCCGCAGGGCCCGCAGCGGGGCCGGCCGCCGTGGAGATGTCGATATCAAAGCTGGCCAGGTAGTCGGCGGAAGCGACTTCATCACCACTCGGCAGGACCAGAGAGGGGAGCGCTTCGTCGCCGACGACGAAAAAGTCGGTCAGGGTAACGGTGCCGCCGCCGTCGACGTCGAACACGAGGTCGTTGCCGGAGCGCGACGCGGTAGCAGCACCCGGATCAAAACCGAGTTCAAGTATGCCGCCCGCAACGGAAGCAACGTCAAGACTTTCACCGGTCAACGGGGCCGGAACTTTGATGGCCTGCTGATTGGAAGAGTTGGAAATAGATTCGGGTGCCATGGTTTCCCCCCAAGGCTAAAAAGTTACGAGGAACCGGCATGCGTACCGGCGCCTGTTAGGAAAAATCCCAGATATAAAAAGTAGAATTCCCAGCGAACAGGACCCCCCGTCACTATCCGTAGTATTTGTGTCATACGTAAACTCTCGACGACAATCAATAGGTAATGGCAAATTTATGAGTTTTTTTATATTGGAAGAAATCAGAGAGGCGTTTTCAAAAGATTGCTCGTTGATGGCTGTACATAGGGAACTGAAACGACTCGGCTTTCGCTACAAAAAAACTCTGAAGGCGTCCGAACAAGAACGCGAAGACAGAGCAGAGAGCAGAAAGAACAGGGCTGAGTTTCAAAAGACTGTTTTTGCAGAACGCCTTGTTTTTCTTGATGAGTCCAGCGCAAAAACCAATATGGCGCGTTTGCGGGGCCGCTCTTACGGCGGCTCCCGCTGTCATGCGAGCGCGCCTTGCGGCCACTGGAAGACCTTGACAATGCTTTCATCGATCCGTCTTGACGGAAGTACGGAATGTATTGTGATTGATGGTGCAATGGATAAGGCCATGTTCGAACAGTATATAGTTCAGGTTCTGTGCCCAGCCTTACGTCCAAACGATATTGTGATTATGGATAATTTGTCGGCTCACAAAAATCCTGAAGTGGCCGTGCATATCAAAAATTGCGGAGCGGAACTTTTATATTTACCTGTATACAGTCCAGATTTGAATCCTATTGAAAATATGTGGAGCAAGGTTAAGCAATTGTTACGGGGCACGGAAGCGTGAACATATGCCGCTTTGGAAAAAGGCATCGCCTGCGCACTTGATCTGGTTTGCGCAAACGATGCCAAGGCTGGTTTAAGAATTGCGGATATGAACGATTTCAAGAATGAACTTCTCTAGAGCCGCCCATTTGGCTGCTGATGATGAATAACGCCGCCCCCTCCTGCGTGTAGCCGCGTTTCGCCGGTACGCGCAGGAGGGGGCGGCTAATGGTAGTGTTCCGGGCTATCCCCGCAGGGAACGACCGAGGAATGTCCCGGCGTTCCCTATTTTTTTCGCACCCCGGCCAGCAGTCCCTCAAAGGGTCTGTGCCCCGCGGCATCGTTGCGGGGACTCCCTCCGCCGTTTTTATTCGGGGCATTTTTCTCCCGGCGGGGAGCATCATTCCTGCGAGACTGTGTCGGGCGGGTATGATCGCCGGACGCATTCCGCTCCTGTCCACGTCCGGCATTTCCGCCGGATCCGCGCTGTTCAGGGGCTTCGGGATTTTCTTTCATGGACAGGGCAATGCGCTTGCGGGCTTTATCCACTTCCAGCACGGTAACCCGGACTTTCTGCTGCACGCTGACCACCTCATGCGGGTCACGCACGAAACGGTCGGCCAGCTGGCTGATATGCACCAGCCCGTCCTGATGCACGCCGATATCCACAAACGCCCCGAAATTGGTCACGTTGGTGACCACGCCGGGCAGCACCATGCCTTCTTCCAGGTCATCAAGGCTGTTTACGCCATCCGCAAAAGCGAACTGTTCAAAGGATTCGCGGGGGTCGCGCCCCGGCTTTTCCAGTTCCGCCATGATATCGCGCAGGGTGGGCAAGCCAATGCTATCACTGACATAGCGTTCCAGCACAATGCTTTTTCTCCGCTCGGGGTCCCGGAGCAAATCCGGCACGGCGCAACCCAGATCGCGGGCCATGGCTTCCACCACGCCGTAGGATTCCGGGTGCACGGCGGAAGCATCCAGCGGGTTGGTCCCCTCGCGGATACGCAAGAACCCGGCGGCCTGTTCAAAAGCCTTGGGGCCGAGGCGCGGCACTTTCAGCAGTTCCCTGCGCCGGGCAAAGGGACCGTTTTCATCCCGCCAGGTGACGACCGCCTTTGCCAGAGCAGGCCCAAGACCGGAAACATAGGTCAAAAGCTCCACGCTGGCGGTGTTCAGTTCCACCCCCACCGCGTTGACGCAGCTTTCCACAACTTCGCGCAGGCTTTCCTTGAGTTTCGTCTGATCCACATCGTGCTGGTACTGACCGACGCCGATGGCCTTGGGGTCAATTTTGACCAGTTCCGCCAGAGGGTCCATCAACCGGCGGCCTATGGAAATCGCACCCCGTACCGTGAGATCAAGATCCGGGAATTCCCGCCGTGCGGTTTCCGAAGCGGAATACACGCTGGCCCCGCTCTCGTTGACCATCACAACAGGAATGCCGAGGTTCAGCGAACGGACCAGGGCTTCGGTTTCCCGCCCGGCCGTTCCGTTTCCGATGGCCACGGCTTCCGCAGCGTAGCGTTCCGCAAGCGTGGTAATGGCTTCCCCGGCGCGGCGCTGCTGATCCGGGCTCATGACATGGATGAGGTCGTGGTGCAAAAGCACCCCCTGCGCGTCCAGACACACGATCTTGCACCCGGTGCGAAAACCGGGGTCTATGGCCAGCACCCGTTTTCTGCCCAGCGGCGCGGCCAGCAGCAATTGACGCAGGTTGCGGGCAAAAACGGCGATGGCCTCGTTTTCCGCTTTCTCGCGTAACGCCGCCCGCAGTTCCGTTTCCAGAGACGGGGCCAGCAAACGCTTGTAGCCGTCTTCCACGGCTTCCCGGACCTGCTCCCCCGCAGGCGACGCGTTGGCGACAAAAATGCCGCGCAGAAGCGGGAGCGCCTCTTCCGGGTCCGGCAGCATGCGTAGCGTGAGCCAGCCTTCCTTTTCGCCGCGCAACATGGCGAGAATCCTGTGTCCGGCGGCCTTGGCGGCATCTTCACGCCAATCGAAATAATCGCGGAATTTGGCGCTTTCATCATCTTTGCGCGGCGCAGCGGCGGCGCTCGTCTCGCCTTCGGCGTTTTTCGCGTCCTTTGCCTGACTTTTGGCCAGAGAGGAGGCGATAACGGCCTTGCGGAAAAAGAACTCCCGCATTCTGCCTCTGGCGGCGGCGTCTTCACTGGTTGTTTCCGCGATGATGTCGCGTGCTCCAGCCAAAGCGGCCTCGGCAGTTTCCACGCCTTTTTCCGGGTCAATGAACGCGGCGGCAGCCTGAAAGGGATCCAGCGCGGCGCTTTGTTCCAGCAGCGTCAGCGCCAGCGCTTCAAGCCCCTTTTCACGCGCAATGGCGGCCCGTGTGCGGCGCTTGGGCCGGTAAGGCAGATAGAGGTCTTCCAGTTCCGCCAGCGTCGCAGCGGCGGCAATGCCCTTTTCCAGCGCATCGCTCAGCAGTTCCCGTTCGGTCAGGGATTTGCGGATAGCCTCCCGGCGGGCGTCCAGTTCCCGGAGCTGGACCAGCCTGTCCCGGACAGAGCTGATCGCCACTTCGTCAAGGGAACCGTGCGCTTCCTTCCGGTAGCGTGCGATAAAAGGAATGGTCGCGCCTTCATCAAGAAGCTTCGCCACCGCCGTCACCTGTCCGGCAACAATACCCAGCTCCCCGGCAATCCGGTCAACTATCTGCATATCCGCTCCTCACGTACGCGTTTATCTCATAATGAACCCAAAGCGACGAAGTCTATTCCCTCGCGCCCGCCCCTGCAAGCAGACTTTTTTGCAAGGGCCTTCCGCCGCTTTTCCTTGACAGCGTTTGCTGGGGAGTCTACGTCTATAATTATTGTATACAGTGTAAACATGGAAAAGAAAAAACATGAGCACCAAAAAGAATATCGTCTCCGTCCGGCTGACGGACGAGCAGCATGCCTTTTTTACGGAATGGCAGACAAAGCTGGAAAACGAAACGGGCATTAGCGTTCCGCTGGGAGCCGTCCTGCGGCGGGCGCTGGAAGGGTTCATCGAGCAGTGCGGGCGCGGAGATATTCAGAACGAAGGACAAGAAAAGGTTCAGAAAAACGCATGGAAACGCACCCCAAAAAGTGAACGTCAGAACGCCGCTCCAGAATCCGGGGCCGAGGCCGGTTCCAAGACCGGTCCCGAGCTACCTGAAACGGACACGCATGCCAGCCGCGAAGAAAGCATCAAAAAATACATTTTCGATTACTCGGTGGAGTGACGGAAGGCGCGCATAACGCCTCCCGCCCGTTCCGCCCGTGAACAGGGTTTATCTATCCACTGCTTTCCACAGCACATGGCGCATCAGCCCGCCGTACTTCTCTTTGGTCGTCCCGATGGAATAGCCGAGGGCGAGAAAGCTTTTCAGACTCGCCGCATTATCCGGGTGAACCGTGGCAAGAAAGGACGTGTAGCCCAGCCCCGCCGCCAGTTCTTCGCCTTTTTGCAGCAGCATTTTCTGCAAGCCGTGGCCCCTGTGTTCCGGCAGTACGCACACGGAATCCATATGAACGCTCGCACGGCACGCATCCGGCGACCAACCGAGATCATTACCCAGATTCTTTTCGCTCTCGCCCGGAAAATCGACGACCAGAAAAGCGCAGACCGCGCCCCCGTGCAGGGCAATAACCGTGACGCCTTCGTCTGCAATATGCCGGGTCAGAAAGTCCAGATCGTCCGGCACGAACAAGGACGGATCGTCCATGCCCGCCTCGACGCAGCGCATGACGGCGTGAATGCCCGGAAGATGCGTATATTCCGCCCTGATACACGTATACCGCACGTCCCCTCCCTCACAGCGTGCCGTGCGCGGCATAGAGGGAACGGAACAGCGCACGCGCATTCTCAAGGTCCTGCGTATCCGGGTGACGGGCCGCTTCCAGAAGCCGTGCCCGGCGTTCGGGCGTCATGGGGTGGCCGGAATTCGGGGATGTATCCGCCATGCGTTTTTCAAAACGTTTTTGCGCAAGTTTGCCCTGACACAAAAAAGAACCGAGAATGGTGTTTCCTTCCAGCAGATCTGCCGCTCTGGCACGTACTTTCTGCGCGTGGTCGGAATCGGGATACGCCGCCAGCGTGCCGAAAAAGGCCACATCCTTTCCCCGTACCGACGCCATATACCGCGTCATGCGCGGATCCGGCCCGGCCCGGTGTACCCAGAAACCCAGCGCGATAAAATCAAAAGCATCCGGCGCGGGCGCATCCTTCACCGGACACAGGAGCGTCCCTTCCGGCAACGCCTCGCGCACCGCTTCCGCGACCATGCGCGTATTCCCCGTCACGCTGGAATAAACAACCAGACACGCAGCCATTCCTGTCTCCTTCTCGCAAAAGTCAGCGGGCACCATACACGGCTCGGGCGATCCTTCCTAGTCCCACCTGCCCCTTATCCCCCCTTATTTCTCTGGAGCACCCCGCCAGTTGCCGACGCTTGACCGGGACAACCAGACTGGTACAAACCGGCTGGAACAACAGGGAATAGAAATGGATACAGAGAGACAAAAAACGACTGCAACACGCCATGAAACACACATAACAACCGGCCAGCGCCTTGCCTGGATCGGGACGGCCCTGATGCTGCTGGCGCTGGGCGCTCATTTCTACCGGGCAGGAAATATCCCGTTTGTCATATGTACGCTCGGGTTTCTGCTGCTGCACGCATCCCGGGCGCTATGGGCGCATTATGTGGTGGGCTTTTTTCTCGCCTGGGGCGTCATGGAATGGGGGCAGACCGCACAGGGGCTGATCGCCATGCGTATGCAGCTTGGCGCGCCCTGGCTGCGCGGTGTTATGATTCTTTCCGTTGTAGCGGCCTGCACGGCGCTCGCATCCGCCCATATGCTTACCAAGGCGCACAGCCGGGACCGGGAAAGGCCGGGCAACCCGGCCCGCACACAAGCAGCCGCGTTCATTCTGACCTTCGCGGGCCTCTACGCCCTCCGGCATGCCGCTGTGCCGGGGCTTTTCCTGCTGGAACGCCTCTTCCCTTTCTGGGGCGGCGGCACGCAGCTCTTTCTGCTTTCCTGCTACGCCGCGCTGGTGGCGGGAAAGCTTTCCAGCCCGCGTTCCGCGCGAAAGACGCGCAAAGCGGTCTGGGTCTTTTTCTCCTGTGTGTTTTTCGCCCAGATCGCCATAGGCCTGATCGCGGAACACCCGGCGCTGGCTGCGGAAAATCCGCATCTTCCGTTCCCCGGCCTCATTGTTTTCGGCCCCGTATATCGGGGAGGGCTTGGCATGATGCCCTTTCTTGCGCTCACAGCCGTCGTGTTGACCGGCAGCGCGTGGTGCAGCATGCTCTGCTATTTCGGCCCGCTGGATTCACTGGCGGCGGGGAAAAAGCCCGTAAAAACGCCGCCGCCCTTTCTGATCCCGCTACTGCGCTACGGGCGGCTCACCGTCCTGCTCCTCGGCCTTGCCGTAGCCGCCGCCCTGCGCTACTCCGGCGCGTCGCCCGGATACACCATTACCGCCGCCACCCTTTTCAGCGTTGTCAGTCTGATCGCGCTGCTTTTCTTCTCCCGCCGCTATACCGGCATGCTGCATTGCACGACAATCTGCCCCATGGGCCTTGTCATCAACGTGCTCTCCCGTATCTCCCCCTGGCGGATACGGCTGGATGCCGGACGCTGCACGGACTGCGGCGCGTGCGAAGCCGTCTGCCTGTACCGGGCCATAGATGGTAAAGCCCGCGCCACAGGCGGGGCTTCCTATCGTTGCTCCCTGTGCCGCGATTGCGTTGCCGCCTGCCCTCACGATGCGCTTTCCCTGCGCAACCCCCTGCTCCCGCCACGAGCCGCCGGGCCTGTGTTCACTGTTCTGGTGGTGTTCCTGCATGTGCTCTTTCTGACCGCCGTCCGGCCATAAAGGGGAAAGGGCCGGAATCACACCGGATCG
>JAJDHY010000040.1 GCA_030266385.1 Desulfovibrio sp. OttesenSCG-928-I05
AAACCGCAGATCAGTATTGAGAAAGAGTTACGTAAATCCTACCTGGAGTATTCGCTTTCGGTCATCATAGGCCGGGCCATTCCCGACGCCAGGGACGGTATGAAGCCGGTGCACCGGCGCATTTTGTACGCGCAGCACGATCTGGGCAACACGTACAACAGACCGCCGAAAAAATCCGCCCGCGTAGTCGGTGACGTTATCGGTAAATACCACCCGCACGGCGACTCGGCTGTATACGACGCGTTAGTACGCTTGGCGCAGCCTTTTGCCATGCGGGATATTCTGGTGGAAGGTCAGGGGAACTTCGGTTCCATTGACGGCGATTCCGCGGCGGCCATGCGTTACACCGAAGTGCGTATGGCGCGGCTCACCAGCGAGTTCCTTGCGGATATTGACAAGGAAACCGTCGATTTCCGGCCCAACTACGATAACACCCTGCTGGAACCGGCGGTTCTGCCGACCAAGGTGCCGAACCTGCTCCTGAACGGTTCTTCCGGTATCGCGGTGGGTATGGCGACGAACATTCCCCCGCACAACCTGGGCGAACTGTGTGATGCGCTTCTGATGCAGCTGGAAGACCCCGGCTGCACGGTGGCCGATCTGATGACCTATGTGAAAGGCCCGGATTTTCCCACGGGCGGCATGGTCTATGCCGGTCAGGGGCTTATTGACGCCTACACGAAGGGGCGCGGGTCCGTAAAGATTCGCGGCAAGGTGGAGCTGGAATCCAAGAAAAAAGGTCTGGAATCCATTGTCATTCGCGAAATTCCCTATGCCCTGAACAAATCGTCGCTGGTCGAAAAAATCGCGGCGCTGGTGAACGAACGGCGCATAGACGGCGTTTCCGACCTGCGAGACGAATCCGACCGCAAGGGTATACGCATCGTGCTTGATCTCAAGCGCGGCACCATTCCCGAAATCGTCATCAACAGCCTCTACAAGTTCACGCCGCTGGAAACCTCTTTCAGCTACAACATGCTGTCGGTAGTCAATAACCGCCCGCAACTCCTGACCCTGAAAACGGCGCTGGCCTGCTTCCTGGACCACAGGCGGGAAGTCGTTATCCGCCGCTCGCGCTACGATCTGCGCAAATCCGAAGCCAGAGCCCATATTCTGGAAGGTCTGCGTATCGCGCTGGATAATATCGACGCCGTGGTCGCCCTTATCCGCGCATCCAAGACGCCGCCGGAAGCGAAAGAGAGACTTATCGATCGCTTCTCTCTTTCCGATATTCAGGCCCAGGCCATTCTGGATATGCGTCTGCAACGGCTGACGAACCTTGAACATGAAAAACTCGTTGAGGAGTATGAAGAACTCATGCGCCTCATCACGTATCTCAAGTCCATTCTGGATGACCCGGAAGTGCTGCGGTCCGTCATTCACGACGAGCTGCAGGAACTGAAAAACACCTTTGCCACGCCCCGTCTCACGGAAATAGTGAAAGACGATCTCGAAGGGATTGATCTTGAAGATCTTATTCCCGACGAAGACGTGGTTATCACGCTTTCCCGCAGGGGTTACATCAAGCGGACCACGCTGGATAACTACCAGCAGCAGAAGCGCGGCGGCAAAGGTATAGCCGGGCTGCATACGTCCGAAGACGATTTCGTGCAGGATTTCCTGACCACCACGAACCACCAGTATCTGCTGCTCTTCACCAACCGGGGCCGCATGCACCAGATCAAGGCGCACCAGATACCGGAAGGCAGCCGCACGGCCAAGGGCGCGCATATCGCCAACGTGCTGCCGCTGGACAAGGAAGAGTGGGTGACCACCATTCTTTCCATCAGGGAGTTCACGGACGATCGCTTCTTCCTCTTTGCCACCCGCAAGGGCATGATCAAGCGTTCCGCCGCGTCCATGTACGCCCGCTGCCGTAAAACAGGTATGCTGGCCGTCGGGATGCGCGAGGATGATGAACTCATCATGGTCCGCGAAGTGGCCGACGATTCCAACGTGGTGCTCACCACCCGCAACGGTCTCGCCATCCGCTTCCAGGGGAACGAAGCCCGTCCCATGGGACGCGGCGCTGCCGGCGTCAAGGGTATAGCCCTGCGTTCGGGCGACGAGGTTGTCGCCTGTGTGGCCGTGCCCGCCGGGCTTGATCCGGAAATCATGACCGTTTCCAAAAACGGCTACGGCAAGCGCACCAAGCTTGATCTCTACCGGATCCAGTCCAGAGGCGGCAAGGGTATCATCAACTTCAAGGTCACGCCCAAAACCGGCGAGGTTATCGGGGCCATGACCGTGGAAGATAACGACGCCCTGATCCTGCTGACGTCCACGAACAAGATTATCCGGATCGGGGTTGAGAGCGTCCGCAGCGTCGGCCGCGCGACTCAGGGTGTACGCCTTGTGGCGCTGGACGACAAAGCCCACGTCGTCGGGTTCGACCGCATCGACGAGAGTAACGCCGAAAATGAAAACTAAAGGAACCGAAGCGGGGAGCATCGCGCGCGCACTGCGTGCTACCGGCGTTCTCGCGCTTCTTTTCCTGTGCCTTATCGGCGGCGGGTGCCTTGAAAAAAAGGAACCCGCCGTCGATGATCTCGCCGAAGCCCGTACCGCCCTTGCCAAACGCAATTATCTTGAAGCCGAAAAAGCGCTGGAACGCTTCCTGCGCGCCAGCCCTTCCGCCCCGGAACGCTGGGAGACATGGAAAACCCTTGTCGATATCTCCCTGCAGATCCGTCACGACCGCCGTTCGGCCATCGAACTGCTCGAAGCCATGTATATCGAGTACGAAAACGATCCCGTCCATCTGCGGGAAGTCGAACTCCTTCTCGCCCGGCAGTACCGGCAGGAAGGAAAGTACGAACGGGCCGAACTCCTGTGGGGAGGCGTGACCGAAGACGAACAGGCCCTGCCGGAAACCCGCGCCCAGGCCCATCGGGATCTTGCCGATATCTACCTGCAGCGGCTCGAATTCGAACGGGCCAAGGAATCCCTCGGCAGCTGCCTTTCCCTTGATATCCCCCAGCCGCTGCGCGCCCAGTGTCTCTACGATCTTTCCGAAGTCTACATGGCTACGGATGAACTCGAACCCGCCGCTGAACAACTGCGTACCCTGCTCGCCCTCAAGGAACTTTCCGACGATATGCGTTTGCTCAGCATATTCATGCTCGCCGATACCATTGAGCAGCAAAATGACCTCCCGGCTGCCAAAAGCCTGTTCGAAAGCATTCGTGACGAGTATCCCAACCGGAAAGTTATCGAAAAGCGTATCAATTTTCTCGAAGAAAAACTGGCCAACGCCACCAACGTCCGCCGTCCCAGAAAGTAAAGAATGCCTCCGGCGGCCGGGGGAAGAAGGGAAACTTTTTGAAAAAAGTTTCCCTTCTCCCCCCGGACCCCCCTCTTCCCTTCAAAAACTTTTACTAGGGGGGTAGGGGGAAAATAAAGCGTCGCTGGCTTTCCATTGCGGAAAGGCAGCGACGCTTTGTTGTGTTGGAAGCGATGGAGAGGTGGTCTATTTCAGGCGGGCGACGATCAGATCGCCTGTTTCCTTGCAGCCTGTGGGAACTGTGTTGCGGTTGTTTTCCGCTACCAGATCTGCGGTCCGGAATCCTTCGCGGATGAGGGATTTGACGGCGGATTCCACGGCGTCGGCGGCTTGGGGGGCGTTCAGGCTCATACGCAGCATAAGGGCTATGGAGAGGATGGAGGCCAGCGGGTTGGCCTTGTCCTGTCCTGCGATATCCGGGGCGGAACCGTGGGCGGGTTCGTACAGGCCGGGGGCGGTCGCGCCCAGAGAGGCGGAGGAGAGCATACCCAGGGAACCGGCAATGGCGGCGGCCTGATCGGAAAGGATATCACCGAAAAGGTTGCCGGTAAGGATCACGTCAAAGGACGCGGGCCGGGCCACGAGCTGCATGGCGGCGTTATCCACATACATGTGGCTGAGTTCGATATCGGGCCAGGCGGCGTGTTCCTCTTCGACAACAGTGCGCCAGAGACGGCTGGCCGAAAGCACGTTGGCCTTGTCCACGGAACACACCTTTTTTCTGCGGCTGCGGGCGGCGGCAAAGGCCATGCGGGCGATGCGGCGGATTTCTTCTTCATCGTACACCATGGTGTCGTATGCGTAGCGGAGGCCGCCGCGCACCCCTTCGCCGCGCGGTTCGCCGAAGTAGATATCGCCGGTGAGTTCCCGCACGATAAGCAGATCGACCCCTTGCGTTACAATGTCCTGCCGCAGACAGGAAAACGCGGCAAGTTCCGGGAATATGGCGATGGGCCGGAGGTTGGCGAACACGCCAAGCCCTTTACGCAGGGCCAGCAATCCCGCCTCGGGCCGTTTGGGCCGGGGGACGGCATCCCAGGCCGGACCGCCGACGGCTCCGAGAAATACCGCATCAGCTTTTTTGCACAGGGCCAGCGTTTCGTCAGGCAGGGGAAAGCCTGTGGCGTCAAAGGCCGCGCCGCCGATCAGCGCGTTTTCCGTGCTGATATCCAGATTGTAGCGTTCGGCGACAGCCGCGAGCACCTTGGCCGCTTCGCCCGCCACTTCCGGGCCTATGCCGTCGCCGGGGAGAAACACAACATGTGCCATGGCTATCCCCTTTCCGCGACTTTTTGCCGCACATAGCCTTCCAGTCCGCCCGCGCTGATGATGTCCCGGATGGACGAAGGCAGCGGGGGGCATGTGTAGGTCCGCCCGGTGGTCAGGTTGCGGATGATGCCCGATTCGGTATCAACATCAAGGCGGTGATCGTGGCGGATATCGTTCACATCCTCGCCTATTTCAAGCAGGGGAAGGCCCACGTTGAACGCGTTGCGGTAAAAAATCCGCGCGAAACTGGCCGCGACAACCACCTTGATGCCCGCGCCGAGAATGGCAATGGGCGCGTGTTCGCGGGACGATCCGCAGCCGAAATTGACCCCGCCCACAAGAATATCATCCGGGCGTACCTGATCCACCCAGCCTTCTTCCAGTCCGCTCATACATTTGGCCCCCAGTTCCGCAGGATCCGAGGTGACAAGGTATCGGGCCGGGATGATGGCGTCCGTATCAATATGGTCCCCCACGCGGAGGGCTCTACCTGTATAGTGCATAGTTCATGTCCTTTTTTGAGAAAGAATGCTTCCGGTGCACGGTGAAAGGTGCTTTCACCTAACTCCATTCGTCACTCTCATTACCTAGCTACCGCAACCTCAAGCGCGGGGAGCTTCGAGAAGCGACCGCAGCGGCCCGAAGGCTGTTACCCGCCCCGTCCCCCACACCCCTAATGCGGGGTCCAGGGGGATCATCCCCCTGGCGGGATCCAAGGGCTGAGCCCTTGGCCCCCGGAGGGCCGCCGGAGGCAACTCCGCGTTCCTACAACGTTCCGGGATCTGTAATCACACCCGTAACTGCCGAGGCGGCGGCCACGGCGGGACCGGCGAGGTAGACTTCTGAATCGAGGCTTCCCATCCGTCCCCGGAAGTTGCGGTTCGTGGTACTCACGGCCCGTTCGCCGCCGCCGAGGATACCGAGATGCCCGCCGAGACAGGGTCCGCAGGAGGCTGGCCCCATGACGCACCCGGCTTCAAGGAACGTTTCGACAAGCCCTTCCCGGAGCGCCTGTTTCCAGACGGCGGGGGTGGCGGGCAGGACGATGCAACGCAAGCCTTTCTTGACAGTGCGCCCTTTGAGCACGCTGGCTGCGGCACGCATATCGCTGATCCGGCCGTTTGTGCAGGACCCGATGATGACCTGATTGATGGTGACATCCTTGACGGCACTGACGGGCTTTACGTTGGAGGGGATATGCGGACAGGCCACTTGCGGTTCAAGGGTGCTGACGTCGCAGACGAGCGTTTGTTCGTAGACTGCGCCGGGATCGGCACTGATGGGTGTATCGCCGCTGCGTCCGGCATTTTTGCAGTATGCGAGTGTTGCGGCATCGGCGGCGAACAGACCGCATTTGCCGCCCGCCTCGATGGCCATGTTGGCAATGGTCATGCGTCCGTCCACGGGGAGGGCGTCAATGGCGCTTCCGCCGAACTCAAGCGCTTTGTAGCGTGCCCCGTCGACACCGATCTGGCCTATGAGCCAGAGGATGAGATCTTTACCGCCCAGATATTCGGGCAGGGTGCCTGTGAACTCGACCCGGATACTTTCGGGAACGCGGAACCATGTTTCGCCCAGCGCCATTCCGGCGGCGACGTCGGCGGACCCCATACCGGTGGCAAAGGCTCCGACACCGCCGTAGGTGCAGGTATGGCTGTCCGCACCGATGACGAGATCGCCGGGTCCGACAAGCCCCTGTTCGGGGAGCAGGGCGTGTTCGACCCCGGCATCACCGCCTTCGTAGTAGTGGGCAAGGTTTTGTTCTTCCGCAAAACGGCGTGAGATCATGACCTGTTCGGCGGAAGCGATATCTTTTTGGGGGGTGAAATGATCCATCACAAACACGGTCTTGGTCCGGTCAAAAACCCGGTCGACCCCCATGGCTTTCATGGAACTGATACAGAGCGGGCCTGTTATATCGTTGACCAGCGTCAGGGAAAGCGCGCAGGTGACGATACGTCCGGGCGCGAGATCGGCGTCCGAGGCAATGTCTCTGGCGTGCCGGGCAAGGAGTTTCTGGGCGAGGGTGAAAGCCATATCAATGCTCCTCATGCCGTTTGGCCAGGCGGTTCAGGGCGTTGATGAACGCCCGTGCGCTGGCGTTGATGACGTCGGGATGGGAACCTCTCCCCACGGCCTTGCGACCGTTCTGGACGAGCCGGACCGTCACTTCACCCTGGGCGTCGCTGCCGCCCGTAATGGCGTTTACGGAATAGCGATCCAGCGTGTACGGGTGGTTGGTGATTTTGGCAATGGCGTTGAACACCGCGTCAATGGGACCGACCCCGAAGGCGGATTTCTGTTTTTCTTCGCCATCCACGGTCATAACGATCATGGCTGTGGGCGGCACGCCGATATCACTGCTGTGAATACCGAGATGCACAAGCTCGTACTTGTCGGGGATACGCAGGACTTCTTCGAGGATCAGCGCTTCGATATCTTCATCAAAGATGTTTTTCTTGACGTCCGCGAGTTTTTTCATGGCCGCGAAGACCATATCGATCTGTTCATCGTTCAGCTTGTAGCCAAGCGCCTGAATTTTGCTGGTGAGGGCACGGCGGCCGGAATGCTTGCCCATGATCAGCGTGTTGGCGGGCACGCCGATACTGTCCGGATCCATGATTTCGTAGGTACCCCGGTGTTTGAGCACACCATCCTGATGGATGCCGGATTCATGGGCAAAGGCGTTGGCGCCGACAATGGGCTTGTTCAGCGGGATAGGCTGGGCCACGATGCGGGAGAGCAGACGCACCGTGGGATAAATCTGCTGGGTGGTCACGCCGGTTTCCAGACCGTAATAATCCTTGCGCACATGAAGGGCCATAACCACTTCTTCCAGCGCCGCGTTACCGGCCCGTTCGCCTATACCGCCCACTGTGGCTTCCACCTGACGGGCTCCGGCCTTGACGGCGGCCAGGGTGTTCGCAACAGCCATGCCCAGATCGTTATGGCAGTGGACGCTGAATATCACTTCCTGCCCGTCCGGGGCTTTGACGGTATTGTTGATGACATGGGCGACGAGCGCGCTGAAATCTTCGGGCTGGGCGTAGCCCACAGTATCCGGCAGGTTGATGGTCCTGGCCCCGGCGAGAATGGCCTCGTTGCAGGCTTTGACCAGAAAATCCGGTTCCGAGCGGGAGGCATCCTCACAGGAAAATTCCACGTTGGGGGTATAGCGGACGGCATGGCTGACGGCCATACGGATCTGATCCAGCACTTCGGCCGGGGTTTTGCGCAGTTTGAATTCCATATGCAGGGGGGAGGTGGCTACGAAAATATGGATACGCGGCTTTTTCGCGCCTTTCAGGGCGTTCCAGGCCGCGTCGATATCCGGGACAAAGGCGCGGGCGAGTCCCGCGACCTCGGCATGTTCGCACATACCCGCAATGGTTTCCACGGCCTTGAAATCGCCGGGACTGGAGGCGGGATAGCCCGCTTCAATGACATCCACCCCCAGAAGTTCCAGACGGCGGGCCAGCCGGATTTTTTCTTCCAGACTCATGGTGGAACCGGGCGATTGCTCGCCATCCCGCAAGGTGGTGTCAAAAATGATAACGCGATCGGACATGATGATGCTCCTTAGAGCGTGTAAATGCTCTGGCGGTGAGTCTCGTCGCCCGCCCCGCAGCCGCAGGGAAACGTTACGGCTTGAAGGGGGCGTCTTGAAGATACAGTAATGACAGCGCACACAATACACTGCCGCCGCAAAAACGCGGCAAAAAACCGTCCACACGGGAAAAAGAGGGGGAAAATATATGGCTGGCCTAACGGCAGCCTAGGAGGAGTAGAGCGCACGCAATACGACCGCACGCACAAACAGACCCGGCTTCGAAAGAAGCGGGCGCTGTCGTGAAGATATGGGCGGTCAGGCTGTTTCGCATGGGTACTTCCAAAGAACAAAGGCTAATCAAGACGTTTTGCGCTGTCAAGCGAAAATGATGTGAGACACGCTCTGTCTCTGGCGGCAGGTAGAGGGGGGACTTTTCCGGCAGGGATGAGTGCGCGGGAAAGCGGTGCGCGCCGCAGGCGTATTGCTGTTGCCGTAACGCGGCGGGCTTGCCGTCACAGGCGGGCGATCAGTGTTGCGGGAAAATTCCCCACTTCCAGCTTTCTGATGGTCGCCGCCTTGTTGTACGGCACGCGGCGGGCCTGAATTTCGTTGCTTTCCGGCGTCCAGAGAACGTATTCCGCATCCCGCCCTTCGCCGCGCGGCTGGCCGACGCTGCCGACGCCGATGACGTAGCGAAAATGCGGGGGCAGCTGGTGACGGCCTTCAAAGAGCAGACTGGAAAGGATTTTGCCGTTCCGTTCGCGGGTAATGGTTTGCAGGTGCGTGTGGCCCGTAAAGCAGACGCTTTCCGTGTACAGTGAAAAACGCCGCTTGAGTTCGCGTCCCTTGCATTGCGTAAAGTAGCGCAATACAGATTGCGGCGGTGCGCCGTGCACAAAACGGGCGCCAAGTTCCGCATGGGACTTCGGGAGCGTACTCAGCCAGAGCCGCGTTGCGGGAGAGATAATATGACTGGTGTGGCGCAGGGTTACCCGCGCTTCGTGGCTCATGCGCTGGAGCAGGGCGGGATCGGACATCGCCTGTTCATGGTTGCCCCGCACGGTCAGCGTATGGGAAAGCGCCAGCCTGCTTACGACTTCCTGCGGGTCCGGGCCGTAGCCTACGGTATCGCCGAGACATATGAAGCGTTCCGCGCCAAGACGCAGGGCATCGGCCCATACGGCTTCCAGCGCTTCAAGATTGGCGTGTATGTCTGAGATGATCGCAAGCTTCATAGTACTTTCAGCATAACAGCTTGCGATTTTTTTGCCAGTCCTAAAAAGGAAAAAGATGCCATTGTCTGTGGAATTCCGTGAACAGTGTTGCGGATCTATACGCTGGTTTGGCTGTATCTATTAGATATTTTTGGAGAAAATGATTCGCAGCGCGGTGTGCGGCTGGCGAAGCGTCTTCCTTTTTCCTTGTTATTTCACAAGCATGGCGTCGCCGTACGAGAAAAAGCGGTATTGTTCGGCCACGGCCTGGGCATAGGCGCGCAACGTGTTCTCCCGCCCGGCAAGGGCGGACACGAGCATGAGCAGGGTGGAACCGGGCAGGTGGAAGTTGGTGACAAGGCGGTCAACCACGGAAACAGGCCTGCCGGGATACAGGAATATGTTTGTCCAGCCGGTATACGGCGCGATGCTTTTCGTGGCGGCAAAGGCCCCTTCAAGGGTACGCATGGCCGTGGTGCCTATGGCGGTGACAGGTTTTCCCGCAGCCTTGGCGGCGCTTATGGCAGCGGCGGCGGGGGGGGATATTTCAATATATTCGCTGTGCATGGGGTGATTGCGGATATCATCAACCCGCACCGGGCTGAAGGTTCCGTAGCCGACGTAGAGCGTCACTTCCGCCCACTGGTGCCCGGCGCGGGAGAGCGCGTCGCGGATTTCCGGGGTGAAATGCAGTCCGGCGGTGGGCGCGGCTACGGAGCCGTTTTTCTCGGACCGGGCAAAGAGGGTCTGGTAACGCTGCGAATCCGCCTCGGTCACTTCCCGCCGGATATAGGGGGGAAGGGGGAGCCTGCCAAGCTCTTCCAGACGCTTCACAATATCGCCCTTCCAGCGCAGCTTTCCTGCACAGCGCCCGAAATCGCCGCGCTGGAGCAGTTCAAAAGCCATGTCGGGCCCCAGTTCGACAATTTCACCGTGCCGCACTTTTTTTGATGAGCGGAGCAGGCATTCAACGTCGGCCAGGAAAAAAGCGCCTTCTTCCGCAATCTGCATTACGGGAAGAGGGGTAAGCAGCAGGAATTCAACCTTGCCGCCGCTGGCGCGCTGCCCCATAACCCGCGCGGGCAGAACTTTGGAATTGTTCACCACGATCAGGCCGGGTTCCAGCAGTTCCGCAAGCTCGGCAAAACGGCGCGATTCGAAACGCCCGCTCGCTTTATCCAGCACCATAAGCCGGGATTCGTCGCGCCGTTCAAGGGGTTCCTGCGCGACAAGCTCCGGCGGCAGGTCATACTCGTAGGCCGAAAGGGTAAAATCTCGTTCGTCGATCTGGTTCATGGATTCGTGTGTACGCTTTTTCTCTGGAAACGGCAATTTTCGGGAGAATTTCTAAAAAAAGTCTTGACTATTTTCCCTGTTTACCCAAGGCTGTGAGCCATATTTCCATAGAAAATCCAGTGAGAGGATAGCTCAATGATTGCCATGATTAAAAAACTTCCGCTTTCGCTCGTCATGCTTGTGACGCTGTGCACGGCCCTTGGCGGCTGTGCCGCTTTCGAAGCCGATACCAATGGCGACCCCGCCAACACCGGCTTGAATTATTATTATGACGAATTCCCCGATGTGCCTATTCCGGTGGATATGAGCCCGGAAAAAGACCGCTTCACCATTATGGGCAAGGGCGGCGTCAAACTGGGCATTCAGGAATTCTCCGGCCGGGTGGACAAGACCTCTCTGGTGAACGCCATGCAGAACTACATGCTGCGCGACGGCTGGACCTTGCGTTCGCACTTCCGGGCCACCCGTTCCATTCTCGTGTTTGAAAAGCCGGACCGGATTTGCTCGCTGTACTTTGTGGACGGGGCGTTTTCCACGCAGATGCTGGTCTTCATTTCGCCGAAGCTGGATGACGGCGACGTGAACTATCAGGCCCCCCTGGCTCCCGCCGTTCCCCTCAGCACCGATACGTCAGGCGGGTACAGCGCGGATCAGCCGCTGACCTACTAGTCTTTTGCAGATAAACGCTCATGCGGCCGGAACCGGATTTTTCCGGTTCCGGTTTTTTTATGGAATAGCGGCCTTGTGAGCGTATCTCCTTTGGCTTATATAGAGAAGTTGGATAGTACCCGGACAGCAACTCTATTTGCCGTCTACCCATGTAACCTCTCACTGCAACGCTGCGAGTGTGCCGCGCAGCGCTGCGTATAAAAACCTTCAATCTCCCTGACGGAAGAATACGGAAGGGTAGCCCCTTTCCCGCCGTTAGTGCTCTTTTTTCGGTTCCGCACTTTTCCCGGAGGAAACGCCATGTGCCGTTCCATACTGTTGAGTTTGCTTCCCCTGTTTGTGGGGTTGATCCTTCTTTCACCGCGAGGAGCCTGCGCCGCTGATGCGCTGGAAGTGCTCGCGACCCTGCCGCAGGGTGAGGTCACAAACCTGACCCAGATCACCGTGCGTTTCAGCGAACCCATGCGCCCCCTTGGCGTTATGGAAGAGAGTGAAGCGCAGGCTCCGCTGTTGTGCAGCGCGCCGGGCGGTACCTTGCCGCCGGGAAATTTCCGCTGGCTCGATCCGGCGACCCTGACCTACCTTTTTGACAAACCGGTGGATATTCCGCTGCGTATTGATGTGAAAATCCCCGCCGGGACGCAGGCGCTTTCCGGCGCAACGCTGAAGAAAGATGTGCGCTGGCAGATACAGACGCCGCCGCTTGCGCTGGAACTCGAAAGGCGAGACGAACTGCCCCGGGATAGCGCAACCCTGACCCTTGTCAGCAATTACCCCTTTGATCTGGCTGATCTGCGGGCCAAGAGCCGCGTGCAAAAGGGCGGAAAAGACACCCGTTTCACTCTGCGCGAAGACAGCTACCCCGGTTACGCTTACGGCGGGCGGCAAATGCGCTGGCACTATAGCTACACGATCATGGATCCTCTTGAGCCGGATACGCAGGTAACCCTGACGCTGGAACGCGGCGCGGCGCTGGCCGGACATGCCGGTGCGGCCCCGGCGGCGCGGTTTGAAGCTGCCGGGTACAAGCGTCTGCGTCTGGAATCATGGCAGGCGGGATACAGTAACGGCAGGGACAAAGCCATGTCGCCGGAAGAAAACGTATCGGTGTATTACAATAACCCCGTGCGCCTGGGCGATCTGCTTTCCCTGCTCGAAGTGACGCCCGCCACGCCGATGAGGCCGGATTTTGACATTGATGAAGACGGTGATTCGGTAAGCGGCGGGCATGTCCTGCCGTTCCAGTGGGCCCCGCGCACACGCTATACGCTGACGCTCAAACCCGGCCTGAAGGATTCTTACGGGACGGAACTGCGCAAGGAACAGCGTTTCATGTTCCGTACGGGCGATTACCAGCCGTTCTTTAACCTGAGTTCCGGCGTCTTCATGGAACCGGCGCAGGGCGGCATCGCGTACATGGATGTGCGTAATATAGAAAAAATCGGTCTGCGCGTGCGCTATGTTCCCTGGAGCAGCCCCGGCGCGCTGGTGGCCTATAGAAAACAGGATCTTGACGACGAAAGC
>JAJDHY010000041.1 GCA_030266385.1 Desulfovibrio sp. OttesenSCG-928-I05
TCCGACCGATATGCACTATGAGGAGTAATTTTCCGCCATCCGGCGAAAGAGAGAACGCCTATGCAAACAGACGCCTTACACAGCCAGCAGGATTTTGCCGTCAGGGGCATTCCGTCCGTTTCGCCCGTTTCCGCCCCGGCATCTCCGGCCGCGCCGGAAAACCAGGGTTCCGGGCTGTTCGGTCCCGCCTATGTGCGCGAGAACCAGCGGCAGGAAATGGAAACCTTCCCCCAGTATCGCGCGGACGCAACCCTGCCCGACGAAACCGGATCATCCGCCGATGAAGACCTTGCCGACGCCCGCGCCCTGCGCTCTCTCGAAGCCAGGGACCGCGAAGTGCGCCGCAAGGAAGAAGCCAAGGGGGAAGCCGTCGGCAGCCGGAGCTACATCTATCAGACCGGCCCGGACGGCAAGCGCTACGCCACCGGCACCGCCGCCCACACCGTACGACAGGAGGATGAGAACAGCTCCCCCGCTGCCGCTACGGCCCCGGACGGCAAGGAACTCAGCCGCGAAGATGAAGCGCTGCTGCAAAAGCTCCAGGCCAGGGATACAAAGGTGCGCGGGCATGAAGCCGCACACGTCATGGCCGCAGGCGGTCAGGCCCAGGGGCTTCCCACCTACACGTACCAGACCGGCCCGGATGGCAGACGCTACGCCGTGGGCGGATCCGTCAACATCTCCATGCTGCGCACCGGCGATGCGGAGCACGACGCCCGTCAGGCGAACCGCGCCTATCGCGCCGCCATGGCGACGGGCGAGCCATCCGCCCGCGACATGCAAACCGCGTCCATGGCCCGCAACAACGCCCAGGAAGCCAGCCAGCGCGACCGCGAAGCCGCGCTTTCAGCCTATGCGGCGCAATCGCCGTTCCAGGTATTCTGAGGCCGAAAAACTGCCCAACGTCTGAAAAAAGCATTCCGCGCGCTCCCTCCATTTCGGCAGGGAGTGCGCGGATATACTGACAATCCTTTCTGCTTTTCCCGGTTTACCCGAAACTGCGCGTCTCGCCGGGCTTCATGATGACGGCGGTACAGGATGGCGCGGTCTGGGCGAGTTCCAGTTTCAGTTCCTGCATATCCTGCGCAAGGGCGGGGAATGTCCCCCAATGCATGGGCACGACATTCTTGGCCCGCAAAAGCTTGGCGGCGAGGGCGGCCTGGCGCTGATCCATGGTATAGTAGCCCCCGGCGGGCAGCAGGGCGAGATCGATGGGATACAGTTCTCCCCAGAGCGCCATACTGCTGAAAATGCCGGTATCCCCGGCATGGTATATGGTATACCCGCCCGGCAGCTGAATGATATAGCCGACAGGGCTGCCCGCTTCCGAGGTATGGAAGGCCTGGGTCATGGTAATTTTCACGCCCTTGAAGGCCACGGTGCCGCCGATATTGAACCCGCCGCCGTTCAGGATGTTTTCTTCTTTGAGACCGCTATGCTCGACGAGCGCCTCAACGGCCCCGACAACGCCCGCGACGAGCGCCCCCGTATCGTTGCTGATGGAAACGGCATCGCCCACGTGGTCGCCGTGCGTGTGGGTCACCAGAATGAGGTCAGGGGTTTCAATGGTGACGGGGGTCTGGACAGCGACGGGGTTACCTGTGAAAAACGGATCGATCAGAAGGTTCACGCTGTCGGTCTGAATCTGAAAATTGGCGTGACCGTGCCAGGTTAGCCGGATACTCATACTCCCTCCTTTTTCGCCATATCGGCAAGTTGCGCGTGCAGGCTTTCCAGATCATTGGGCTCTCCCGGACGGTGATCTTCTGGATACAGCAGCGCGGACATGTAAAACGGAGAATCCAGATCCATGGCCTGCTGCGCGCTGGCGGCATAGCGCTGAAAACGCGCCCGCGCCGTTTCGGCCATGGGGACCGGGATATTGTTCATGAAAGGTTCCGCCTCCTCTCCCATGGCTTCCAGAAAAAGCGCCTTCTGGAGCATAAGATGGCGGTAGCGGGGGGAAGCGCTTTCCGTCCGGGCGACCTCGGCGGCTTCCTTTTCCAGGTGACGCAAAAACAGACAACGCTCGTCAAGCCAATCAAGAAAACAATGCACGGCGTTCGCCGTTTCAGTGCGGGACATAGCTCCTCCTCATATACCAATCACATGCGCGCCCTGGCCCGGATGAGACAGCGGCGGAACAATCAATGCAAACCCGGCGTGCCGGAAAAGAAGCCCGGCCGGGCGCTACCAAAAATCCTCTTGCCTTGGAGCACATTTTGCCTTAGTTCCAGCGGCAGGGAAAGATACGAGAAAGACCCCTGAAAAAAGTTTTTGCTATAAAAGACTGACTTTCAAAGATTTTTTCGGAAAAAATGAAAAATTTACATTTTTTTTATTTTTCCCCCTTTTCAAAAGAGGAAGCTGCATTACATTGTGGCTACCTGTGAACGGTTAGTCGATAACAGTTCATGCGAGTTGACATTTTCCCCGCTGTCCGGGGTCCGGCATCAGCCGGTCTTGCGTATACGGCGGGGAGCTTTTTGGTCCGGATCTGGCACTCGAAGCATATGAGTGCTAAAAATCGAATTCCTTATTCACGTGGAGGTTTACGCATTATGAAATTGCAGCCCCTTAACGACCGTGTGCTGGTCAAGCGCCTTGAGTCCGAAGAAAAGACCGCCGGCGGTCTGTACATTCCCGACACCGCCAAAGAAAAGCCCTCCAAGGGTGAAGTTGTCGCCGCCGGTCCCGGCAAGCTGGCCGATGACGGCAAGCGCGTCGCTCTCGCGGTAAAGGCCGGCGATTCCGTGCTCTTCAACAAGTATGCCGGTACGGAAATCAAGATCGACGGCGTTGAGCACCTTGTGATGCGTGAAGACGACATTCTGGCTATCATTTCCTAAATAAGAACGGATTTCTTTACCGGAACCTGTTCTTTTTTATTTACCACGAATTTTCATAGGAGTTTACTATGCCTGCCAAGGAAATACTTTTTGACGTCAAAGCCCGCGAACTGCTCTCCCGCGGCGTGGACAAGCTTGCCAATGCCGTGAAGGTGACCCTCGGACCCAAGGGCCGTAACGTTGTGCTCGAAAAATCCTACGGCGCTCCCGTCATCACCAAAGACGGCGTGACCGTGGCGAAAGAAATCGAACTCGAAGACAAGTTCGAAAACATGGGCGCTCAAATGGTCCGCGAAGTCGCTTCCAAAACCAGCGACATCGCCGGGGACGGCACCACCACCGCCACCATTCTGGCTCAAGCCATCTACCGCGAAGGCGTGAAACTCGTGGCCGCCGGCCGCAACCCCATGGCCATCAAGCGCGGCATCGATAAAGCCGTCGCCGCTCTGGTTTCCGAACTTTCCTCCCTTGCCAAGCCCACCCGCGACCAGAAAGAAATCGCTCAGGTCGGCACCATTTCCGCCAACGCGGACACCACCATCGGCAACATCATTGCCGAAGCCATGAGCAAAGTGGGCAAAGAAGGCGTTATCACCGTTGAAGAAGCCAAGGGCCTCGAAACCACCCTCGAAGTGGTTGAAGGCATGCAGTTCGACCGCGGTTACCTCTCCCCCTACTTCGTGACCAACCCCGACAAGATGGTCTGCGAAATGGACGAGCCCTACATCCTCATCAACGAGAAGAAAATCTCCAACATGAAGGAAATGCTCCCCATTCTCGAGCAGGTCGTCAAACTGAACCGCCCCCTCGTGATCATCGCTGAAGACGTGGATGGCGAAGCCCTTGCCACCCTGGTGGTCAACAAGCTGCGCGGCGCTCTGCAAGTGGTTGCCGTCAAGGCTCCCGGCTTCGGCGATCGCCGCAAGGCCATGCTCCAGGATATCGCCATTCTCACCGGCGGCACCGTGGTGTCCGAAGAAATGGGCGTGAAGCTCGAAGGCGTTTCCGTGGCCGACCTCGGCACAGCCAAGCGCGTTGTTATCGACAAGGAAAACACCACCATCGTTGACGGCGCCGGCAAGTCCGACGACATCAAGGCCCGCGTGAAGCAGATCCGCGCCCAGATCGAAGAAACCACTTCCGATTACGACCGCGAAAAGCTCCAGGAACGCCTGGCCAAGATCGTGGGCGGCGTCGCCGTCATTCATGTCGGCGCGGCCACCGAAATGGAAATGAAAGAGAAGAAGGACCGCGTTGAAGACGCCCTGAACGCCACCCGCGCTGCCGTTGAAGAAGGCATCGTCCCCGGCGGCGGCACCGCGTACGTCCGCGTTTCCAAGTCCCTCGACACCATCAAGCCCGCTGACGACGACGAACTCGCCGGTGTCAACGTGGTTCGCCGCGCCATTGAAGAGCCCCTGCGTCAGATCGCGGCCAACGCCGGTTTCGAAGGCTCCGTGATCGCTGAAAAGGTTCGCGAAGGCAAAGACGGCTTCGGCTTCAACGCCGCGACCGGCGAATTCGAAGACCTGGTCAAGGCCGGCGTCATCGACCCGAAAAAGGTCAGCCGTATCGCGCTGCAGAACGCCGCTTCCGTGGCTTCTCTGCTGCTCACCACCGAATGCGCCGTGGCCGAAAAGCCCAAGGCGAAAGACGACATGCCCGCCATGCCCGGCGGCGGCATGGGTGGTATGGGCGGCATGGGCGGCATGTACTAAGCCGCACGCCCAGACCCTGGTTATACGAAAGGCCCCGCAAGGGGCCTTTCGACTATGGACAAACCCCGTTTTTGTGACGGGGGTTTGCCGTATTGTGAAAAGCGAAATTGCCTTAAAAGAGCATCCCTATTTTTCCCGAAAACTTTTTCCCAGCATTGTTAGCCGGTATTGCTGCGTCGGACTGCGCGGAGACTCCGGCTGGGTTCGTTCTATAAGCCGGGCATTCAAAGCGGGTGCAAGATAGTTTTGCCGAAACGTCGGCGCATGGCGTAATCCCAGAGCCCGCATTATATCAGTCGCACTTTTCTCGCCCTCGGCAAGAGCGGCGAGCAGACGCCGTACTTGGTCGGTTACTTGATCGCCAGGGAATGTCCATTCCGATTGTTGAAATCACAGCGCACGCTTGCACTGCCATAGGCTCAACAAAACCAGAAGCAACGGGAACCAGCAAGGAAAGCAGAGCAGGCTATGGCAAGCGCTTGCAAACATACTCCCCTGCATGTAAACTGTTCATCTGATTCAATAATGCCCAACGATCAGAAAGGATGCGGCCATGCGCAGAACAAAGGATGATGCCGAACTGACCCGGAGAAAACTGCTCCAGGCCAGTTATGAGTTGATTCTGGATAAAGGGTATGAGCGCATGACCCAGGACGATATCGCGAAGCGGGTGTCCATGACCCGGGGGGCGGTCAACTGGCATTTTGAATCCAAGGAAGCGATATATATAGCCATTCTGACGGATTTTCTGGATCATCTGGCCGAACGGCGGCAAGCCATATACCAACAGAGCACCATGCCGGTGGAAGAACGCCTGACCGCGCTTTTTGTCATGCCGGTTCAGGAATGGGATAAATTCAGTTTTATTAACCAGATATCCCCCTATTTGCTGAAACTTCCCTCCTTTCAGGCCATCCACCGCCGTATGGAAAACAACCGCAAGGAATTTCGCGCGTATCTTGAGGCATGCCTGGCCGAACTGGAAACCGCGCGCGGCAAACCGCTCACGCATGACAAGAACGATGTCACCGCCCTGCTCTTCTTTCTTTATGAAGGACTCCATTCACCAAGCGCCGAAAGCCTGTTCGGCGACTCCCTCAATGAACAATCCGTCGCCCAGTATCTGCGTCTTGTGCTGACGCAACTGGGCTAGGGCCTGCCCACACTATGGCCCTTTTGTCCTCTGCCTGCGTCAGCCAGTCTTTGCACCGAAGTGGTGTACCAAAAGAGTACACTCCTTCGGTTCAAAGGCTGGCTTCCTTGGCGGAGAACAAAATTGCTCATAGTGTGAACAGGCCCTAACGCTCCCGTCCCGTCTCCATCTGCGCCCCTGCCACAGCAGCAGGATTTTTTTCTTCCGGTGCGCTGCAAGCGCCCCGGCTGATCCGGGCCGTACGCATGCAATCCGGACCGCTTGACATTTGTGTTCCTTCACCTTAAACATACATTCACGAATGTATGTTTAAGGTGAAGGAACACCGGATACCATGAGCAACGAATTGAGCAAGGAACAACGACCGCTGTTTTGGGCGGTGTTGTCCGTCTCCACCATCACCATCCTGAGCAGCACTGCCGTGTCGCCCGCTCTGGCGGGCATCAAGGCGGCGTTTCCGGATCTGGCGGACAGCACGATTCAGCTGGTTCTGCTCATTCCCCCGCTGTGCATCATTCCCGCCTGTTTTCTGTGCGGTCCCATGGCGGAACGCTTCGGACGGAAGCGGGTACTGCTCTTCGGCATTGCCCTGTATCTGCTGGGCGGTCTTGGTGCCGGGCTGATGCCCACTTTTTCCCTGATGCTTGCCGCGCGGGGGCTTCTGGGGGTCGGCTGCGGGTTCATCACGCCCATGGCCCAGGCGCTTATCGGGCCGCACTTCAAAGGCTCCCTGCGGGAGCGGATGCTGGGGTATTCCGCTTCCGCATCCTATATGATGGGTATTGTGGCCTCGTTTACGGTATCGTGGCTGGCCGCCGTCAACTGGCGGCTGAGTTTCTGCATATATCTGGTGGCGCTGGTGGTGCTGGCGCTGAACATACTGTACCTTCCCGGCGACCTGCCTCCTGGGAAAACGGCTTCCGGGGCCCTGCCCATGGTTCCGGAAGCCGCTCCGGCTGGGGGAGAAGCTATTCGCCCCCGGCCGGAACGCCTCTCCCCGAACTGGCGGGCCATGCTGGTTATACTCGCCATGGGGCTGGTCAATGTGGCCTTCTACATATTTTCCGTCAGTATCGCGCTGTTCATGGCGCAGGAAGGTATCGGGGGCGAGAGTTCTTCCGGGGGCGTGGTTGCGGTGTTCATGCTTTCCGGCTTCTTTGTCGGACTGGTGACCGCCCGGATCAGAGAATCCGCCGGGCCATACACGAACGCCGTGGCCGCCCTCATGATGGGCGGCGGGTACCTTGTTCTGGCTCTGGGAACGTCCGTGCCCGTGCTGTGCCTGGGCGCGGCGGGCGTCGGCGGAAGTTACAGCATCTTCTATTCCGGTATTTTCCTGCAAATTCTTCATTTATCCAGAACCCCGCGCGAAAACACCCGTCTGGTGACATACGCGACCGCCGCCCTCTTTCTGGGGCAGTTTGTCTCTGTCGCCCTTATGCAAACGGCGGAAACGCTCACGGGATTCAGCGGCTATCGCTTCCGCTTCGCTTTTCTGGCGGCAATGCTCGGCAGCGCCGCAGCGGGTGTGATCGTGTACGCGCTATACCGGAAACGCGCACGAACGGATGCCCAATGAACAACCACAACGAGCCGGAGATTTTACCAGAAGCCCCCGGCCATTCCCGGTGTAACCCTGTCAGATGGAGAGCGGCGTCATGTTAAATCGCACCACCATTGAAGCCTATGTGAACGCGCATTACGAAGAAGCTGTTGAACTGCTGGAAACTCTGGGGCGCATCCCCGCGCCCTCGCGGCAGGAGGACCGCCGCGCCGCCTTTTGCCGGGACTGGTTTCTGGCTCAAGGCGCTCAGGAAGCATGGGTTGATGCCGCGAAAAACACGATCTGTCCCATAGGCTGCGATGCATCCCCCGGCGGAACGGACGAAATGGTGGTGTTCATGGCCCACAGCGATGTGGTGTTCAATGATACGGATGAACTCCCCTTGCGCCGCGAAGGCGATATCCTTCATGCCCCCGGCATAGGCGATGATACTGCCAACCTCGTCAACCTGATGCTGGCCGCCAAGTATCTGCTGACGGAAAAGCCCGCGCTGGATACGGGCGTGCTGGTTGTCGCCAACGCCTGTGAAGAAGGTCTGGGCAACCTCGACGGCTGCAAGGAAATCATGCGGGTTTACGGCGACCGGATCAAGGAAGTGTACTCGTTTGACGGCTACTTCCCCCAGTGCACGGACACGCCCGTCGGCTCCCACCGCTATGCGCTGCTGGCCAAAGCCGCCGGAGGACATTCCTATCTGGATTTCGGCAAGGAAAACGCCATCGTCGCCATGGCGGAACTGATTCAGGCACTGTACCGCGTCACGCCGCCCACGGCGGACACGACAACATACAATGTCGGCCGTATCGAAGGCGGCAGCACCGTCAATTCACTGCCGCAGGAATGCCGCTGCCTGTACGAATACCGTTCCCCCAGCCAGGAATGCCTGGAAATCATGCAAAAAGAACTGGAAGCAGCCCTTGAGGCCAGCCGCCGGAACGGACACGAAGTTGAGCTGGAACTGCTGGGGGTCCGGCCCGGTAAAGGCACATTCGCCCCCGGCCGCCTTGAAGCGTTTACGGCATCCAACCTCGACCTGATCCGTACATGGTATGACGGCGAATGCGACCGTCAGCCCTACTCCACCGATTCCAACGTGCCCCTTTCCATGGGTATTCCCGCGAACACCATCGGTACGGTGGTCGGAGCCAAAGCCCATACGCGGGAAGAATGGGTTGATCTGACCAGCCTGCCCAGGGGCATGTCCATCATCCTGTCTCTCATGGGGAAATACATTTCATAGAACTAAGCGTCAGTGTCGCATTGTTGTAACCGTTATTCTATATTCTTCGTCCGGACAGCAAAAAAGAGGTGTCGCATGGAAAGCATTCTTCTCTGGGTTGGCGTGGCCATTGTTTTCGCCGCCGTGTATTTTCTGGTCAAAGGGGTTGAAACCCGGCTGATTCTTTTGAGCGCGGGATTTCTTATGGCAATTCTTTCGGGCAAACCCATGCTGGCGTTCAAGGCCTTTTCCGACCGCATGATATACGGCGGACTTATCGAACCCATCCTCTCGGTCATGGGCTTCGCCTATGTCATGCGCCTGACGCAATGCGACGCGCATCTCATCCATTTGCTGGCCGGAGGGCTCAGCCGGATGAAATGGCTGCTTATTCCGGGCGCGGGCTTTGTCACGTTCCTGATCAACATTTCCCTGACCAGCGCGGCCGGAGCTTCCGCCGCCGTGGGGGCCATTCTTATTCCGCTGCTTATCTCGTCCGGCGTTCGCCCGCCGCTGGCCGCCGCCGCCGTGTTCACCGGAACCTTCGGCAGCATGCTCTCGCCGGGCAGCCCGCATAACGTGTTCATAGCCAGCAAGCTGGGCGGCGTTCCGGTTATGGAAGTGGTTTCCATGGTGCTCTGGCCGACGACCATCTGCGTGCTCATCGGCATCACCTCCGTCACGCTTATCGGCATCATCCTTAAAGAAAACAAAGGCTACGTGCCGGAAGACAATACCGCCGCGGCAATCGAAAAATCAAACCTGCTCTACGCCGCTATTCCCATGCTGCCCATCATCATTCTGGTTGTGGGCGCCATCTGGGCCAAGGAATTGCCCTGGCTCGCCCAACTCCGCATTTCCCACGCCATGCTCATCGGCGCGTTCCTGGGGATAGTCGTATCCCGCACCAACCCGACCAAGGCCGTGGATCAGTTCTTCCGGGGTGCCGGTGACGTGTATGCTTCAGTCATGGGCATCATCATCTGCGCGGCGGTCTTTGTTGGCGGCCTCACCGCCTGCGGCGTGACCGGGGCGTTCAACGAACTGCTCCGCAATTCCGGTGACGCGGCAAAATACGCGGCCACATGGGGACCAATGATTCTGGCTATCGTAACGGGTTCCGGCGATGCCACAACCCTGGCCTTTAACGAAGCCGTTTCCCCCCACGCGGCGGACTTCGGCATGACGCCCATGAGCATGGGCGCTCTGGCCGCCCTGACGGCATCCCTCGGCCGCACGGCCTCCCCGCTGGCGGGCGGTATCATCGTCTGCGCGGGCATCGCCAAAGTCAGCACCATGGAAATAGCGAAGCGCACCGCACCGGGCATGATCATTGCCTCCTTCGTGGCGCTCTTCTGGTTCGCGTATATGATATAACGATTCAATTTCCGGAGCCTCGCCGCCGCGCGGCAAGGCTCCGGAATCAAACGTCTGCATACCACCGAAGGGGGCAAAGCCCCCCCCCGCTATTCATAAAAAACATCCCCCATGAAATGCCTGAAACGGCGTTTCATGGGGGATGACGTTTCTGACGAATATAACGAACGCACAAAAAAAAGGCCGCTCGAATCACTCCGGACGGCCTGATGTCTCAATGAAAAAAGACTAGAAACGCTGGGGACGCTTTTCCGCTTCGTTCACGCGCAGCTTGCGGCCGCCCATATCGGAACCGTCCAGAGCGGCCATGGCGGCCTTGGCGGGTTCGGCTTCCATTTCCACAAAACCGAAGCCGCGCGAACGGCCGGTTTCGCGATCAGACATCACCCGGGCGGAGATCACTTCGCCATAGGGTTCAAAGAGGGCTTGAAGGGCATACTGATCGGTGGAAAAGGGCAGGTTGCCCACATACATAGAAACGCTCATGTGATTAACTCCATGATTTTTGGGACAGTACGTTACAAAAAGGAGCTAAGCACACGCAAAGTCATTTTGAAAAATACGGGACCCCTATTGAGAAAGGAGCCTTGCTTTAGCCCGATTACCAAAGACCGTCAAGGATAAGTTCTTTTGGGATGCATTTTCCATTTTTCCTCGTACGGTTTCTCTTGCAGCTCAGCGGCCTCCTCTCTGCCAACCAGCCCCGGCCCTTCGTGCCATCCAGCTGAAACAGAACACATATGAGTACTGATGCATCCCGCCCGCACAATGGACAAAACATTTTGTATCGCAAGTATGCCGAAACAGGGCATTTATTTAGATATCATGCTGAAATAATTAAAAATAACAACCATTTTTCATTGACTTTATTACACGAAAAACTTAGACCCCTCCCCCGTGCGGCCCGGCCGTGCGTTCTATTGCCCGTGCACGGATGCGCAAACATCCGGCATCGTCATTAACGCGGAGACGCTCCAACGAAGAAGATGTGCCCCATGTCCTGTGTTACCAAAAAAACCATCTCGGACGGCCGTTTTGCGCTGTCGCTTGCCATGATCACCCTGCTCGCCCCCACGGCGACGGACTTGTACCTTGCATCCATGCTGGATATCGCCGAAGCCCTCGACGTCACCTATGCCAGCGTTCAATTGACGCTGACAGTGTTCCTGCTCGCCCAGGGGGCGGGACAACTGTTTTTCGGCCCGCTGATTGACCGCTACGGGCGGCGCATTCCCCTTCTGGCGGGTATTGCCGTTTTCGCGCTCGGATCCGTCTGGGCGGGGTGTTCCGGCTCGTTCACCTCCCTGCTCGTCAGCCGTTTTGTGCAGGGAATTTCCGGCGCGCTGTTGCTGGTTGTCGGGTTCAGCAGTGTGCGGGACAGAGCGCAAGGAGCCGACGCCGCGCGCCTTTTCGCCATTTTGCTGACCATTGAAGGCCTTGCGCCCATCTTCGCCCCCATCGCCGGGGGGTATATCGATACCCTTCTCGGCTGGCGGGCCGTGCTGTGGACCTCGGCAGTCATGGCGGTACTGACCTTTGCCAATTCCTTTATTTCGCTGCCGGAAAGCCTGCCCGCCTCGGAACGCATCCCCCTTGAGCCGGCTGTTATTTCCAGCACCTACCGCAGAATTCTGCGGGATCGTGCCTTTCTGCTGCCCTGCCTCGCCCTGTCCGCGACCTTCTTTTTCCTTTTCGCCTACATTGCGGGCGGTGCGTTCCTTTATCAGGATGTGTACAAGCTGACGCCGGACAGTTTCGGGCTGGTTTTCGGCATCACCGGCGGGGCCGTCATGCTCGGTGCCATGGCCAGCGGACGGCTGGTCAAAACCCGGAAAGTCTCCGCCATTGCCATTCTGGGTATTCTGCTGATCATCGCGGGAACCACTGTGTCCTTCATCGCCTCGCTGACCGTTGGCTTGTACGGCATAGTGCCCGGATTCATGATCGCCATGTTCGGTCTGGGCATGGCGGAACCGACGCTCGTCTCCCTGACCATGGCGTCACAATCTTCGGCGCTGGGCTTTACGGCGGCGCTCATGGGTTCGCTCCACCTCATGCTTTCTTCGCTGTCCACCCCCCTGTCCGGGTATCTGCTCCCCCTCGGGACGACCCATTGGTTTATCTTTCTGCTGCTCTCCGCCCTCGGCGCTCTCTGCATAGCGCTGGCCGCCCGCCGCTATGCAGTTGAGGGAGAAAGCGCCCCGGCAGCGGCTCAGGCCCCGGCCCATTCCTGCTAGCCATAGAGTGCCGCCGCGCTGCATTCAATCCGGAAAAAATGCTGTTTTTTTCATGAGTGGGAGTACGTTTTCGCGTATGCCCACTCTTTCAATGCCACTGCATGAAGCGCCCGGACGTGCCCCAGGTCTGCGCTTGCCCAAAATTCACGTGCTCCCCAAGGCTTCCGGAGTTTGTAACCTGAACCGCTGGCCGTGAGGGCACGCCCAACGAGGTGCGTATGCAGCATATCAGGTAACAGTAAACCATCCGGCCTCTGGCTGTCAGCTGGCATTCGTATGGCTGTTTATCTTCTCCTTTGGCCTGTTGCGGATAGTGTGATAACTCTAATGTTATCGATTCGGGACGGAAA
>JAJDHY010000042.1 GCA_030266385.1 Desulfovibrio sp. OttesenSCG-928-I05
TGGTTTTCCGCATGACACAGGGCTTCAACCCGGTGACAGCCCGCTTCGAACAACGCCCTGACGACGTTCCGTCCCATACGGATGCCGAAAAGCGGCATCGCGGCAAAAAGGGGACTTGTCAGACTCCAGATGGCACCCGTCCCGTCCTGAATCTGCACCCCGTACACAAGGGCCGGTTCGTCGTTCACCAGAAGTGTGCGGCCGCCCTGCCAGCATTCCAGAAGCGTTTCTTTGTCGATCCCGGCGATATCCGCCGCATCTTCCGGACGGAGCCACATGCGTTCGAAATGTTCCGGGCAAAAATCCACAAATCGTTTTTCCATACAGTCAGCCTCATTCACGCGTGTATCAGACGCCCGCGTCTACTCATTCACCACAGCCCTGACCGCGAGCATGACGATAGTGGCGGGAAACGCCCCCCGCCCCGAAAGAATCACCCGGGAATCCCGCCCCCAGCCGGACGGCATGGGAAGCGTTACATCCCCGGTATATGGAACAGGCGCGGCATCCATGGGCATATCCACTTCACGCATGGGCAGTTCAAAGGGTTCTTCCGTCTGTCCGGCCCAGGCGTAGGAAAGGCCCAGTGTTTTATAGAGTCTGGCCATCACTTCGGTTATGCGTGCCCGCTTGCCCTGGGTGGTCCCGCTCGGGGAAAGGCCTTCCAGATTCATGGGTGAAAGCCGCCATGTAGAAGCAAGACCTACCAGCACCCGCCGCGCCGGAACCGCGAGGCTGATACGGCCGCCTTTCACCACGCGATCCGGGTGCGCCGCGCCATCCGCGAGAATACTCACCGTTTGCCCTTCAAGATGATCCAGCCCGGAAAGACTGACGACAGCGCCGGAACCGCCGCGAGAATGCCGCCCGGCAACCGCGTTCGCCTGCTCCGGAACCAGTTCCGGAACCAGTCCCGGAATCACTCCCGAGGCCAGTTTCTGGGCGTGCTCTCCCTGTTCCGGGGCGGCATCCGCATCGTACAAAAGGGCGCAATCAAGGAACCAGCACCCGGCCTCGTTACTGCTTTTCCCATCCCAGGGGGGTGCCATGCGTTCAATGGTCACCCCGTTCCGGCGACGAACGGCCAGCCATGTTTCCGTGTAGTTTTCCCCGGGCACGCACGTCAGAGAAAGCACTTCCCCCTGCGTTTCATGGCGATGCCAGGCAATGACTTCCTGTTCTTTCAGATAGGTACAGCCGATGAGTTCCCCGGCGCGGGTAACGCACCAGATCACCCCATCCGGGTTCTGGCAGTAGGCAACAGCCCGTATTGAAGAGCGGGTGAGATGTTCGGCCAGCAAGGAAATATCCTGTGAAAGAAAGCTGTCGTCGCCGAAACTGTAGGCAAGGCTGCGCAGCCGCCGCATATCGTCCGAAACATGCACGCCGGAAGCCCCGATAAGAAGCGGTCTGATCGCCGCGCTGCCGTAATTGCTGTTGCGCGTCGCCTGAAGATTGCCGGGCGTCACAGCCGTATCGCCCGATGTGCCCAGAATCCATTCGCCACCGGAGGTTCCGGCCAGAAGCCTTTTCTGTGAAAGCATCCAGCGTACCGCGTTGACCTGTTCCGAAACCAGCGAAAACACCATGCCGTTCGTATCAGAAGTGCCCGTCGTGAAGTTCTCGAAATCCGAAGTCTTGCTGGCCCATACCTTTTGCGGCTGTTTCGGGGCACCAGCCATCCAGAGGCGCTGCTGGTGAAACGTCACCGTGCCCGGCCAGTTGCCTTCCGTCCATTCAGCGGGTTTGCCGGTGAATTTCACATCCGCCAGAGTGAAGCTGTCGGCTCCGGGCCGCGTCAGCTTTTTGGGCGTATGGTTCGGACAGACCAGATACATGACATCCGCTGACTGGCAGAAATCCAGCGTCTGGATATCATCCCAGCTATACGGTGTTTCCAGCGTGGCCGCCTCAATAAGCCCGCCGTCCCGGAAAAAGCGCAGTGAACCGGGCGTGAATTCCAGCACATAGGCCTGTTCCGTATTGAAGATGAACCCGACAAGACGCAGTTCGTCAGAACGGGCGAACCCGACGAATTCCGTGCCCATACGCCGCGTCACCGCCCCGTGCGGGATAAGCGTCATGTTCACAAGTTCCGCGCAGGCCTGGGAATATTTCCCCAGGTCGATACGCCCGTACAGCTTCGGCGACCATTCACCCGCCGTGAAGTTCGTTACCGTGATTGTTCCGTGCATACTGTTTCTCCGTTGGCAGGGTGAGCAGGATGGCTACGCAATAACGCCGCTATCGACCCAGCTTGGCCCCGGCCCAGCGGGAAGGCGCGTAGGCCAGCGCCTCACCTTCACGGGCGTCCGTTCCTCTGGCTTCGCGCAAACGTGTTTTGTACTGTTCTTCAAGGCTTTGGGAATGCGCCGTTGAGGCCGTGACCGCATAGGCCATCATCGCGGCCAGTTTCAGCGCGATGCAATCCCGAAGCCCGGCATCGAACAGCGCGGCATCCTCCACCCGCGCCACGTAGGCCATGGATAGTTCCTCCGCATCCGCCATAATCCGGTCGCCTTCGAGCGAAAAACGCACATCAGGCGAGAGTCCCACCAGCCGGAGAAAATCCGGCGGCAACTGGAACTGGAATGAAAACCCGAAAAGCGGCCGCGAGGCCAGACGCGCCAGCCGGACCCGTTTCTGGGCGCATTTCCAGATATGGGAGCGGAGCACGCTATCCCGCGCCCCGCCCCACATTCTCCGCGCCCTGGCAGCGTTCGGGCTTCGTTCGTCCATGCTGGTAATGGAAGCCTGGCCCAGATAATCCAGTGCCATATTGACGATATCCACCTGGGACGCGTTCATACTAAACCCCGACCATGAAGCTCTCGCCGTTTCCGGCGTTGACCAGCACGATATCGCCGGAACGCATACCGAATTTTTCAAAGGCTTCGGCAAAGAAGCCTTCATCCGTGACCTGTTCTCTGGCGACGCCCGCTTCGGAATATTTCCACACCCCGATGCCGGTGTTCACCAGCAGGGTAGGTTTGCACAGTGCAGCCCCTGCCGCCGCGTTTTTGGCGTGTTTCGTTTTCTCGGCCATGAATTCCTCCTGCCCGCGTTATGTGTTCTGCGGTTCCGGCCGCTGCCGCGGCCGGAACCTTTGCGACTGTTCAGTCCCTGTTCTCCGTCCCGGCCTGCTATTTGTCTTTCACATGCAGACACACGATGCCCTGAGGGTCGATGGCGACCGCCCCGGCGGAAATCATGTTGTTGCACAGAAAGGCAGCCTTTTCAGGGACATAGTTGATTTCAGAAGTAATGCCCCGGCCGTTTTCCCCAAGACCGATGGCGCTTTTGTGGTACATGAGGCATTTGGTCGCGCGGGTTGCTCCGCTGCCGGTGGCCGTGAGGCCCGTGTGCATCATCCAGGTGGTGCCGAGCCAGCGTTTGGCCTCCACCCCCCGGAGCCAGACGTAGTCGTTTTCGCCCACATACGAAGCCCGGGCGAACTGATCGATACGCAGCAGCGTATTCCACTGGCGCGGGCCAACCACGGCAAAACGGTTGCCGTCGTCCGGCACCTGGGCCTCATTCAGCAGCGCGAAAGCTTCCAGGCAATCATCCAGCGTCATCACGGCGCTCCCGGCCCCGATGACGTTGCCGGACGGGATATCCTTGAGCGCCGCCGCGATGATCACTTCATCAATCTTGCGCCCGATGGCGTACGCGCCCGCTTCGGTCAGAGCGCGACGCTCGTCATGATTGATCTTGTACTCGTCGAGCTTGTCGACGTAATCCGGGCCGTACCAGTCCGAAAACACGGCCTGCACCTGGCTGTGATCCACGTTCATGGGGGATATGTTGCCGTTTCTGGTTTTCTGGGTGGCAACCCCCTTGCCGATACGCGTGAATTTGGTACTGGCCCCGGTCACGTCCCCCTTGACGCGCACGGTGTTGCGCAGACGGCTGCCGCCCTGCTGATAGGCGACGTGCACTTCCGCCTCGTAATGGTTGATGAAAGAACCGGAAATATCAGCCATGCTCTACTCCTTTCGTGAAGGGTTGTTTCCACCCGTTTCGCCGGATCATCCGGCGTTCCGCCACGTTTCGTGCCACATGTTTTCCGGCGGCTGCCGGAATTCTTTTGCCGTGCGCCTAGCGCCTAGCGTTTGATGCGCGTTGCAAGCGCTTCAACCCGGCGCATGGCGGCGGGATCGTTCTTGCGGTACGCATCCGATCTGATAATGGAGTACATTTCCTGACGGGCGGCTTCCCCGCTGGGCAGACCTGCCGCATAGCCGTTCTTGCCGCGCATGGCGTCTTCGCCCGTTGCTTCGCCCAGAACGTGGAGCAGCTTCAGCATCAGCGGCTCAAAGGTCAGTTCGCTCTCGTCAAGCTCCTTGCCTATCCCGGCAACGTTCACGCCGCGCATGATGGTTTCCTTGTGCGCATCCGTGGCGTCGGGCCACAGTTTCTGGAGAGCTTCCTGCAGTTTCTGCTGCGCGTCGTCCTCGTTTTGCTCCTGCCCTTCTTCGCCAAAGCAGGCCACAAGGAGTTCCCCCAGGCATTCGAACAGCTTTTTTGCCTGCTTGTCCGTCAAATCGCAGGTGTGACAGATTTGCATCAGGTCGTTTCTGTCCTGCCGGAGCGTTTCATTCACCCGTTCCAGAATGTCGGCGGGCACGTTCTCCTTCCGCCATGCTTCGGGAAACTGGTACCCGTCGGCCCGCTCGGGTTTGCCGAGCTTTCGCCACAGCGCCTGGCTGTCGGCTTCATCCAGAAACCCGTCGGGCTGCATGCCGGTAACCTGAATTTTTTCCCGCAGCATACCGAGCGCCCTGCTGACCGTGCCCCAGAACTCTTCGGGCCGCTCAAACCCTTCTTTCAGGCTTTCCAGCCCGTCGGGCAAAAACGCCCATTCAGCCCCGTTTTTCGCGGAAGGCTGCTCTTCCCCGCCGCCGAACAATCCAAACTTAGCCATGTACGTCCTCCACTGTCTGGTTAGCGAGCATGCGCACAATGCGCAGGGCCAGCGCCCTTTGCCCGTCGTGAAAAGCCCGTGCGTCCGCTATTCCCGCCAGAGAATGGTTCATGGCGGGAACTTTCCGGAGCGGCGTCGTAATATCCGCCAGCACCAGCTTTCCCTGTATGCTTCCGAAAACGGTCCGGTAGGCGTGCCGGAGCGCGTCATGATCAAGATTGCCGCGCTCCGGCACCCAGGATTCCGTTCCGGGAAACCCCGTCCACTCATCAGCGACATCGTGCCCGCCGGAAGAATCCAGCAGAAAATCCCCAAGGACGGAGCCGCCCGCCGCGTTCGCACTGTATTTATGATGCATCACTCGCCTCTCCTTCCGTCGCATCCGTGACGGCCATGGAAGCCGGATCTGCCGGGCTCACTCCCGCCACATCGCCAGCCATATCTACCGGCCTGCCCAATTCAGCCCGTTCAGCCAATTCAGCCAGTTCGGCCCGCTCTCTGGCGACATCTTCCGTGGGCCGCAGATATTTTTGCGGGTACCCGAACACGCTCTGGCTATCGCGGACGATGACGTCCGCATCGAAGTTGTCGATGGTTTCCGGTCTGTGCTGAATGATGGGGGCGATGTACCCGAGCGCCGTGGCAAAACCTTCGGCATCGTTCTGCCGCAAGGCCCGCGAGATGGGCGATACATACCGGGCCTGCAATTCGCGCCCGCGCATTTCCTGCGGAGCCGCCGGGAGTTTTCCGGCGCGGTAGAGAAGGGCGAAGGTTCTGTCCACCAGCGGGCCGAGGAATTCCGATTGCAAGCGGCCAAGCACGGGGCCAAGCACCAGCATCTGCCGTTTTTCACGGCCCAGAAATTCCGTCGCCGTCATCTGGGTATCCCCGGCCAACTGGATGCGATCGTTCAGAAAGGCGCTGCGTATGGCATCCTGCCGTTTGGATATGATGAGTTCCATCACATCCAGATTCACGGCCACCGGCAACGCCGCGATTTTATCCCCGTGACCAGGGCTGTAGTAAGTAATACCGCCCGAATGCGTGTTGATCTTGCCCAGCACGCTGTCATCCGGCACAAGCAGCGGCGGATCGGCCTGTTTCTCCGCCGCCGTCAGTTGCGCGGCAGCCACGGTATTCAGCACCCTGATATCCGGGAGCGCGGCGTGCCCCGGACCGCGCCCGTATTCTTCGCCGCTGCGCTTGCTCCAGCGTGGCGATTGAAAAGGCAGTTCGAAATAGCCGCCCTGGTGCAAAAGCTTTTTGCTGTGCGTTTCAAAGTAAATAGATACAAAGGGGTGAATAACGGCGGGAAGCGACGCTCCGCAGCGGGAAGAATCCGAAAGTCCGTGCCCGTCCTGCTCATGCCACCCGGCATACACCGCCTCGCCCGCAGACAGGATATCCGGCGGCAGCTTGCTGCGCGGCATGACTAAATGCGTTATCTCAAAATCCTTTTGACTATCATCAGCCACAGCGCTGCGCACGGCATCACTGACCGCATCGCCGAATTCCTCGACCATCTGCGCGGCTGTCAGCGTATAACGCCGCGCCACCGAATCCACGCGGCCCGCCGCATCTTCGGCAATGGCGCATTGGGAAGGCGGAAGCGCCCGAAAGCGCAAGCCCTCGCCATCACGGTATTCCGACCAGAAAACCGCCCAGCCGAACACCGGTAAATCAAGGTAAAACGCGTTCACCTCATTCTGGAACCCGGTACGCGGATCAGCGAAGGCGGCCAGCATGCGCCGGGTAACCTCGTTCAGCCACAGTCCGGCTTCTCTGGATTGCTCCGGGGCGTCCGGGTATTCCAGCGTGAACCAGTTGCCTGAAGGGTTGGTCAACAGACTCCCCAATGCGGCGGCAAGCATTTGCGCGGCATCTTCCGGGGTGCCGTCCCATATTTCGTCACGCTCTTCGGCGCCGGGAGCCAGCGTGCGCGTAAACCCCGCCCTGTCCGGGTAAATGTACCGGGCCAGCTCTTCCATACGGTCGTTAACGGTTTCCCGTTTTCGCCATATGGATTCGGCCAGTTTCGCTACTCGATCCATATCCATAAGTACGCGCCTCCAACGGGCCGTTTCGCCCGGGGCAAAAGAAGGATGAAACGCTCTATTCGCCGAGCTTCTTTTTCACGATGCCCGAAGCATCTCCCAGCGAACCGCCCAGAAGGGTTCCGCCCATACCCTTTTCCGCCAGCGCCGCCCGTTTGCGGATCGCTTCATTTTCAGCGGCTTTCAGCTGTTTTTCGTAATCTCCGGTGCTCATGCCGCTATTCGACGAGCCGCCAAAAATGCCTTTCACCGCCTTCTTGGTCGATTTGATTATCTTTTTTACGGTTCCACCCATGACGTTCTCCTGTTTATGGTTTTTTCCTGCCTGGGTTCCCGCCGTTCGGGCATCACGCCCACGGCGAGGTAACGGAACGCGTCAGCCGCATGGCTGGCCCAGTTGTGCAGGGGTTTGCCGAACAACGACATCTTGTCGTTCCACACTTTCTGATACTGTCGCAGCGCCCGGATTCCCTCGGAACACCCGGCGGCATCGAACCAGCAGTTTCCGATCAAACGGCGCGCCGCGCCTATTCCATCCGCCACAGGCAAATTCCGGCAAACGGTAAAGGATATTCCGAGCTTTCGTGCCGTTTCAAAACGGCTCTTGCCCGTGCCGAGCTCCCGCACCATGAGATCGTGCGGGCCGATATGCCGGTGGTAGCGCCACTTTTTTCCGCGCAGATATTCCGCATAATATTCAAGCCCTTCGCCGCTGTTCTCGAAGTATTCCAGGATACGCAGCGCACCGCCCGGTTCCTGCTGGAAAAACCAGATGGCCATGGCGTCATCGATGCCCAGATCCCAGGCTGTCGAGACGGGCAGTTCCGGCTCAAAGGGGATGACGCCGATGCGCCCTTCCTCTTCCGCCCGATCCAGCTCTTTCGCGTAGATCGCTCCGCGAACCGCTGCGGCGAAAGAACATTCAAATTCCTGCGCATATTCATCCTCCGTCATGTCCGCCCGTGCGCGGGCCAGTTCCGGCGCGGTCACATAGCCGGTTTCCGAGGCTTTGAAATGATAGACCGCCCAGTGCTCCGGATCCTTGGCCGCCGCCTCGCGCATATCCGCGAGGAGATTGTTCAGCCCCTTGGGGGTTCCCATGAAAAGCGCCCAGCCCGCCCGGTCGGCCAGAGTCGGCCGCAGTACCAGCGACCACACGGAACGCGGCACGTCGGCGGCTTCGTCAATGGCCAGGTCGTCAAAATACAACCCGCGCAACGCATCCGGGTTGTCCGCGCCAAAAAGGCGGATACGCGCCCCGTTCGGCAGATCGGCCCGCAGTTCCGTTTCGTTGAACACCGTGCCCGGAACACCGCCCGCGTAGTACTTGAGGTAATCCCAGGCGATACTTTTCGCCTGCCGCAGGTAGGGAGCCACATACCCGGCCCGCCATGCCCGCACGTTCCCGCCGTGCATGAGGGCGCGCCGCAACAGTTCACACACCGCCGTGACCGTTTTGCCGAAACGCCTATGCGTTATGAGCAGGGTGAAGCGTTTGCGCCCCCGGTGTACGGAAGCCTGCAACGGCCTGGGACAGTAAGGAATGACCGCTTTCATCCGCACCCCGCAGAGCTGTCCGGCATGGCGGTTTCCAGCGCGTCATCGCTCTCCATAAAGCTGACCCGCAGTTCCCCGCCGCCTCCGCCGCCGCCCCGAACACTGCGCAAAACGTCCATGGCTGCCTTGATATCCCTGATACGGGCCGCGAAATCCGCGACAGGACGCTCCAGAATATAGGCAAGCTGGCGATCCAGCGCTTCTTCCAGCAGGGCGATGCGTTCCGCGTCGTCCCGAGGCACAGCCTCGAGCTTCGGCGGCGGGCTTTCCGCCGCTTCCGTCTGCGTCTTCGGGGATCCGGCGCGTCGACGAAGGCTTTCTTCCATCGAAAACGCCAACCGTTCGAGCCGGTACGCGGCGGAGCTAAGTTGGGCGGCCTCTTTATTGTCTTCCGCCTCAAGCAGCCGCCTGAGCACATCAGCCCGGCTGCGGATGGTATCGACCCTGATGCCGACAACCGCTCTGGCAAGTTCTTCGCGCTTTCCTCGCCACCCGTATTTTTCCGCCCAGCGGCGCAAGGTACTTTGGGAGACCTGAAGTTCTTCACTGATGGCCGCGAAGCTTCCACGCTCGATGCAGTAGAGCTCTTCCGCCCGCCACACGGTTTCCGGCGCATGTTCCACTGCCATGGTTCAGATGCCGAGCTCGCGCCCAAGCGCCGCGAGCCGGATATCCTGTTCGGCTATCTGCGCCAGCTGCGAATGCAGCGCCGCCGCCGTGTTCAAAATAGCGTCCCTGTCGAGCCGCTCCACCCCTTCCCCAACCGGCAGCAACACGCGGAGCTTGTCCCGCATGGCCTCACAGGCCAGCTCGCAGCGCGACCGCGCCTGTCTCAGCTCCATGTGGCGTCCCAGCATCTCCTGACGTTCTCCCATACAAACGGTCTCCTGCTTGGTTGTAGTTTCCATGGTGTCGTACGCGGCCACAGCTTCCGTTACGGGAAACAGGGGCGGCGACGTGCCATAGCCCGCTCAGCGTTCAGCATTGTGCTCTTCGATCAGCGAGATCAGCGTGTTCAGTTGCGTTTCCATGGCACGGCAGCGCAGACCGAAATAAGTAATATAATTGAGAATATCCGCCTCGCTTACCAAATTTTCCCCGCTCTCCTCAGTGCTCTCTTCCAGCGGCCTGAAGCCCGGAATCAGCGGGCGCAGCGCCTCCGGCCGTTCCAGAAACTGTGGCGGAACCAGAAGGGGCAGCGTCGGCACCACCACCGGCGGCCCCTGTCGCTTCGTTCCACAGCCGGACAAAAGCAGGGCTGAAACGATGAGTGCTGCCATGGGTAAGATCCGCAATCCGCGCCAGTAAACTCGCCTGTTGTTTCGCATATCGTTCCTTCTCCCGCGCATGTTCAGCGCTCGCGGCCAGCGCCGCCTCGGCTTGCCGCCCAAGCCGTTCGCGCATCATTTCCATGGCCTCGGCATATTCCCGGTCGTATGCGGCGCGCAGGGTTGCGAGTGCCGCCTCCCCTTGCGCTGCCGCGCTTGCGAACCCCCGGGTGTAGCCCCGGACCATTCCGGCCCCGAAGGCCCCGCCGAGGACAAGCGTCAGCGCCAGAATAGCGATTACCCGCCAGGCCCCGGGGATCAGCGAAAGAACGCCGCTCACTGCCATTCTCCCGTTTCCATTTGCCGCGCCAGGCGCTCCGCCCGGTCGAATGTGCCGCCAGGGCCGTCTCCTACTTGACGCGCCCACCTGCTCTGCATCATTCGCCGGGCGGCCCCGGCATATTCGCCGCGCTCTACGTCCGCCAAGGTGTTCTTGAAGGACAGCAGCCCGTGAAGCCCCATATTGAAGGCCATATTCACGAGCACGGCGAATCGCGGAGTATCGAGGCTTGCGGACCAGGGCAGCGCCGAGCGCAACTGGCCGCACACCGTATTGATATCTGTTTCGAGCAGGCGAAGTGCCTGTTCTTCAGTCAGCTCTGACGTAGAATTTATTCCAGGAATCGGATTATCATCAATATTGTGCCCATACCCGATAGTTACTTTGCCTGAAGTACAACGATACGTGATATGCATTCCTTTCCTGTTGCGCTTTGATCCTTCATCACGAATGAGTTGAGCAATAATTTTCTTTTTTTCATTATTGACTGAATACATTTCCCCTCCACTTCGACTACAAGCTTGCACAGAAATAAAAATTTACAAAGCAATAAATTTTTTTATGAAGTAAAAAAATGAATATTCTTAAAAAAATAATGAATATTTAATTCATTAAAAAATTTAATAGACTGCTACTTATACTACTGTACCATAGTGAATATCACTAAAAATGGGATGAACTGTTCATCCCATTTTCACCGCTAAAAGTATTTTAAGAATACATTTAGCGTACATACTTTTTTCTCAGAAGGTGATGAAATCAAAGGAAGACAAGGGAAGGGCTCCTGTGCGGCATACGGAGAGAAACGCCATGGCACACTAGGCAAAAGTAACAAAACAGGCACAGTATAGCGCGATGTGATGAAAGCACAGCACCTGAAAAGGCAGAGTGCGGGCGTCCAAAACCGGGAGCGACAGGGGCACTGCACCGCGAGAACATCGTGCAACGGCGGGCATTATATGTCGTTACGCGGCCTTCAGGACCGGGATGAGCAGGCAGCTCCGCAGGACGGATGAATCCCTTCAGGACAGTGACGCATGCGCTTACCATCTGCGACAAAATGCCGTACAACAGCACGCCTCCCAAAGCCGACGTCAGGGGAGGAAGAATACGGAGGTTTCGGAAAGATATTGCATCCCGAAGCGATATATTGCATGGACAAGGCCCGACCGGGGACTGCACATTCGAATGTTCCGGCCGCGCACAAGGGGAGGACGCATGGACACCGCCGCATACGCGCAAGGAATTTTCATGGGCGCGAGCCTGATTATCGCCATTGGCGCGCAGAACGCGTTCGTGCTCACCCAGGCCGTACGTCGCAACCACGCCCTGCCGGTCGCCGCTGTATGCGCGTTTATCGACGTGGCGCTCATTACCGCCGGCGTTATGGGGCTGGGCGCGCTCGTGGCGAACAACGCCATACTGAAAGGGGCGGCGGCGCTGGGGGGAGCGGCGTTTCTCATCTGGTTCGGCGCGCGCAGTCTGGCCGAAGCCTTTGCGTCCCACAGCCTTGAAGCGAATGCCGCAAGCGGCTCCGATGCACGCCTGGGACCGACTCTGGCCGCCACGCTGGCCGTTTCCCTGCTCAACCCGCATGTCTATCTGGATACGGTGGTCATGCTCGGGGCTATCAGCGGCAATTTCCCCGGCGATGGCCGGTACTGGTTCGGCGCGGGAGCGGGCACGGCTTCCGTTGTCTGGTTTTTCGGATTGAGCCTGGCGGGCAGCGCGTTGGCCCCTGTTTTCCGCAAGCCCGGCGCCTGGCGGGTTATGCACGCGCTGGTCTGCCTCATGGTCTGGTGGATTGCAGGCGGCCTGCTTTATGGTTTCTTCATGGAGTCATAACACCTGACACGCGGCATCAGACGGGAAAGGCCCCTACTCCGGCATACCGGAGCGGGGGCCTTTCCCGTCTCAGACTGATGACAA
>JAJDHY010000043.1 GCA_030266385.1 Desulfovibrio sp. OttesenSCG-928-I05
CCCCACGCGCAGCTTGCTCTGCCCCGCCGCCCGCAAGGCCGCGCCATAAATATCCCGCAGCGCCACCCAGTTATCGGACTTCAACAAGCAATGAAAACGACGCATCCCCTTGATCATGGATAACGGCGCGGGCGCAGGCCCCAAAACACTGACCCCTCTCGCCTTCCCGGTACCGCGTATGGCTTCCGCCACCTTTTCCAGACGTGCCATCCCCTCATTCCAGTCCATGGGAAAACTCAGCCGGATAAGCGCAAGCCGCACAAACGGCGGATAACGCCGCCGCTCACGCAAGGCCACCTCCTGCGCGTAAAACCCCTCGTAATCATTGCCCCGCACAAATTCCCAGCAATAATGACCGGGATCGCGCGTCTGAATCAACACCTCACCGGGCTTCTCCCCACGCCCGGAACGCCCCGCCGCTTGCAAAACAAGCTGAAAACTCCGCTCCGCCGCCCGGTAATCCGGCAGATTCAGACCAAGATCCGCATCCGCCGCCACAACCAGGGTCACATTGGGAAAATGATGGCCCTTGGAAAGCATCTGCGTACCAACCAGAACTGAAGCCTCACCCCGCCCGAACGCGGCCAGAATCTCCTCCATGCGTCCGGGACGCCGGGTACTGTCACGGTCCAGACGTAAAATCCGCGAGCCCACAGGGAGAAAAGGCAATAAACTCTCCTCCAGCTTCTCGGTCCCTTCGCCCATGGGCACAAAACTCACCCCGCCGCAGTCCGGACAGGGGGAAGGAAAGGGCACGGCATGTCCGCAGTAATGACAAACCAGACGCTCGCGACCCTTGTGATAGGTAAGACTGATATCGCAATGCGGACAATGCACGGTCCCGCCGCAGGATGTGCAGTACATGAACGGTGCATAGCCCCGCCGGTTCAGCAAAATGACGGCCTGCTCCCCCCGCGCGACACAGGCGGCAATCGCTTCAATACTTTCGCCGGCCAGCAAACCCGCTCCGGGTGAAGACCGGGGAAGCGCCACAAGCCGGATGCTGGGCAAGGTGCCGCCACCCGTTCGCTCCGACAAGGCATGCAAACGAATCTGCCCCTGCCCGGCGGCGTAATACGTCTTCACATCCGGCGTGGCCGAACCGAGCAGCAGCACAGAATCACCCTGCGCCGCGCGAAACCAGGCGACTTCCTTGGCCTGATACACAAGCCCTTCATCCTGCTTGAACGACGTGTCGTGCTCTTCATCCAGAATGATCGCGCCGAGATTTCTGACCGGCAAAAAAAGCGCCGACCGCGTCCCGACAATCAACACCGGCCCGGCGGAAGCAGCGTTGACAAAACGCTCCTGCCGTTCACGCGGCGTCTGATAGCCGTGATAAAAAATGACGGGCGCGTCTTTCAGATAACGCTCCGCATCCCGGCGCAACTTGATGGCAAGGGCGACTTCCGGCGCAAGCAGCATAACGCTCCTGCCCCGCTCAAGACACGCGGCAGCCAGCGCCAGATACACTGCTGTCTTGCCGCTCCCGGTCACCCCGTGCAGCAGATGGGGCTTGGCCCCACTGCCGCCAGCAGGATCACTATCCGCCACAAGCGCCGCCAGCGCGGCATCCTGATCCGGACTGAGCGCGAAGGGCGCGTTCCAGTACTGCTTCCGGCCTTCGCCCGCCGCTTCCCCGGAATCGACCCCTGCCCCGGCGGATTCGCCTTCGTCACGCGGGCGGACGAGTACCAGTTGGCGTTCCATGAGCGTGTTCAGGGTTTCCGAAGCGCTGGACCCGAGATCATCCAGCAACTGCCGCTTGCTGACGGCCCCCCGCAACAGCAGATAATCCAGCAGGGCGAACTGCTTGAACGCGCGCGGCCGGACCGGCCAGGGGGGATCCTGGGCCAGAGAAACCATTTCCCGGTCCAGGGGGCTGTCCCCGCCTTCCAGCCAGCTTCCCCGCCCCTGCAACCAGAGTTCCCCAAAACTGCGAAGCTCAGCGGGACAGGCACTCCCGGCGGTGAGATCGCCTGCAAAGGCCGCCAGTTCCGAGGTTTTGCATTCCCGCGCCTTGCCTTCTCCCAGAAAACGGAAACGCCCCTTGGTCAGCCTGAGCGGCGACGGCAGCACCGTGCCCAGAATACGACCGGGCGGCACGGCATGCCGCACCCCCAACTGACGCACCAGTTCCAGATAGGCGGCATCCAGCAACGGTTCTGTTTCCAGCGGCCACAGGGCGTACTTCAAACCTTCCGGGATGGTGCCGCGCTCCGCCTGCCGCAACCCCAGCACCACGGCCACACGGCAGCCCCGGCCAAGGGGCAGAAGGACGCGCATACCCGGCCGCCATACGGATTCCGGCAACCAGGGAGGCGGCGCGTAACTGAGCGTGGAATACGGCGGGCTTAAAAGCGCCGCATCAATCAGGCGCTGGGAAGAAAGAGACATAGAATCACAACCATGTGGAAAAATAAGGAAAAATTGAAAGAGCAGGCGCTCGAACCGGAAGAGCGTGTGCCCTTCGCGCCGTGAAAGGGATAGCAGATTATGCCGGTCTCGGAAAGAAGCGAGATCGCCCGCTCCCGGCGGCGGGTTTCATCGCCCGCCGAAAATCCGCCGGAAGCCTGCCCCAGCCCTCCACGGCCCGGCGACAAGGACGAAAAAAGGGAAGAACCCGTCCGGCCTCTTCCCTTTTTCTTACCGTCAGCGCGGCAGCACGACGTTAATACTTTTTCAGCAGCTCGGTCAGGCGGGAATGAAGTCCGTCACGTATCGCCTTGTCCTTGAGCGCAAAATAGATGTTGGCGGAAAGGTATTCGGCCCAGTCGCCGGCATCAAAGCGGTGTCCTTTCATCTTCACGGCCAGCATGCCCTTGTCCTTGGCGAGGGAGAAGAGCGCATCCGTAAGCTGAATTTCCCCGCCATGGCCGGGGGTGGCGTTTTCAAGGTAATCAAAAATTTCCGGGGTCAGCACATAGCGCCCGACAATGGCGAGGTTGGACCCCTTGGGGGCCTTGCCGATTTCCGGTTTTTCCACCATGTCCGTCACCTTGTAGACGCCGGGGGAGGTTTCTTCACCGGCCACAATACCGTAGCGGTTCACCTTGTCATCGGGCACTTCCATAATACCGATGGAGGGCAAGCCCGTTTCGGCAGTCATTTTCATGAGCTGCACAAGCCCCGCGTCCTCGCCGAAAATAAGATCGTCCCCTACCATGATGCCGAAAGCGTCGTCGTAGCGCACAACTTCCTTGGCCATGAGCACGGCATGTCCGAGACCGAGCTGTTTTTTCTGACGGATGGAAATTATGTTGGCCATTTCGGCCACCGCATGCACGGCGCCGAGCAGTTCCGTCTTGTTGGCCCGGTCAAGCACCGCCTCAAGCTGGTGGTTGTAGTCAAAGTGATCTTCAATGGCGCTTTTGTCGCGGTTGGTGATGAACACAACATCCTTGATGCCGGAACGGATGGCTTCTTCCACTACATACTGCACCACGGGCTTGTTGTAGATGGGCAGCATTTCCTTGGGGATGTTCTTGGAAGCGGGAAGCGAACGCGTGCCCCATCCGGCGACGGGGATAACAACCTTACGAATTTTCATGCAAACTCCTTTGGCGCGATATACGCGGCGAATGAGGTCGGGTAAACACCGTTATATTCTTATAAGGCCTGCCTGAGGGTTTCGGCAAGACCCTCCGCAAGAGATTGCACCATATCGCTGTTTTCTCCTTCGACCATGACACGGGCCAGGGGTTCCGTACCGGAATAGCGCAGCAGCACCCTGCCCTTGCCGCCGAGGGTCTTTTCGGCCAGTGCCACGTCGTTGGCGATGGCCGGGCATTCCGTAAAAGGAATTTTCTGGCGCACCGGCACGTTAATGAGAACCTGGGGATAAATCTGGAGCTTGTCCGCCAGCTGGGAAAGGGGCTTGCCTGTTTCCTGGACGATACGCAACAGTTGCAGCCCGGCCAGAAGACCATCCCCGGTGGTGTTGTGTTCCATGAAAATAAGATGCCCCGACTGCTCGCCCCCGAGTAATGCCCCGTGTTCGCGCATGGCTTCCACCACGTAACGGTCGCCCACGGCGGTGCGGATAAGCGTGCCGCCCACATCGCGCATAAAAACTTCCAGCGCCATGTTGCTCATGACAGTAGCTACCAGCTTGTTGCCGGGAAGCGCCCCGCGCTGCATGGCGTCGTAAGCGCAGATCGCCATGATCTGGTCCCCGTCCAGAATGCGGCCCGTCTCGTCCACAACAATGAGCCTGTCCGCGTCGCCATCCAGGGCAAGGCCCATATCGGCCCGCGTTTCCCGGACTTTTGCCGCCGCCACTTCGGGATGAAGCGAACCGCAATCCCGGTTGATATTAAGCCCGTCGGGAGCCGTGCCGATCTTGATGACCTCGGCCCCGAGTTCCTCAAGGGCCATGGGCGCGACTTTGTAGTTGGCTCCGTTGGCGCAATCGATAACCACGCGCATCCCCGCGAAATTGATGTGACGGGGGATACTGCTTTTGATGCCCACAATATAGCGGCCCGGCGCATCCTGAATTTTGGATGCGCGCCCCACTTTGTCCGGGGCGGGATAGGGCCAGGCGTATTCGCTGTCCAGCACCATTGCGCTGATGGCGTCTTCAACGCTGTCGGGCAGTTTGAACCCTTCGCTGTCAAAGAACTTGATGCCATTGTCATGATAGGGGTTATGCGACGCGGAAATGACGATGCCGCAGTCGGCACGCATATTCCGGGTAAGAAAGGCAATGGCGGGAGTCGGCAGCGGCCCGACCTGAAAAACATCCATCCCGGCGGCGCACAGCCCGGCCGTGAGGGCGGATTCGTAAATATAGCCGGATATACGGGTATCTTTCCCGATAACGACCCGGTGCCGCCCCGCGCCTTTGCGGAACTGGACGCCTGCCGCCATACCGAGACGCAGAGCCATGTCCGGGAACATCGGATATTCGCCAACACGGCCGCGCACTCCGTCAGTGCCGAAAAGCCGTCTTTCCATAAGATTCCTCCAACAACCGGGGGAACCGGGTTGCGGTTTTCCGGAGCCAATACGGCTTACCGGCAAAAGTAGAAACGCATGAGCAAAATTTCGTTATCGTACACTGTGCCCCCATGTCCGTAAAGAGCCGCTGTCGGGACCAAAAACCTGCGGCAGACTCCCATAAAATCGCTATGCAAAACCATATTTCGTGCTATAAGTTCGCGACCAGCATCGCGGGACGATAGTTCCGGGATGCTGTCCGCAAAGTCGCCCGTGTGATTGTGCGAACAGCATCCCGCGTAGCGGCTTGTAACCCCGGAAACCGGGAGTTACATCAGACAGACGAGACCGGCGGTCTCATAGCACAGCAACATTTCATTTGGGGGAATGAAATGCGGATCAGATAGTATGTACGAAAAGAATACCGAGTCGGCCAGGGGTACAGGGAGGAGCAGGCGGAAACTGCTTTTCCGGCATCTGCTCCGGCGCATAGTTCATCTGGAATACGGGGATTTCTGGGCCGCGCAAGGGGCCTTTCAGCGCAGCAACACCTACCTGCTTGCCTACGCCATACTGGGCATGCTTCTTCTGGCTATCGGCGCCAATATCCTTGAACAGAACACACATCTGATCGCAGCGCTTTCCATATGGAGCGCTCTGCCGCTGATCGTTCTCTTCTGGTTACGCAAGTCACCACAAGCGTCGAGCGCGCCCACCTTTCTTCTGGTCGCATCCCTCATGCTGCTGGGCGCATGGCTTCTTCTGGGCAACACAACAGATTCTCTGTCCGGCAGCGTCACCTGGTTCATCCTGTTCCCGACCATGACCATGTTCAGCCTCGGACTGCGCCTCGGCTCCCTTGTTTTTGGCCTGTATTACCTTTTCCTGCTGCTCTTGATGCTCACGCCCCTTTCCCGCTACATCACCATGCCGCTGGAAGAATCCATGCGTATCCGCATGCTGCTGGCCATGCTCGGAGCCTTCGTCTTTTCCTGGTGGGCCGAATTTATCCGGGAAAACACCCGCCGCGCGCTGGCCCGCAGCATGGAACGCCTTGAGGAAGAAGCCAGAACCGACGTGCTGACCGGGCTTGGCAACCGCAGGGATTTTGACGCGGCCTTCGCATGGATTACCGCGAAATTCCGCCGGGATATGCAGCCCTTTTCCCTTGCCATCATCGACCTTGACTGGTTCAAACGGATCAACGATACCTTCGGGCACGCGGTGGGCGATAAAGTGCTCCTGCACGTCTCGCAGGTCATATCGCGGCATATCCGGGCATCTGACCGCCTGTTCCGCTGGGGTGGGGAAGAGTTCACCATTCTCATGCCGGGAGTCGGGCCGGAAGCGGCGGCGGCCGCCGCCGAACGCATACGCGAAGCAGTCGCCGAATCGCCCTTTATGTACGAGCACGTTGAGATTTCCTGTACCATCAGTGTCGGACTGTACAGCGGCACGACAACCCAGGATACAGACGAAGCACTGGCAATTGCCGACAAAAACCTGTACGCGGCAAAAGATTCGGGGCGAAACCGGGTAGTTTCCTGAAAAATGCCCTTCGCGGCGTTCCGCTCTTTCCTCAGCATCCGCCGGAAAAGGATCCCCTCATGACCATCCGACCCTTCACTCCTGAAGACAGAGACGCGCTGACAGAGCTGTGGCTGCGCTCTGTCCGGGCCACCCATACATTTTTATCCGAAGACGATATCGCGTTTTACCACCCGCTGGTCCATGACGGTCTGGGCACAATGGAAACATGGGTTCTGGAAAACGCCAGCGGCCCGCTCGGGTTCATGGGCATGGACGAAAACAAGGTCGAAGCCCTTTTCATGGAACCGGCTCACGCCGGACAAGGCGGCGGCAGACGGCTCATGACCTTTGCCAGAGAAAAAACGCCCCTTGAAACGCCGCTGCTGGTGGATGTCAACGAAGACAACCCCAACGCGCTGCAGTTTTACCTGCGCCTCGGGTTCCGGCAAACGGCCCGTTCCCCGCGTGATGGCTCCGGCAGAGCGTTCCCGTTACTGCACCTTGCCCTGGACGGCCCGCTCACGCCGCCCCGTAACCGGTAACGCCGCCTGCGCAGGCCGGACGACCACGATATGAAACGCAGTCCGTGCAAGGAAAATGAAGGGTTCTCAGCAATTCTTCCCTAGAAATTATCTAGACTTTTTGCTATAGCCCGTTTAATGCGAGCGCTATCTTCTCCTTCTGTCGTGGTCATATCCCGCCGCAGCGTGCTCCGGCTGGGTGCGCTCTTTGCGCTTGCGCTGTTTCCGGGTTGCGGCAAACGCTCCATTCCGGCAGCGCCCACGGGGAAAAAGAGACAGCCGGAAGCGGTGCTTGCGACCGTCCGCTCACAGATCGGCGTACGCTACACCATGGGCGGCACATCACCGCGCACCGGGTTTGACTGTTCCGGCCTTTTATTCTGGAGTTTCGCGCAGCATGGTGTCAAAGTTCCGCGCACGGCCAAGGAACAGGCAGCCTGCGGCAAATCCGTCCGGCGCGGCGATCTGCGTCCCGGCGATATCGTCGTTTTCCGCATTTCCGCGAAGCAGGGGCTTCATACCGGTCTCGCTTCCGGCAACGGGCGCTTTATCCACAGCCCCAGTTCCGGCGGAAAGGTCCGGGAAGAAAGCATCGGTTCCAGTTATTGGAGCCCCCGTTTCGTCAACGGACGCAGGGTGCTGTAACAGGACCGAAAACGGCGGTCTGACGCATTACCGGACCGCGCTGCGGCTCCATACCGGGGCATAGTTCTGGACAGCACGGGACATCTCGGTATAAGCACATAAAAAACGGATGGTTCCGGGCAACGCGACGGAAACAGCGCCATGAGCCCATTTCAGCGGAGACTGCATGATCACAAAACAGACCTACAGCGACCAGGTGGCGGAATACATCAAGGCGAGAATTCTGGAAGGCGAACTCGCCCCTGGTGATCAGGTCAAGGAAATGGTGCTGGCCGAACGGTTGGGCATCAGCAGAGCGCCGGTGCGCGAAGCATTGCAGATTCTCATGCGTGAAGGGCTCATATCCTCGGAGCCGCAACGCGGCAAATTTATCCGCGCCCTCACGGGCAAGGAAATCAAGGATGCCTACTTTATCGGAGGCGTTCTGGAAGGCGCAGCCGTCGCCGTTTCACTGGAGCGTTTTACCGACGATGATCTGGCCTGTCTGGATGCGCTTGTAAACGCCATGCGGGCAACCGCCGCCACCGCGTCGAGCATGCTGGAATTCGCCGGGCTGGATAACGAATTTCACGATACCCTCCTCGCCCGCGCGGATAACCCCGGTCTGACGGAGCTCGCCCGCCGCAGCTGTCTGAATATCAGCAAATTCCTGTTTTACAACCGCTGGCGTACCCTGTACACGCCGGAAGAATACTGCGCGCGGCATGAGCTTATTCTGGATGCGGTGCGCTCCAAAGACCCCGCGCTGGTGGAAAAGACCCTGCGCGACCACTACACCGAATCCGGCGAACGCATGGCCCGTTTCGGCGCGCAACAGCAGTAATATCCCGGCCCGGTAGCCGTCGAAAACCATACGCCGCGAAAACAGCCGGAGGACGCCCCGCACACAGGGCGTCCTCCGGCTTTCAAATTTTCTCCGGGCAGTCGGGAAACGGACCTTACATATGGCGAACCTGCGCCCGGTCGCGTTCATACAGAATGCGCACCCGGTCGCCGGGAAGGTATACATCGTCCTCTTCCTGCACCACAGTCACAAGATCGCCGTTATCCATGGCCACAGTGATGGTCAGCGCCTTGTAGCGCACGGTTTTTTCGGTGACATAATCACCGGCGTACGCCCCCAGCGCCGCACCGCCCACAAGACCGAGCGGGTTGCCGCCCGTGGCCACGGCCCCGGCCACCCCGCCGACGGCTGCGCCGCCCAGCACGTTTTCATGCCCGTACTCTTCAGTAAGCAGCGTTTCCCCCACATGCGTCACCGTGCCGACTTCCATCCCGCCTACACGGTACGCACGGTTTGCCGCATACGGCTCGCTGCTTTTGGTGGCGCAAGCCCCCAGTGCGAGGCACAAGACGGCCACAACACAAAGCGCTATCCGCTGTACTTGACTGTTCATGGTATTGCCTGAACGCATGGCGTTCTCCTCCTTCTCTCGCACACTGTCGATCCGCCGACGGCGGCACGCAGCCCGGACAACAACCCGGTGAAGCTCAGCTTCGTTCTACGTGCTGTAGAGCCATTCCGTCGCCACATGGTTACGGCCCGGCAACTTTTGACAGTCCGGGTGTGCTTTCAAAAAATATGCACAGAAGATGCCAACAGCAATTGCCTGCACTCGCTCCTGCCAACAGCGCCACGAAACGGCCTTTCACTTGCGCATAAAAAAACCCCGGCCAAGGCCGGGGTTCCGATCAGGCATAAAAAAGGAAACTAGTAGCGCGGCTGGCGCGGAGCCTTGGGCCGAGCTTCGTTCACGCGCAGGGTACGACCACCGAAGCTGGTGTTGTCCAGCGCTTCCACAGCCGTGGCGGCGTCGGCGTCTTCCATTTCCACAAAACCGAAGCCACGGGCGCGGCCGGTTTCGCGGTCGGTGACGAGCTTGACGGACAGGACACTGCCGTGTTCAGAGAACAGGTTATGCACTTCGTCTTCCGTCGCGGACCAGGGTAAGTTTCCAACATAAATCGACTTGGCCATGAAAAAAAACCTCACAAAAAAAAGTGACACTCCGCACACTGAATTTCCACAACACACCTGCGGAAATGCGCGGCTCTGTTAACCCCTTATCCCTATCAGCAAAGAATCGTCAATAAAAAATCCGCATATAGCACTCCAATTTGCGTATTTTTTAATTCCGACCCAAACGAGGGCATTAGATCTTCCAGAGGAGCTCTTCCGTCATAACCATGAAAAAAACAAACAAAATAATGATATTACGCAGTATATTGTCACATAAAACGCCAACACAGGAACATACGACGTATATTCCTGTGTTGGCGTACTGGAGATACATATGGTGTCTTGTATACTACAGTACAAACTCTAACTTTAAAGCAAATGTCTCATTTATTGCATAACAGTCGCTTAATTCCCGTCTCAAAAAGGATATCCGTCTTATCCGGTGGTATAATCAACAGCACTTCTCCAAGGCCGAACACGGGGTGCCGCACCAGGTTTCCCTGTTCAAATTTTCCCGTGGTGCTGTAGGGCAGTACTTCCGCGTTCACCGCGCGTTGTGCCGCTTTCTCCCATCTGTCATATTCCGCTCTGGCCTGCGCGCCCCGGGCCGGAGTGCGTGTACCCGCAGTTGTGCCGGTGGCAGCCTTGCGCGAAGGAGCTTTCGCAACACGGGTCACGCCGGGTTTATCCGGCGGTCTGAACTTGTGCACGCTGCCACAGGCGCGGCATTCCACCTTAACGATTTCACCGCCGACGATGGCCATGACCACATGACCCGTCACATCGTTACATTTGCCGCATTTACATTCAACTATCCCGCCTATTGTAGGCACTTTCATAACCACATACTCCGTTGGCCGCACACGCGGCATAATGTATCCGGGATTGGACGTCCGTCTGATTTCCGGCCGCATGATTCCGGAAAAATCACCCTGGTCCACTGCGGGCGGAACAACGATTCGCACGCCTGCGCGGCGATCAGCGGTTCACGCCATCAAAACATGCGCACTGTACCACAGTGAAAAAACGCTATACCCTCTTGCATTCACAAGGCGCACTCTGTACCGTATCACGCGATACTACCCCAAGCGGCATGATTGCGCAAACCAAGGAGATTCCCCATGGCGGACAAAGCCACCCTGCGGGCGGAAATGTACGAAAAAAGACGCCTGCTGAGTACCGAAGAAGCACAATACCTGAGCGAACTGGCCCAGAACCGCCTTATGCAGGAAAAAGTCTGGAAAAAAAGCCGCGCCGTGGCCTTATATTCCCCCATCCGCAAAGAAACCCAGACCAGAAAACTGATGGATCACGCCTGGCACGACGGCAAGCAGGTACTCTTGCCCCGTACCGTCCCCGGCCCGCACCGTCTGATTCAGCTCCTGCCCTGCAACAGTTTCGACGCCCTCGTCCCCGGTGCCTTCGGTATTCTGGAACCCGATCCCGCAACCTGCCCCCCGCCCGAAAACGGCGATATCCTGCCCGATCTCATCGTCGTGCCCGGTGTCGGCTACGACCGGCACGGGTACCGCCTCGGCAACGGCGGCGGCTACTATGACCGCTTTTTCGCCCGCCACGAAATCGCGCCCATCCCCCGCATCGGGATCGCCTACAGTTTTCAGCTTGTCGATACCCTGCCCGGTCGGGAAGCATGGGATCTGCCCATGCACGGTGTCTGTACCGACGAAGAACTCGTATGGATCAAAAAACCATGATCCATAACGCCATCCCCTTCACCTTCCCCGGCGCGCCCCACATCCATTGTCTCTTCGGAACCCGCGCGGGCGGCAGCATATCCCCCGTCCAGGGCGTCGCCACCATCCCCCAAGCCCTGACGTCACGCGCCGCGCTCCTCGAAGCCGCTCACGTCACCGTCTGGGCCGAACTGCGGCAAATCCACGGCGATCACATCGTCCGCAACCCCGCCCCCACACCCCTTAATCCCGATTTCGATGCCGCCTCCCCCCTGTTGCCCGAAGCCGACGGTCAGTTCACAGACCAGACCGCCTTCGCCCTCGCCATCAAAACCGCCGATTGCCAGCCCCTGTTTCTGGCCCATCCCTCCGGTCCCGTCGCCGCCCTGCACGTCGGTTGGCGCGGTAACCGCATCGGGTTCCCCCAGACCGCAGTCCGCGCCTTCTGCGAACATTATTCCCTCATCCCCGCCGAAGTCCTCGCCGTGCGCGGTCCCTCCCTCGGTCCCGCCGCCGCAGAGTTCATCAACTTCGGCACAGAATGGTCGCCAGAGTTCACCCCCTGGTTCAACCCCCACACAAAAACCATGGATCTCTGGTCCCTCACCCGCGCCCAGCTCCAGCAGGCAGGAGTCCTCCCCCACAACATCTTCGGTATAGATTGCTGCACCAAAACCATGCACAACCACTTCTTCTCCTACCGCCTCCGCGACGCCGGCCGCC
>JAJDHY010000044.1 GCA_030266385.1 Desulfovibrio sp. OttesenSCG-928-I05
CTTCCAACGGGAAGAACACTTTGGGGATATTGATTTGCCGCATGGTGTTTCCCGCACTCCAGATGCTGTTCGCCGCATGCTGCGCGGTGCTGGCGAACCACTGCCACTGGGAGGTACCGAGCAGCAGAAACAGGGCTAAATGCTCCTGCCGGTTATTCATGAAGATGCCGAACACAATATAAAAAATAGCCATATTGAATAGCGGGTTGAGAACCCACCACACATAGGCGAGGTACAGGCGCGAGACTTCGGCCCGCAGGTTGGCGCGGGTTTTGTAGATGAGGAGGTCGAAAAATATGGTTCTGTTCATCGTAGCCTACGGTAACAGCGTCGTACCCAGGAAGCGAAGTGTTGTCTTTTGCTGCCGGAGGGAAACGTTCGTTGATAAATTTTTTCCAGCCATTCGCCGATACGAATCCCCTGCCGTATAAAGACGGAATAGGCTCGTTCCGGTCGCTCGTTCCAATAAAAAGGAATAAGCATATGGTCAACAAATTCGGGGAGCAACCCGGATCCGTACTGTTTGTATGTTTCCGCAATGCGCTTTTGGGCGCGAATTTTCGAGCTGTTCCGGCTTACGCCTTCCGGCGTAAGCCGATAATAGAAAAGCGTCTCGGGCACTACGTCTTGCGTTCCACCGGTCAGGGCGAGACGCGCCAGAAATTCCCAGTCCTCAATACCTTCCCGGGTGCCGCACATACCGCCGAGGCGTTGAAATGTTGCGGCTTTTACGATCATGTTTGTATCGCCGTAAGGGTTTTCCAGCAGGCCCGTCAGGATGACCTGGCCCAGGGGAAGGGCGCGGAATACTCGTTTTGGCGGAATTTTCGAGCCCTCCCATACTGGGGCAAAGGTTTCGAAATGGCAGGTCAGGGCGTCAACACCACTTCTTTCCATTCCTTCCGCAAAACGTCGGAGCATGGAGGGATCCGCCAGGTTGTCGGCGTCCATGAAAACAAGGTATGTGCCTTTGGCTTGGTTGGCACAAAAATTACGGGTTAATCCCGGTCCGGAATTTTCTTTTTCAAAGAAGCGAAAACGACCGTCCCGCAACATTTTCTGATTCTGGAAAACTGCGCGGGCCTGTGGATCGGTGCTTCCGTCATCCGTAACAATGACCTCAAAATTGGGGTAATCCTGTCGTTCCAGTGAATCGAGAGCCCACGGCAGATAGCGTGGATAATTATAATGTGCCATGCAGACAGAAATAAGCGGCGTATCCGAATGGGGTGGTACCGCCGGTGGGGGCAGTGTTGCAAGTTCGATCCAGCCCTTTTTTGCGCGTTCCGGGTCGTATAGGGCTGTCCCTATCGTCAGCTTGCCTTGAAGTGCGCGGGATAGCGCTTCTGCGATACCGTCGGCTGTGGGCTCAAAAAGTTGTTCTTTCGGGAAAATTTCTGGAAAACCGCCGACATTGGCGGCCATAGCGGGAATTCCCCTTTCCACGCATTCAAGGCCGCTGAAAGGGAGGTTATCAAGTAGTGACGGCAGGAATGCCAGAGCCTTTTGTTTTTGCAGAAGCGTTATTGCCTGAAAAGAATCAAGGGTGCTGTGGATATGGATTTTTGACTTGAGAGCGGCAAGTGATTCCTTAATATATACGCGGGCGGGTTGATCCTCACAGGTTCCTTCTTTGCCGACGAAATGGATCTGGCGTATGGCCGCCGCATCTGTGGGCGAAAGTTTTTTCAACCCTTCACAAAATATTTTCAGTCCCTTACGTGTTTCGAGGCGACCAAAAAAAGCGATCACGCCTTGTTCCGGTTCATGGAAGGCCGCGGGTGCCGATTCATCGTTCAGGAGCACGTAGGGCAGCAAGCTCTGGTTCTCAGGCAGCTCCCATTCATTGCATCGCAACCAGTTGAACATCGCCTGTGACGGTGAAATCAGCCGGTCGCAATGGGCGACGCAGTAGCGCTCGGCCCACATAATCTGAGTTCCGACTATAGGATCTGCATTCCACTCCTGCATGCCTTCATTGATCCAGGCAGTGTTTGAGTGTGCTGTCACAGTAAGGAGCGTTTCAGCAAAACACCCCATAGTACGTTTTGCCTGAATACAATGAAACCCTCCCGCCTGCCAATCCTGAAAATGAATTTGATCAAAGTGTTCATGACGGAGGGTTTCAAAGACGTATAGCGACGCGCGTAAGATCTCCGGCAACATCACGAGAGATGCAGGCTCGGAAGGATAGGCAATGAAACGGAGTTCTACTCCTGCTGAACGGTAAAAATTTTTCCACTTTTGCTGGCTCCCTTGCTCCAAAGAACCAGTATACAGTATGGATACACTGTTTCCTTGTCGGGCAAGAAGGACAGCCAGGTTATAACAATGCGTACCTATGCCGCCGTTTTTTGCGGGACCGATTGTGTCGGGTGTGACGATGCAGATTCGAGACATACGTTTTACTTCTTAAAAATATGCTCTGGGGAGTAATAACCAGGCACGAACGGCAAAAGTAGTGTTATGAAAGACAGTGATGCGTTTTCTGTAAACGCTTCACTGTCTTTCGATTTTTCGGTTTTTCGGATGAAACTGGTTTAAATAATTCTAACTATCTTTATTAATGGCGTAAAGTATTGTGTCAGTATAATAAGGAGTATGATGTCCTATATAAAATGTATACCCAAGATCAAGAGACTGAATGAAGTCAAAAATGGTAATTAGTTGCTCTGATGGCCTGTGGTAAAGGCAAATTGCAAGTTTAGGCTTGTATTTTTTGAGCGTTTTGACAGCTCCGTGCAGTGCAGTCAATTCAGAGCCTTCAATATCCAGCTTGAGAAAGTTACATGTCAATTTGTTTCGCTCAATATAGGTATCAATATCTATTAGTTCACAGGTCGTTTGATTTTCAGCTTTCTGTGTCGCAATTCTTGAGCCGTCTGTCGATGATATTTGAAAGGTGGCTTTTCCTTCCTTGTCCCATAAACCATAATTTTCAACTGTGATATTCTTATACTCCTGCAAACGCTTTTTGGCTGAAGAAAATAGATCGGGAATTGGTTCAAAAGAGACCACTTTCCCTTGCGATCCAACTGATTTTGAAAATATAATGGTTGGCTGAATATAGGCTCCAAGACCACCTTCGATAAGAGTATCACCATGCGCAATAGGAACCTGCGGATGGAAATATTCAGGGTACGATGCAAGTGGAAAATATCCAATTTCACGTGTTAGGCGCTGTTTTAGAGCCGCCAGGAAGGATAGCTTGCTTTCGTTATCTTCAAGTAAAGAGTAGAGGTGTGCGATTTTCTCAATATTATTTTCAAAGTATTCATGGGTAAGCGTGGTGTTGCGGATCCATGCAAATTGTTTTTCAACATGGACATCAACATCAAACATAGTAATTCCCATCTCGTTGAGTTGTCTTACGGCGGGAGTAAAGCCCTGCCACGGTACGGGGAAGGGAGGCACAAAAAGACATTTATTCTTGTTTGTGTAGCTTGCTAGGTCGGCGGCCGGGAGTACTCTTACACTAGAAGATGGACTCGTTATATTATCGTACTTTTCCCAGTCTATAATTCTAAATTCAGGTATTGTTGGATATCTCTCTGTATAATAAGTAATTGCTTCTTTTAAGTGGGATGACATACACATTATGACCGTTTTTTCAGGGTCTATAGCATCTACGTTTGTGCGCAGTAGTGTTAGGTTGTGCATGTCATGAATGAACTTATCAATATTAGATGCTGTGTTGGAGCTTCTTTTTTTTGTAGTTGTGTGTCTATTTTTTTTTAATGTTTGTTTATTATTCCCGATAATTTCATAGATTTTTCGTAATGGATATGTAATTTTCCATGATTTTGAATGCAAGATGTTATCAATATCAATTTGTAGCGTGGAAAGCTCCTTTTCTAAACTCTCTTTTTGCAGCTTTATCTCGGCAGTATTGTTCTGCTGTTGTACTTGCTTGCGTAGGGATGCAACTTGTGCTTGCAGCTGATTTACGTTGTCAATATCGAAGGTGTTATGGAGAGGGGTGGTATCCCCCTTTGCGCTTTCTTGCGCAAGCCTCATTGACCACTGGCGCATAAGGTGGGCAGTTTTTTCATCTTCAGGTATGTCAGGCAAGAATCCGTCGCCTCTTAGCGTGCCGGGGTACATAGCTCTTGACTGCCATGCGTTATTGATAATCCGCTGGCTTTCTGGGCTGAGTTTTGCAAAAATATCATGCTGTCTATCTGTAGGGAGCTGTCTGTACGGACACTCTTCAAGAGCGAGCATAGAGTCTACCCCCCTCTGCCATAGATCCGGGATGTTAATCCGCTTTCCTAATTCATTATATCGTTTGATTATATCTTTAGGGGTTGAGGCTATTTGTGCTTTTGAAAATATTCGATAATTTTGACTATTAGTGTCTTGTGCGGACAGTTGTCTTAATTCTGAAATGATTTTCTTCATTTCTATTACTGTAAGAGGAATCATATTGGTGTGTGCAATGAAAAATACGTAGTCTGTTTTTAGGCTGTCATTGCATGTTCCAACATCTTTGAGGTCACTTATGTCATCTATGCCTATCGTTTTGCAAAAATCATTAATTAAATTTCCGTTTTTCTTGCATGATTCAAAATCTTTAAATATAAAATTTCCTGAAGAGAAATCATGCTCGCAAAATATGTCAAGTAATTTATGTTGTAAGTTTACATTGTTGATAAAATCATTAGTATTTAATATTCTGCATTCTTTCCATTTTGGTAATGTCACATAGGCTGTTGTGGCGAAGAGGATTCTTGATTGTGCAAACTCTAGTGGCGATCTTACATATACAATGTAAGATGTATCATATTTGTGTGTAATAAAGTCGTAATTTTTTTTATTTGAATATGAAAATAGTTCAGAACTTAAGCACGCTGTTGCACATGTTGAATCTTCAATTGCTTTTTCATATATGCTAATATAGTGTTGAGGTGGATACTCTTGCTTCTTTCCTGTAGATCCATTTACATATCCCGGCCATATTTCAACATGTTGGGCCCATGAGCTCATCGGCTCGGGATAGCAGCAGCCTTTGCGGAGCAATGCTTTTCTATTCTTTGCCATAAAGTTTTGAATGCTTGTCGATCCGCATTTTGGCATACCAATATGAAAAAATAATTTTTTCATTATAATCTCTCTGTATTTTTGTATAATTAATTTTTAAGTGTATTGTACTAAATGGTTCGTTCTTCATTAATCCCATAGGTTAAGTAGTGATAAAAGGGATTCAGTCGTGATGCTGCTACGTCTGGGTATGTTTCCAGATACTTTTTTGTAGAAAACCATGGCGCAGGGTCGCGTCCCTCTTTCCATCCGAATTTTACATAGTGCAGCACCGGGTCGACGCCCTCTTTTGCAACATCAGGGTTCGCGGCAATGTAAAAGGGAATATCAAAAAAGCCGGACCGGAGTAGTTGTTGCGTAACGGCATATTTTGGGAGCAGGGCATGGATCAGCTTTTGCTTTACATCTCGCGGCAGAGGGATTTGGTGAAGCTGAGGGAGGGCTCTCTCGGCTATGTCCGTGGAATTTTTGCCCGTTTTATTGGTGGAGGCAAGCAGCCTTTCGTACCAAGGACTCCGGCGTGCTATTTGCCAATAGCGGGACGCAAAGAAGGTGTTGTTTTCGGAAAGTACTGTTTGTGCATTGACGAAATTGAGAGCCAGCGGCTGGGCGCAGGCTTTCATTTGTCCTGCCAATAATTTGAGAGGGTAGTCCCCTTTGTTTTTAATTGACACATCCACTGATGCTTCCGGAGGGAGCGGCAGGAAATCACCTTCAAGCGTTTTGTTAATAATTTCGTGAATCAGCGTTTTTGTAGAAAGGCTTGCATACAATGATCGTTGCATGTCACTGTTGCGTATCATAGACAAGTTCAACAACAATACAGATGTATCAATCTGTACAAGGCTTTTTTTATCGTCAAGCTTATATGCAATTGGAACAGCCGCGCAGTAATGTCTTTGGATATCGTAACAATATATTTTTTTAGGATCTGTACAAAATAGCATTTGTGGAGCCATGTACAGCGCTTTATCGTATTCTAGCAGTAAATCACTAATATGAATGCTGAGATGGGTATATGGAAGATTAAGTTGTGAACAGTCAAGGATTCGGAGTGATATATTTTTGTACTCTGATACCTGATCATGCAAAAGCGTCTCAGCATCTTGCGAAATATTACAAGATAAGAGGACGACGTCATAGTGTGTATCTTTTTGTGCATGAACGCACAGAGAGGCTAGCAGTATACTAAATTGGGTAATACTCGACGGGTCGCACGCGCTGACAACAAGCACGCTTGTATCGGAAATTTCTTGTGACGGAGGAAGCGGATGGAGAGAGGCCGCGCCGTGTCGCAAGGAAGCGTAGGGGAGTTGGCGGGTTGAGTTAGGGGCTAGGCTTTCCGCGCGATTCGCAAAAACATTGAGCAAGATAGTCAAGAGAACAGTTGGAACGTGTTTTTTATCTGCCGTCAGGCGTAGTGCGGTTTGAGAGCCCAGAGCCTTTTCGAGAACTGCATCTGCCATCGCAAAAAACTTCTCAAAAAGGCAGCGCTTCATCAGAAAAAAGGGTCGCATAACTACTGAATCAGCGTTCAGAATTTCTTCAAAGTTCAATACATAGTCAGGAGCTTCTGTTGCAATAGCATCTTCAAGTATCTGCAGGATCTGGTCTCCACAGCGACTCAAAGCCCAGTCTCGGCACAGTTTCCATTCAGGATTGCAGAAACGAACTGGGACAGCTATCGCCGTTGCCATATCCTTGTCAGCAAGCAGTTCTCGTAAGCTTTCGCCATCCCAACAAGCCATGGCTTCGGGAATGTCCTTGATCCAATCCCGGCATATTTTGTCTGACTCTATAAGGGCGTGGGGCGATATGTCCTTTCCGAAAAGGAAAAAATCGGACTGTCCATTGATGCCTACAATGTCGCTTTCCGTATCGTTCGTTCGAACCCATTGTAACAAGGGAAATAAGGGATCGCTGGCATAGTTTTGCCATATTGATGTGGTCGAAGTACCGGCTTGCTGGAAAGCGTCGCGTTGAACAGGTGTAAAAATGGTGGGAAGTCCATCGTGCCCGGAGTTTTCCGTCGGGTAGTAGAGTGAACATTGTGTGAAAAAGTTGTGGGGAAGCATATACTGCTTTCCGTCCGGGAACTTGTCAGCCAACTGGTCAAGCTGAAGCGATTCTCGGAGGCTTTCAGCCCTTGTATTAAAAAAGGCGAGCTCGGCTTGTCGGGCTCCGGTTTTTCGTAAAGAATACAGCGTTCCTGGATTGAATATCAGCTCAGAAAGGCGTTTCAGCATAGAGGGAGAGGGCAACATATTACGAGCTAACGCGACCCAGTCGGTTGAGTGCGTTGCGGCGTTGATTTCCTGTACCGTATACTGCGTTGGTGAAAATATCTGTACACCATGCTCCTTGCAGATCGCTTTTGCTTCGGGCAGGTCTGAAATAATCACAAAATTTCGATCAGGCAGGAGTGTGGAACCCAAGGCCGTTTGGAGAGCGGGTATCCCGCTGTTGTCGGCTATATGCAGATATAGACTGATATTTTTGGGCGCAAGAATTTTTCGCTGCCCAACGACTCTTTCACGATTGTCGGACAGATACGGTTGCATGTTGTCAATTACTTTATATTGATCGAAACAATATGTTTCTATATCAAAAATGTTGACAGTTCCTCTCCGTAGCTTGGGGCTACGTATTTTTGTAAGTAGTTCTTGCCAGTGGGGAGAAATGTCATCAATCCCCATGCGTGCATCGCGGGACGGCATAGGTAGGGCCGCGCTACACAGCTCACACCAGTGAAGTTGCTCGGTAAAGTCTTCAGGCTTTCGTTCCCACCAGCCAGGCTCAATGGGCCAGCCTCCAGGTCCGTCTAAAAGCATATCCAGGGCTGCAGCTATCTCGCAGAAAAAAGCCCCTTTGGGGGAAATAGAAGCGGACCAATAGTTTTGTATCCAACAAGCATCGCGCAGTTCGTACCACTTTTCATCACTGATGCCGAGTTCTTTGCGTGTGACGAGGAGGGGCTGGTGCATACTGGCCGTACTGTGGTCATTGAGGCATTGAAAGCCAAATGTGTCCTGAATCGTTTCAAAATATTCTACATAGCGGGGCGTTATTGAAGACCATAGTCCTCTTCTGTTGTGCTTGGTAAAGTCAAATGATGTTTTTGTAATATGATTTATAAAGTTTTGACCAGGGCGATGCCATACACGATCCAGAGAGTCAAAACCAAAGTTTTCACGGAAGTAAGAGACAAAACGTGCGAATTCTGGGTGAAGCGTCGGTTCGCCGCCCATAATGCCAACAACACCTTTGAATCCCTTCATTGATTGGACTGCTTTAGTAAATGTATCGAAATCCATGATGAAAGGCTTGCGATGGTGACCGCAAAATCTGGTACAGTTGGAACATCTGTTGACACAAGCGTTTGTTATCTCAATTTGGATAACATTCATGTCTCTCGGCGATTTCATAGATTTTCCTTTACGCTATAATACGCAAGATATAGAACGGTAATAAACAAATTATTATAACAAACTGTGTTTATTCTGAATTTCTGTATAGCGAAATATTGTGTATGTTTTTCTTATGCTTTTCACAAAACATAAGAAAGATGTTCTCAATATTCATACTTTTATATTTTTCTTTGAAATAGATAAGTTGGCCATTCGTTATAGAAAAGTCATGAAGAGTAATGTCAATTTCATTGATTATTTTAGGAGCAATATCTTTTACTATTTCTGTGATTGTATTGGCTTCTTTTGTGTCTTTGGCATACGCTATAAAACTTACAATTCCTGGAAAATAAGAATGCATAAAGAATAATGAAAAAAAATATGAAGCCTTTTGGGGGGGTAAAACCTTTTCCATAAAATCTTTTATATGAATATGGTGCTCATGGAAGTGCTTAGTGTAATTTATCGCTTGGCGTGTTAAATCTGATTCATCGCATTTGTTATAAAAATATAAAGGGTCTGAGATTGCAATGGAAATACTTGATATACATGCCAAGGACACAGAGAAGCCAACATCTTCTGAAAAGGTTCCCTTGAAGCGCAGCTTGTAATGGGCGAGCAAGGAGTGGCGAATGAGTTTTCCCCAGGGCTCTATTCTGTAGAAAAAATCACTAATTCCCCAATGAAAACAAGCGTATCGTAAAAGTTCATCGCGAGAGAAGATTTTTTGGGAGATGCCGGGAGTTTTTGCAAAGCTGTCCACTACCTCGCTCCGGTCAGGGTAAACGAAGAGAGGATTGCATATGGCCATATCGGCATCTGCCGATGTAATCGCCTCGTGCATCCGTTCAAGGTAGTTGGGGGCAAACCCGTCATCCGCATCCACAAAAAGGATGAATTCTCCGTGGGCTTCATCCAGGCCTCTGTTGCGGGCCGCTGCTTGACGCATATTGCGCGGCTGGTTGAACAGCCGAATACGGGAATCTGTCTGCGCGTATGCTGTTATAATCGCAGCGGAATCATCTGGCGAGCAATCGTTGACAAATAATGCTTCAAAATTTGGATCAGTCTGGGACTGCAAACACTGCATCAGGCGGGGGAGATTGGAGGCGGCCTTGTATACGGGGATAATGATAGAGTATCGTGGTGTGCTTCTCATGTGGTCGCCGTGTAAAGATTTTGATCGTGTACTGAACTACGTATTTTTTGGATTCGCGGAGACAGGCTCCCACATTAAATAAGAAGAGTAAGCAGAGCAAGTGTAGCTATCAGAATGGAGCGTGACTTTCAAAAAATACCCGGGCAGTCCAAGGACTGCCCGGGTATAATCAGGCCCGGTAAGAGTTCTTAGAACTCGTAGCGGAAGTTCAGCGTGCCGCCGACCTTCTGGAAGTCTTCGCGGACACCGTAGGTGCCGGTCAGGCCCATGGAGAAGGGACCGTTCTTGATGTTGACGCCGAGGTCGAGGTCGCCGCCGGCCATGTCGTCATCCTTGCCGCTCTTGGCGATGTCCTGGTAGTAGGTCACGCCGAGGAACGGGGTGATGTTGCCCATGGTGTAGCCAACGCGGCCGCCGAGCTGCATCTGGAACAGATCGTAGTCGGAGGAGTTGACGCGGAAGCCGTCAACGTTGGTGTTACCCTTGAGGTTGAAGCCGTCGTCAGACTGGTGCAGGTACAGGGCGCCGAGGCGAGCGCTGAAGTTCCAGGCATTGTAGTTCCAGAACTTGGTCACGCCACCGGCGGTGAACAGACGCCAGGAGTCGTAATCGTCGGAAAGCTTGCGGCCGAGGGCGTCCTTGCTGTCAACGTCGTTGTCCAGCCAGGTGTAGCCAACGGAGAAGTCGGCCAGAACGCTGTCGGTGATCATGTAGCTGAGATACGGGGTCACGTTGAAGCCGCCGTATTCGAAAGAGCCGCCGCCCTTGGTGTCAAGGTCGAGCCACTCACCGCCGAAGGACACGCCGACGAGGGCGCGGCCGAAGCGCTTGTCAACACCGGCGGTGATCATGAACAGATCGCCGTCGTACTTGCCGGAGCCGCTCTTGTCCAGGTAGTAGTAGTTGCCCATCGCCCAGACGCCAACGCCGTTGTCGCCGTTGCCGCTGGATTTACCGGAGGCGCTGCCGCCGGCATTGCCGCTGGGGCTGTACAGACCGCCGCCAACGCCCATGACGGTGTTGGTGCGGGCCATGATGGAGCTGGTGATGCCGGCAGTCGCCACGGCAGCCGTTTGCTGTGTGATGTTTTGAACGGTTTCAGCCGTTTTTTCGCCCGCTTCAACCGTCACGTTGTCCGCTGCGAAAGCGGAGCCCGCGAACAGCATCAACAGCGCCAAAGACAGCGCCATTCCCCGAAATGCCTGTTTCATGTTACTTCCTTCCTTCCATTAAAGGGTTCTCAGTATTGATAAGGGCTTCCGCATCCTCGTGGGGATTCGGGGCCATACCGGTACTTTTTTCCTCGTCCTTTGCCGCTGCGGGCGCAGGCGCGGAATTGTCGCGAAGCGATTCGTTCCGCTGCTGCGTCTGCTCCAGGATAACCTTCTGGTAGCCGGTTGCCTGCCCCGTAAAAGGAGCCGCCGTCGCGGGGGATATACCCGTCGCGACCACCAGAACCATGGCGCTGCGTATGCCCGCTGCCATGGTTGTGATGTATCCTATAAAATTCATTAGCCTTTTCTCCTTCCCTTCGTACGGAAGGCCAGGGAACCGGCGCATGAAAAAATTACTACCCGCAATGAACACCAAACCTACATACCACGACTTCTTTTCAATGTACACATGGGCGGCAGGGTACAGCATGCCGCACACTCGCGTACCCCGAAAAAAGGAGGAGTGAATGCCGGTGTGTCAACTACCCGCTCTGCGGAAAAATGCCACTACTTTTAAATGCGCATATATTTCTATGGTATTGCCTATAATAGCCCCGCACAAGAATCAAGGGTTTATTGTTAGAAAAGAAAAAAACTAATGTGACAAAAGATTATTTTTGAGACAGGGGGTTACATAAAAGTAAGAAGTCGTTTTTGAATGTCCAGTCGCTTGGGCTATAGTCCTTTCCGGTTGACCGGCAAAAGGCCGCGTACAGCCTTTTGCCGGTGGGAGTGATTGCGGCCCCGCTTATCTGGAGCTTTCAATCCAGTCGTTGAAGCCGGTCAGAAAACGCTTCAGGAACGATCGCGTGGAATCATCCGCGATGCTTCCATCCTCATTGAACAGTTGCGGCGTCGCGACGATATACGCTTCCGGCTGCCCGGTCAGACGCATGTTCAGCATGGTCAGCACATCGCGCAGTTGCGCCTGCGCGGCTGCCGTGCCCACGTGGCCGGGGCTTGTGCCTGCGATGGCCGCCGGTTTTCTGCCCCAGCTGTTTTTTCCGGGAGGGCGGGAACCCCAGTCTATGGCGTTTTTCAGAACACCCGGAATGCCCCGGTTATATTCGGGCGTGACAAAAAGCACAGCGTCCGCTGCTTCTATCGCTTCCTTGAACCGGGTCACCGCCGCCGGGAAATCGCTTTCCATATCCTGATTGTATATGGGGATTTCAT
>JAJDHY010000045.1 GCA_030266385.1 Desulfovibrio sp. OttesenSCG-928-I05
CGTCGATATTGATGTTCATGGCGGCCCAGGAGCGGATGTAATGCACGCCGTCGAGGGCGGGGATGACCCGGCGGGCCACCCAGGCGTTACCTTCGAGGCTGTCGCGCAGGGTTGTGGGATAGCGGGTGGTTTCGGAATACCCGGCGGTCCAGCCGCCGCCAATGACGAAGTTACCGTTATGCATCTGCTTCATGGTCAGGTGACGGTCGGCGTGGGCCAGAAGATAGTTCACCGTAGGTTTGACGGCCTCGGTCACGTTCATTTGCAGGGGCGCACCGTACACGGGGATGGCGTTACCGACCATGGCGGATATCTGGGACGCCCAGGCTCCGGCACAGTTGACGACTACTTTGGCCTGATACCAGCCCTTGGGCGTATCGATGCGGAACCCCTTGTCGTTCTTTTCGATATGCAGAACTTCCACACCGCTTTCGAAGCGCTGCCCCATGGCCCGGGCGGCGCGGAACACGCCCTGGGTCCCCTTGAGGGGGTTCACCTTGCCTTCTTCGGGACAGAAGGCCGCGCCCGCCATGAGCGGGGAGATGTACGGGGCCATTTTCTGCAGTTCGTCCCGGCCGATCACGTGGCATTCGATACCCACGGACCGTTCGCGCTCGGTCTTGTCCTGCAGGAACTTGAGATGTTCTTCGGTCTCGGCCATCATCAGACCGCCCACGGTTTTGACTTCGAAATCTTCCTTGAGTTCATCCTGAAGCTGGTTCCATATCTTGGAAGACGCCAGTTGCAGGGGCAGGGTCATGAGCGCGGGACTGCCGCCGCCTTCGGCCTTGGTACCGAAGTCAAAAGAGAGCAACTGCACGTGCATGCTGCCCGCGTTACCGCCGGAAGCCTGCCCGTTCACCGGACCCCGGTCGAGCACCAGGGCGGATTTGCCTTCCTTGCCCAGCCAGTAGGCCGTGCTGCACCCGGCAATACCGGACCCGATAATGATGATTTCCTCGTCTCCCAGCTTTTCCTTGCCAAAGGGCACGGAAGATATGGGTTGCAAATCCGAACGCTTGTGACCGCCCCATTCGGGCTTTTCCACGGCGATGGCCGCGATGGGCAGGGGCTTGAGCGGCGGCTGGGGCATCATGTATTCTTCGGGACGGATAACCCGGCCGAGTTCTTCCTTGAGCAGAGCCGCCAGATGCTTCTGGCAGTAGCGCCCTTGGCAGCGGCCCATGCCCGCGCGGGTGAGGCGCTTGATGGATCCGATATCTTTCGCGCCGTCGCGGATGACCTGTTTGAGGTCGCCGAGACTGACTTCTTCGCAGCGGCAGACGAGCGTTTCATCCGGCGCGTTGAGGAGCGGCTTGATGGCGGCGCTGAACGCCTTGTTCAGATGGCTCTGGAAGGCCATATGCCGGGCGAGTTCGCGAATAATTCTGGCAATACGCGGACGCCCGGCGGGTTTGTCCGTCAGTTCTTCGGCGATACGCAGACCGGCCAGACGGCCTTGGCAGGCGGCGATCTTGGCCCCGCCTATACCACCGGCCTCACCCACGACGTACACGCCGGGCAGGGAACTTTCCCCATCCACACCGCGCTTGGCCCAGAGGGTATCGTTTTCGCTGCCTTCGACAGGCGCGCCGTATTCGCAGCCGAGCTGGCGGGCGATTTCCGAAGAGGGGAGGAAGCCGTAGCCCATGGCCACGGCGGACGCTTCGATGCTCTTTTCAGTGGTCTGGTCGATACGCCCGTTGGCGTCGGCCTTGGCGACGATGACGCGTTCGGGCTTGTCGCCCCCTTCAACGCGGGCAATGACGCGACCGCTCAGAATGGGCACCCGGTGCGTGGCGAGGTTGGCAAGGTACTGCATCCCTTCCACGGCAAGGGAAGGACTGTTGGTGCCGATACCGAAAAAGTTGGGCAGACGGGCCACATCAATGGGGGAGGCGGAAACCACCGCGTTCACCGTGACCCCGGCGGAAACGAGTTCCGACGCGAGCTGGAGAATGAGCGGGCCGTTACCGCACACCACCACAGGCCCTTCGGGCGTGACGCCGTAGGAGCGGAGCAGGTTCTGCATGCCGCCCACGGTGTACACGCCGGGCAGCGTCCAGCCCGGCACGGGCAGCGGTTCGTCGTACGCGCCCGGTGCGATGACCAGTTGTTCGGGTTCAAGATAGAACACCCGGCCATCATGCATCACGGCCAGTTCCAGCTTGTCGTCAATTCTGTGGGCCCGCCATACCGTAGCCCCGGAAAGCATGGTCACTCCGGCGCGTTTCGCGCGTTGAATAAGACGCGCACCGCCTTTGAAGCGGCTGTCTTCATGCACGCCGCCCTTGATGGACGCGGCGGGCTGCTTGAAATACTGACCGCCGAGATCAGGGCGCTCATCGATAAGCGTCACGTTGACCCCGGCTTCCGCCGCCGCCACGGCGGCTTCCAGACCGCCCGGTCCCGCACCGATAACGGCGAGCTGGCAGCTTTCCCGCGCCAGATCCCCTTCGGGCAGCTGGGCCAGAGCAGGCAGATCATCCAGACTCGGCATGCCGTTCGAAGGCCAGGTGGTGATTTCCATGCCCGGTTCCACCTTGGTCATGCAGGCGCGTACGCTTCCCTTGCCCTTTACGATGGCAAGACAGTCAAAGCAGACGCCCATACCGCAAAAGACGTGACGCGGCGCGCCGGACTGGGTGTGCCGCCCTATGCGCAACCCCGCCGCCACCATGGCAGAAGCAAGGCTTTCGCCCGCACGGGCTTCCACGGCCTTCCCGTCAACAAGAATGGATATCGGAGCGCTGGTAGTCTTGACTTTACGGCTTCTCATGGCAGTCCCCTGATCATGGTGTTGAAAGTGAATCCGACGTAATCTGATATTTTGAATACATTACGATCTGATATGAAAGCACCTGCGGAACGTGCCCCGGCTGACAGCCGGCCACAACGCTCCGCAACTCCATAAGGCGCTTATCGGTAGCCTCCCCATACACAGCGCGGTATGCCTGTCCGGTTCACTACCGGACCGCGCAGTCCATGGCCCTTCATCCCCCTTATCGGGGTGCAGGGGGTCACCCCCTGCCGGGGGTCCAGGGGGCAGCGCCCCCGGTCCCCGAAGGGCCGCCGGAGGCATTCCTCCAAAAGGAGTTCCCATGTCGCAAACACCTCTTCTTATCACCGGCAAAAATATTGTTCTTGAGAACGGCTTGTCCGAATGCGCGCTGTTCATTGAAGGCGGGCGGATCAGCGGAATTCTTTCGCCTACCGCCGGGGAGGCGCTGGCCGGGACGGTTCCGGGCATCCGGCGCATTGACGCGGGTGAGAACATCGTGCTTCCGGGCGCTGTGGATGAACACGCGCACATGTGGGAGCCAAGCTCCCATCCCGAACGTGAAGACTGGACCAGCGGTTCGGAATGCGCGGCTTCGGGCGGTATTACGACGCTGATCGAAATGGCTCAGGGCGAACCGCCCGCGACAACGGTGGCGGGTCTGGAGAATAAGAAGACTATCGCCGGTGCCAAAAGCGTGGTGGATTTTTCGTTCTGGGGCGGCTGCACCGGGGCGGTAAAGGGCGATGACGGGACGGTTACGGTCCCGGCGGCCTGCGCGGTGGAAGAACTGCATGACGCGGGCTGCACGTCGTTCAAGGTATTCACGGCCTGGTTCGGGCCGGGCTTTGCAAGCCTTTCGGATTTCGAACTGTACGAGACCATGGAAAAGGTCGCGGCGGTGGGTGGCATACTCGGGGTGCACTGCGAAAACAGCAACTTGTGCGACGGGTTTGAAGCACGGCTCGCGGCGCAGGGCCGGAAAACGGGCAAGGCGCACGAGGAAGGCCGTCCGGTGATTACGGAAACGGAATCCATCTCGCGGGTGCTCATGTTCGCGCGGGCGACCGGCTGCCGGATTGTGATCCTGCACCTGGCCACACCCGAGGCGCTGCCGCTTATCGCGCAGGCCCGCATGGAAGGGGTGGAAGTGTGGGTGGAAACCACGGCCAGCTACCTGACCATGAACACGGACGATCTGGAACAATACGGGGCGCACGCCAAATGCGCGCCGCCCGTGCGTTCCGAAGAAAGCAGAATGGGCCTGTGGGACATGGTGCGCGAAGGGTATGTAGACTGCGTGGCCTCCGACCACTTCCCGTTCTTCGACCCGGAACGGGATGAATTCAGCGACAATATTTTTGCCGCGCCTTCCGGGATGGGCGGGTTCGACAGCATGCTCCCGCGTCTGGTGGATGAAGGCATCCACCGTCAGGACCTTTCCTGGGAAACGCTGGCCCGGCTCATCGCCACCAACCCGGCGCTGATCCACGGCCTGTACCCGCGCAAGGGCGCGATACGGCTCGGCGCGGACGCGGATCTGGTGATTGTGGATCCGGATGCCGAATGGACCTATTCCGGCAAAAACACGCTGAGCCGGGTGAAATCCCTGAAAACGCCTCTGGAAGGCAAGGTGCTGCGGGGTAAAGTGCTGGAAACGCTGGTGCGCGGGGAAACCGTGTATAAGGACGGCGCAATAACGCAGAAAGCCGGTTTCGGGGAATATATTCGCCCGTTGCCGTAAATCCTGCCGTTTTTAAAGAAATACGGGCCGGGAACCTGAAAAGGTTTCCGGCCCTGTGCGTTTTCCGATTATGCTTCCCGCCGTCCTTCGAGTATCCGCAGAATATTCAAGCCCATTTGCATCTCGAAGGTCTGGGTATTGTTTTTCAGGTCTACGCCTGCAACGCTCTCGATGCGGTGCAGCCGGTAGTACAGGGTCTTGTAATGGATGAACAGGGCTTTTGCCGTCTGCTGGATGTTGCCGTTATGTTTGAAATAGGCGTCCAGCGTCTCCAGCAGGGGGAGGCCGCTGGACGCCTGATAGTCTTCCAGCCGCGTGATGGAAGGGGGGATACAGGCTTCCAGCTCTCCCCGGTCCCGCGCCATGCAAAGCACCTTGTACATGCCAAGCTCGTCGTAATTGCAGAAACTGTTCTCGCCATAGAGCGTGCGGCTGACATGCAGGGCGTCGCGGGCGTTTTTATACGCTTCAGTGATGTGGGAGAGGTCCCGGAAGGAAGATGTGTACCCGATATGCAGCGGCATGCCGGGAAAAGCGGCTTCGGCCTTTGCCAGAAATTCTGTGCACAGGGTTTCAAGGGCGCGGGAGCAGGTGGCGTCCGAGGCGGCGGGCTCGGCAAAAAAGGCGGTGACGTTATTGTTCCCGTAGCTTTCAAACCCGCTCAGACCTTGCTTTTCCTTGACTGACAGGAACAGGTCGTGGACCTTGACCGCGTTGCGATTGACCAGACGCTGTTTGACGATGGCCGGGGTACGGCTGATGGGGGCGGCGGGCATTTCCACCAGAAACGCGTTGTACCGGACGCTGGCACGCAGGTTGACGCTGATCAGCCGTTCCCTGATCGAATCCAGATTGCGGCCCAGCCGGATATCTTCGACGATTTCCTGCTTGAAGCGGCTCTCCACTTCCTCTTTCGCGAAGTGTTTCACCAGTTCGAAACTGAGCACGGTCACGACGTTTTCCAGAGCCACGAAATCCATTCTGGTTATCGCCCGGTAATGCTCGATGATGGAAAGGTACATCTTTGTCTGTCCGAAAATGCGGATGGGGATGAGCAACTGCCGGTATTCCTTTTCGTCTCCGGCGAAGCGTACCTTCTGTATTCTGTAATCCAGATCCTCCACCACGCCTTCTTCCAGCGCTTCACTGTGCTCGATGACGGCAAAGGCGTCATTCGTGGCATAGAGGCATTCCATGACGGCGTCATGCAGGATGACCGGGTTTTCCACAAGACCCGCAAAGGCCCGGGCGATGCTGTTGACCCCCCTGTTGCCCAATGCGAGGCCCGCCAGGGCGTTCAGGGTATGTTTATGGTGGTTCAACTGCACCACCCGGCTTTCAAAAATTGAGGCGATGACCGGGTACATGATGTCGATGTAGCGAATGTGACCGGGCATTTCGACCAGTGCGATGCCCAGCTCCTGACAGGCGCTGATGATGGGTTCTGGCACCGCGTCGACGAAACGCTGGATTTTTACGAAAAGGGCGCGCACCTTGCCGGAGTGCAGGCTATCCACAAACTCCGCCGTTTTCCGTTTGTCACCGTATATGTTGTACAGGCCGGTCAGAAGAATACTGTTCTTGTCGACCCATTTGCCGATATCCGGGGCTTCCATGATGGTAATGTTTTCCACGGCCGCGCCGGAGTCGAAACTGTCGGTTATAACTGTGGCCTCTTCCAGAATACCCCAGCGCAGAATTTCCCCCAGCGTGATAGGCATGATGTTCTCCTTATCCATTATGGATAACGATCGACGGAAAATAATTATCCCCTCTTATCGATGTATGAGGTGTGCCCGCATGGTATAGATTTTCCACAATGGGAGCAATATGGAATCCCGTGGATGATGCCTTGACGGGGAATGCACCCCCGAAGCCTTACGGCGCAAGGCATTACAGCGGTTCCGATAGCGGTTTCGGAGGGTCGCCGAACTCCCCCTCCGGACAGGCTGACGGAACACCCGCTGCAACGCCGGTGGCAGACCTGAGCTCCCGCATTACTCCGGAGTAATCCGGCAGAAGAGAGGTTGTGTACGCGCGGCATTTTCGCCGCAAAGGTTTTAGAGGCTTCAGAGTATTTTGCCTTTAAAAAAGTGTACTGCTCTGGCGGCGAACAGCGCCGCCCGTCCCGCAGGCGTAAGTGAAACCGCGTTTCGCCGTTACACGCCGCAGGGATCGCCCTGAAGGCAATTTGCTCTTGTCCCGCTGTTTTCGCCATGACCGGCCGGAACTCCCCGGAGTCATTCCGGGCTTCCCGGGGTAACGCCTGACGGCACACGATGCCGGGCGGCGGGAGTTTCAAAGGAGCGTGCCATGTCCACCGTTCGTCAAAAAATGTTCTCTCTGAAAATCCTGATCCATGCGGGGGTCATTGCCGCTTCCCGGGTCGATCGCTGGACGGTCCCCGGGCGGCTGGCCGCACGTTTGTCGACGACATCTTCATCTATACGATCCGGATGTCTGTCCTGTTCCTGATTGTGATTTTGGTTTTTGCCGTCACCGCTTTTGCGGGTACGGCTGATGACTCGGTCGAAAGCGAGGTTGCCGTCTGATAGAGCGTCTGTGCCTGGACGTTCAAGGCGACTGACCGGCGTCGTCCCGGTATGCTGCCCCTGGCTGCCGGGACGGCGCGTCGGGCCGGGTAACCAGACTGTACTGTCAGGAAAAGCAGGAAGGCAGAGCGGGCAGAGCGGGCAGATACGCGAGAATCCCTAAGGAAACATTATGGATATGCAAGAACTTACCGCAAATATTCGCAAGGCGCTGGAAGCGCTGCATCCGTTTAACGCCACTCCGGGCAACGGTACCACCCGTCTGCCTTTCACCAGAGAGGCGCGGGGTGCTGTGGAACATCTGAAAGCCTACATGGCAGAAGCCGGACTCGCCGTGCGTGAAGACGAGGCGGGAAACGTCATCGGCGTGCTGGAAGGCGAAGATAGTTCCCTGCCCGCTCTGGTGATGGGCAGTCACTACGATACCGTGATTAACGGCGGCAACTTCGATGGTCAGGCCGGGATTGTGGCCGGGGTGGAAATCGCCCGCCTGTTCAGGGCGAACAGGGTTTCCCTGAAGCGGAATTTCGTCGTCATCGCCTTTTGCGATGAAGAAGGAATGCGTTTTTCCACCGGCTATTTCGGATCCAGATCCTGGATGGGCGAAGTGGATGAAGCCTATCTGCATACCTTCAAGGACAAGGACGGTATTTCCGTTTTCGAAGCCATGAAGAGTTACGGACTTGATCCGGCGGCGCTGCCCAACGCCAGGTGGGACATGAACGATGTCCGGGCATTCATTGAACTGCACATCGAACAGGGACCTGTCCTCGATGCGGAGAACATAGAAGTGGGTCTGGTGGACTGCATCGTGGGCATCCGGCGCTATATGGTGACCGTATCCGGCCGACCCGACCATGCCGGGACCACACCGATGGATATGCGCATGGATGCGGTGGAAGCCGCCTCCAAGGTGTTCAGCAAAATCCCCGACTGGGCGCGGGCCAGGGGAGACGGCAGCGTGGCCACCACCGGCTTTTTGAAAGTGACCCCCGGCGGCATCAACATCGTGCCCGAGGAAGTGCAGTTCTCCATCGACATCCGCAGCCGGAACAGGGAAAGCCTGCTTGAGCTTACGGACAGGATCAAAAAGGAACTGGATATCACAACAAAGGCCAACGGTACTTCCTGGAAAATGGAAGAAAAGCTCACGGTGGAACCGTTGCATCTCAGCCCGGCCATGCTGGATATCATGGAAGAAAGCTGCACGACGCGCGGATACAGCTACCGGCGCATGGTTTCCGGCGCGGGCCACGATGCCCTGGCCATCGGACAGCATGTTGAAACAGTGATGGTCTTTACCCCCAGCAAAAACGGGCGCAGTCATTGCCCGGTAGAATGGACTGAATATAGCGATGTGGCCAAGGCTACATCAGTAATCTATGACCTGGTGATAGGAATGCAGTAGGTTTATCTATTCATGTAGCATGTGCAAAACTTGAATTGGTAACGATATCGCCAGATCATCAAACTGTGTCTCACGGTGTCTGTAACATAACCCCAACAAGGAGAGAGCCATGAGCTATGATCTTATTATCAAGAATGGATTAGTGATCACAGAGTCTGGCGATGTTCATGCTGATGTCGCAGTCAGGTCCGGAAAAATTGCGGCTATTGGTCCCGACCTGGAAGGCGCCAAGGAAGTTATTGATGCGAAGGGGTTGATCGTTAGCCCCGGCATGGTTGATATCCACGTTCACATTACCGAGCCCGGCGGCGTTCGTGCCGAGTGGGAAGGGTATGAAACGGGAACAAGCGCGTGCGCAAAAGGCGGGGTAACAACGATTGTTGAAATGCCGCTTAACCAGCTTCCCGCAACCACAAGCGGCGAATCTCTCAAAACAAAAATCGCGGCCGGAGAAGGCAAGCTTCGCGTTGACGTGGCTTCTTTTGGCGGGCTTGTGCCGTACAACCTTGAAAACGGCGGCATAGCGGAACAGGCCGAGATGGGCGTTGTTGCGTACAAATGCTTTATGGGCACCTGCGGCGACCCCACCCTTAAGGGCGACTTCGCCAACGTTGATGACTACGCCCTGTGGGAAGGCATGCGCCAGATCGCCAAAACAGGCAAAATTCTGGCGATCCATGCTGAAAACGCTCCTATCACCGACATGCTCGGCAAGCTTGCAAAAGAACGCGGCGAAACGAAAGTTTCCCAGTATGTTGCAACGCGTCCTGTCTTTACTGAAGTCGAACCCATCCGGCGGGCGATCTATTTTGCAAAACAGACGGGATGCCGCATCCATATCTGCCACATCGCCTGCCCTGAAGGGGTTGAAGAAGTCATCAAGGCCCGCGCCGAGGGCGTCGATGTTACCTGTGAAACCTGCATTCACTACCTCTATCTTACAACGGATGAACTCGATGCCATTGGCGCAGCGGCAAAATGCTCCCCCCCGATCCGCGACAAGGCTGCCCAGGACGGTCTCTGGAAGTACCTGATTGCCGGTCATATTCTTACCGCTGTTTCCGACCACTCTCCCTGCACGTTTGATCTCAAGGACAAGCCGAATGCCTTTGACGCCTGGGGCGGCATTTCCGCTGTTCAAAACAATATCGACCTTTTCTTTGACGAGGCCGTACAAAAGCGCGGCATGCCCCTGAAACTCTTTGCAGACATTATTGCAAAAAATCCTGCTGATCGCTTTGATCTGCCGACAAAGGGTTCAATCAGCGTTGGCAAAGATGCTGACTTTGTTCTCATCAAGCCGAAGTCTTCCTACACACTGAAAGCGGATGATCTTGAGTACCGCAACAAGTTCAGCGCCTATGTCGGACGCACCATCAATGCACAGGTCGCCAGGGCTATTGTCCGTGGCACGACTGTGTATGCGCTCGGCGAAGGCGTAGCCAAAAAGCCGGTAGGCAAGTTTATTCTGCGATAGTGGTTGTCTTGAAGTATGAACGTGAATTTGACCAAGGAAGAATACTATGGCTACAGCGACACAAAGTGTGAGTGAAACGGCAGGGGTTGATAAATCCCTTTTACCCAAAGGGAGCGACGAAAGAACCGTTGGCCCTATGGGCTATGTTTTCATGTGGATTGGTGACGGCGTCAACCTGGGCAATATGACCCTGGGCTCCAGCCTGGTTGTGGCGGGCGTTGCGGTCATGAATATTTATCAGACCGCTCTGGCCGCCCTCATATCCATCGGCATTATCTCGGTGGTATTTGCGCTCAACGACCGCCTGGGCTACCGCACGGGCATTCCGTATGTTGTGCAATTGCGCATGTCCTTTGGCATTAAAGGATCAATCATTTCTTCGCTGCTGCGCGGAATTCCCGCTATTATCTGGTATGGATTCCAAAGCTGGATTGGCGGTACGGCACTGAACGAAATTATCAAAGTCCTTTCAGGGCATACCTTTGACAACGTGTTCATGTGCTTTGTTATCCTGCAATTTATCCAGATCGGCTTATCCCTGTACGGCTTCCATGCTGTCAAATGGGTTGAAACCCTCGTTTCTGTTGTCATCATGGTAGCCCTTGTTTACGTCTTCTACCTTTTGCTGGCGAACCATACGGACGTCATCGTCGAAAAATGGGTTAACGCGAAAGGCGCCTGGGGATTGCCGTTCTTTGGATTTATCATGGCATTCCTGGGTAACTATGCTGCCATATTCTTGAGTGCCGCTGACTATTCGCGGGAACTTCATACGGGCATCAGCGATGGCAAGAGGGGCTTTTTGTACTTCCTGCCCATCGTTGTCGCCTATGGTTTTGTGCTGACGATCGGAGCAATGCTTGCTTCCGCAACCGGCAATACAAACCCGGTAAAAGCTTTCGCGATTATTGTTGATAACGAATTCGTTACTGTTGGCGTATCTGCCTTTATCGTTCTTGGGGCGATTGCTGTTAACATGGTTGCCAACATTATTCCGCCCACCTATGTTATCTCCCTGCTGACAAAGTTTAACTACAAGGTTGCTGTAACTATTACGGGCCTCCTCGCTATCGGTAGCTTCCCCTGGCTGCTGGTGCAGGATTCATCCGCCCGTGGATTGCAGCTCTTTATATTGACCTATTCAGCCTTCCTGAGCCCGATTGTTGCGATTCTTCTTCTTGAATACTATGTTTTCAGAAAGCAAAAAGTTGATGTCGCAGAACTGTACAATGAAAACGGCCAATTCTCCGGCTTTAACAAGGCTGCGCTCATTGCCATGCTCATCGGTGCCGGGGCTGCTGTTATCGAAATTAACCTGACGTGGATAGTGGGCTTTATTGTCGGCGGCAGTGCATACTACCTGCTGACAAAATATGCCTACCCCGACTCGCCCTTCAAGAAGGGGACTATTTTCGAGAAATAGCAGTTTGTGGTTTCAAGGCAACTCCCCCCTCCGCACACGCCGGAGGGGGGAGGGCCGGACGGCCGGGTCAGCGGCTCGTCTGTGCCAATAGAAACATGGAAATGCTCTACGTCGACTTTACGTGAAATTGATATGCCCCCATCAGACAGTCAAAGTAAGAAAGCCCTTCCGGGCTGGAACTTTGAACCTGATGGGGGTTTCGTGCGTCTGCGGCCACGCACGCCAGACGGCATCTTTCTGGTTGATACCGGAGATGAGCTGCCACCGTGCATGGATTTGACAGGAGATGCGAAGCGAAGGGAGAGAACGCCGAGCGGCTGAAGAGCAGCCGCCCGGCATGAAGGGGTATTTGTGTTATTTGCCGAGCACCTTGAGGGTGGCCTGGGCGATTTCGAGTTCTTCGTTGGTGGGAATGACCAGCACGGGCACCGCGCTGCCTTCCTTGCTGATGGAACGGGGCTTGCCGGAACGCGTCGCGTTGACGGCGGTGTCAATGGCGATGCCCATGTG
>JAJDHY010000046.1 GCA_030266385.1 Desulfovibrio sp. OttesenSCG-928-I05
TATCAAGTATTTTCAGTGTAATATCCGTCGTTGTGGTTCTGGGCGGATTGATTTTTTTTCACGAGCTGGGGCATTTTCTTGCCGCCAAGAGTTTCCGGGTGGGGGTAAAAACCTTTTCGCTCGGCTTCGGTCCCAAACTGTTCGGGTTCATGCGCGGCAATACGCTATACCAGGTAGCGGCCTTTCCTTTGGGCGGCTATGTTTCGATGGTGGGCGAGGCCGACCCGAAGGATATTCCGGAACCGTTCACCATTGAGGACAGCTTTGCCTGCCGTCCGGCGTGGCAGCGGCTTATCATTGTCGCGGCAGGGCCGTTCTTTAACCTGTTCCTGACCTGGGTGCTGTTCTGGGGCCTGTTTTTCAGTCTGGGGCAAGCGTATTTGCTGCCGGAAGTCGGCTCGGTGCAAGCAGGGACCCCTGCCGCATCCGCGGATATTCAACCGGGTGATACCGTGCTTGCGGTGAACGGGGTGGATATCGAGCGCTGGAGTGAAATCACCAAAGCGGTGACGGAAGGCGGCGGTGCGCCGCTGACCTTGAGCATACTCCGGGACGGGGCCGAGCGTTCCATAACCGTGACGCCCGCGCCCTTTGTCCGCAAGACCATTTTCGGTGAGGAAAAAACATCCTGGGCCATGGGGCTTATCGCCGCCGAAAAGACGGGACACGTGCGTTTCGGCTTTTTCGAAGCCTCGTACCGCTCCCTGGACCATACCTGGTTCATGACGAAACTTATCGGCGAGAGCATCGTCAAACTCTTTGAGCGCGTTGTGCCGCTGGATACGGTGAGCGGCCCCATCCGCATCGTCAAGGAAATCCACAATCAGGCGTCTACCGACGGCATTGTCGGGGTGCTCTTTATCGCGGCGTTTATCAGCCTGAACCTGGGGCTGCTGAACCTTCTGCCCATTCCGGTGCTGGATGGCGGGCATATTCTGTTTCTGCTCATCGAAACGCTGACGGGCAAGGCCCTGCCCGAGAGCGTTCAGGAATACGGCGCACGGATAGGCATCGCGCTGCTCCTGTTTCTGATGGTATTCGCCACATATAACGACATCACACAGTGGGTCACCAAAGGATTGTAACGGACAGGCCATGCAGAACCTTTCCCATGAAACTCCGCCGGTACCGCCCGCCGCGCAGCCGGGTTCCTCACTGACCCTCGCCCTGAACGCGGCGGAAGCGCGCTTGCAGATCTGTGCCGCCGACGCGCGTGGGAATATGGTATTCGCCCAATCCTGGAACGCGCCGTCACAGGGGGTGGAGCTGCTGACGCCCGCCCTTGCCGACGCGCTGCGCAGAAGCGGACACACGCCCGCTGATATCGCGCGCATTGCCTGCGTGCGCGGCCCCGGCAGCTTCACCGGCCTCCGGCTGGCCCTCGTCACCGCGTCCGGTTTGTCGCGGGCTTCCGGGGCGCTCATGGCCGGGCTGGATTACCTCCCGCTACTTGCTGTGAACGCCTTTGCCGCCATGCGCTGCGGCCGGAATGCGGCGGATGAGACGCCTTCGCCCCTCTGGGTTGTCACCCATGCGCGGCGTAATCTCGTCCATGCCCAGGCCTTTGCGCCGGAAAGCGCAGAGACAGGATGCGAAGCCGACGCGCCCGCCGGGCAGGACACACTCCCCCGCGTTCGCGCCCTGAGCGCTCTGTTAGTGCTGAATATTAACGACCCCGCGCCGGAAAACTGCCTAACCAGCCATGTGGCCGCGCTGGGTGGGCATCCGGTATTTGTCGGCAGTGGCGCGACGCGCAACCGTGACGAACTGGCAGCGTCACTAGCGGCTGCGGGCATTGAGTATAGTGCCGCCGGTCCCGCCTACGACCACCCTTCGCTGGAAACGCTCTGTCAGGCCAGCCTGCGGGCGGCATACAGCCATGAAGACCCTCAGGCGCTCTATGCCCGCCCCTGCGATGCCGAAGAAAATCTCCCCCGCATCGCGGCAAAGCTCGGGCTGGACCCGGCGGAAGCAAGAAAACGCCTTGATGCGCTGACCCGGGGCGTGACGATCTGCGAGTAAGAATGCGGAAATAACAGCAAGAATCCATAACGAACAAGGCTCCCTCACGGGAGCCTTGTTCGTTATATACCGCCACGCGAGGTATACTTCCTCGCCTTTACTCAGCCGCCTCCGGCGCTTCGATCCCGGCTACGGCGCGTTTGATCCGGCAGACGCCGCAGGTTCCGGCGGATGTCGGATACCCGCAATCGGAACAGGGAGCCAGTTTTTCGCCTTCCTCTTCCTTGACCGTGGCAAAGTGGGCGCGGCCTTCTGCCAGAAAACCCCGGTAGAAATCCAGCTTCCGGCCGGGCATTTCCTCTTCAAGATCCGCCCACAGCCGTTTGTGCATGGTAAAGGATGCGCCCTTGCTGTAGGGGCACGGGGCCGTATGGTATTCTATGCCCTGCAAAAACGCGTAGTTGGCTGTTTCGAATTCCGAAAGCCGCCAGAAGGGTTTCACTTTTTTCGCGAACCCTCCTGTCGCCGGAAGGTACGGCCCCTGATCGGCAAGGTAGGCCGCATCCCAGCGCAGGACGTTACTGAAAAGCCGGGCGATTTCGTCGTCCAGATTGTGTCCGGTAGCCAGCGCGGTAAAGCCGCCATCCAGAGCGACTTTGTTGAAATAGTAGCGTTTGATCTTGCCGCAGGCGGAACAGATGGGGCGGTTAAGGCGCTTCTTGACGTCGGGAATGGCAAGCCCTTCCGCCGCCATTTCCTTTACGATCAGTTTCAGCCCGTGCTTGTCGCAGAACTGCTCGACAACGGAACGGGCCGCTTCGGACGAATTGGGGATGCCGAGATCAATATGCAGGCCGGTGACGCGGTATTCCAGACGGGCCAGCTCCAGCATCAGGGCAAGGGAATCCTTTCCGCCCGAGATGGCGACCAGGATATTATCCTCAGGAGTGAAAAGCTGTTGGCGGCGGATGCCCTTTTCCACCTGCCGGGTGAAAAAATCCTTGAAACAGTCGGGGCAAAACCCCGCGTGGTGACTGGGAAGAGCGACCACCGCAGTGGCCTTGCAGCGTGTGCATTTCATTCTTTTCTCACATATATGCCGGTTGGCGCTTTGCGCCCCTGCCGCGTGCGGCACAGGGAACGGAACGTATCATATCCTGTTACGGGCATGCGTGTCCTGCCCCGGTGGTGGGGGGGGAGGGAATCCCGCGCTGCCGTAACAAATCCAGACGCGCAGTGTGACTGCGAAACGTCTCCCCGTCAAGCGAGAGGGGAAATCAGCTTGCCGATGTTTTCCTTGATACGCTGCACAAGGGAACGGCGGCTCCACACGGCAAAGGTCAGTTCCACGGCATTGGCAAGATCCCGCTCAAACATGGCTTCGGCTTCACTGGTGAGTTCCTCGTCATACACAAAGGCCTGGACCTCGAAGTTGATGGACAGGCTGCGCGTGTCAAAATTGGCTGTCCCCACGGCGGTGACGCTGCCGTCGGCGGTAACGGTTTTGGCGTGGACAAACCCGTCATTGCTGTACAAAAACACCCTGGCCCCCGCCCGGAGCAGTTCTTCAAGACAGTTCATGCTGGCCCAGGTGACAAGCGCATGATCCCCCTTGCCGGGGAGCAGCACCCGGACGTCAACGCCGCTGAGCGCGGCCATGCACAGGGCGTTTAACAGCGTATCGCCCGGAATCATGTAGGGGGTTGTGATCCATACCCTTTTCGTGGCCCGGGTTATCATGGAGAAAAACGCTTTCTGGATGGTATCCCACGCCGTATCCGGGCCGCTTGCCGCGATCTGCATCAGGACATTGCGGGCAAAGGCTTCACCCTCTTCACCGCGCAAAAACGTTTCCATAACAGCGGAACTTTCATGCGGCGGCAATTGCGCCACGCGGCTGAGTTCGGCCTGCACTTCCGGCGGCGCGCCGCAGACGGCCAGATCCCGGAAAAATATGGAACGCAGCACAGCAACGCCCCCTCCCCGGATCATAAGATGGGTATCGCGCCAGCGGCCGACTTTTATGTTCCCGCCCGCGCAATCGTCGCAGATATTGAGGCCGCCAAGAAAACCCAGCAGGTTGTCCACGACCAGAATTTTGCGGTGGTTGCGGTAGTTGGCCCCCCGGAACATGGGGAAGGATACGGGCAGAAAAGCAAAAATATGACCGCCCGCCTCCCGGATATCCCGCACGTAGCGTTTGCCGATACGCCAGCTGCCCACGGCGTCGTAGATCACGCAGACCTTCACGCCGTCTCTGGCTTTGCGCATGAGCAGTTCCTTGAACGTCTCGCCCACGCCGTCGTCGGCAAGGATGTAGCTTTCGAGCAGGATACTGTGCCGCGCCGCTTCCATGGCCCCGATCATGGCGGCATATGTTTGCGTGCCGTCAATGAGCAGCCGCGCGCCGCCTTTGGGTTGTAGTTTCGCGCCGCCGCTTCTGTACAAAAGAGCCGCCGTATCGGCCACAAGGGAATTTTTCAGTTGCTCCGGCGGGATGAGCGCGCCCAGCGGGGGTTTGGGCAAGCGAAAACGGCGTTTGTCCGCCAGATAGCGGAAATTGGGGCCCACAAACCAGTAAAACAGCAGGCCCGCGACCGGAAACAGGCCGAGCACCAGCAGCCAGGTCAGCGTCCTGTCCGGGTTGCGATTTTCAAGAAACAGGAGGAACGCGGTAAGGGCAATATAGACAATGAAAATCCAGTAGCCGTAATTCCGCACAAAGGAGAGCAGACCACCGTTTTCCTTTGCCGGATTTTCGGGATCCAGCATTTGCCGCACAAAGGAATCGGGATCCAGCAGCACGTACAGGAGAAAACCCAGCCCCAGGGCTACCCCCACGCTGAGCAGCATTTGCCGTTTCATGTATTTGCGTTGCGCCATTGATCATGCATGCCAGAGCCGGGCCTGCTTTACAATGAAAAGAATGCGGCGCGCCGCCCCTCTCTCTCCCGCCATGTACGCCACAAAAAAACCCGTGCGCGGAATGCACCACGCACGGGCATATAGTGACGGGGTACTGTCTCTTTTATTTACCGTCCGTCTCTTTTTTTGCGATATCCACGGCTTCCAGAAAATACGGTAAGGGCACGGCCCCGGAGACGCTGAGATTATTCACAAGGTGATAGGGCGTGCCGGTGGCCTTGACCTCTTTCGCTTCCATCATATCTTCATCAATGATGGTTTTAACCGCTTTGCCTTTTATGTCGGCGCTGAGCCGTTGCAGATTCAGCCCCACGGAAAGGGCCGTCGCCCGCAGAAAGCCTTCGCCTTCATCCAGGAAGCGTCCCTGGTTTTCAAAAATGGCGTCATGCAGGGCCCAGCCCTTGGCTTCATCCTGCAGGTAGGCGGCGGTAACGTATTCACAGGCCAGTCGTGCAAGCGGATTCGATTTGAGCGGCAGGTTCTTGAAGATAAAACGCGCCGTATCCGGGCGGGCGTTCAGCACCTGATTGATAACACGGCTGGCCGTGGCGCAATAAGGGCAGGTGTAATCGGAATAGGCGACAATGGTCACCGGAGCGTCTGCGTTGCCTTTGACCGGACGGTTGTAGTCAACTTTTTTGGGCGCGGCCTTGAGGTCGTTTTCCCAGCGGGTACGCAAGGAACGCAGTTGCAACGCCTGGGAACCATGCTGGGCGATTTCAAGCACTTCGACACTGTTGTCGCGCAGCACTTCCATGACGATATCAGGATTTTCGCGAATAACCTGACGGAGCAGGTCTTTCAGCTCCCCCCGCGTGACAGGAGAGGATGCGGATGCCGCTCCGGCAAACGGCGCGGCAAAAGAGGCGGCGACCATAAAAACGGCCAGAAACGAGACGAAACGAGCGATGCTGCGTTGCATGAAAACCTCCATAAAATCTGATGCCCGCGGCGCGGCAACCGGCATTCGGGTATGGGACGGCGCGGGAAAGCTGTTCAGGGCATGCACGGCCCTGTGTTCAAAAAGGGGCCGCAGTCGTCTGTACTATACTTCTCGGCCCCTCCCGGCAAGCCCCGGCTATCCCGGCCAGCCGGGAGCGCATTCGGGTCTGAAAAGCGGCGTGCCGAAAAATATGCATGATAAAAATGCACAGATACCTTTGCATAATGCTGTTTTTATTTTACAGCGGGTATAGCCATGAAAAAAAATACGTTCGGACGCCCTTTCAACGTGTACCCGCGATACGCCCTTTACCCGCGCCTGATGAACGGACAGATCATCATAGCCGGGGCGGATACGCTTTTTTCATATTCTCCCTCAACCGCATACCACCATGCCCTGATCCCGCAATCCGGAGACTGCCGTGAACATCATTGAATCCGTTGATACCCCCGCCCTTCTGATCGATAGCGCCCGCGTGCGCCGCAATATCGCCGCCATGCAGAAAAAGGCGGATCAGGCCGGTGTGCACTTGCGGCCTCACGCCAAGGCGCACCGCACCCCGGCCCTTGCCGCCATGCAGATGGCTGCGGGCGCTTCGGGCATTACCGTCGCCACCATTGGTGAGGCTGAAGGAATGCAGGATGCCGGGCTCGACGATATCTTTATTGCCGGAAGTATTGCGGGCGAGGAAAAAATCAGGAGACTGCGCGGTCTGGCCGCGCGGGGCGCAATACGCGTCGGCGTGGACAGCGAAGAACAGATCGCCGCCATTTCCGCCGCCTTCGCGGATGCCCCTGCCCCCCTGGACCTGCTGATTGAAATTGAAACCGGCATGATGCGCACCGGCGTCCTGTCAGCGGAGGAAGCCGTCTCCCTGGCCCATGCCGTCAGCCAAAGACCGGGCGTTCGTCTGTCCGGTGTCTATTCCCATGAAGGGCACTGCTACGGGGCCGATAGCGCCGCGTCATGCCGGGAACTATCGGAAAAAAGCCAGCGCGATACCCTTGCCGCCGCCAACCATATCCGTCTGGCCGGCATTGCCGTTGCTACAGTCAGTATCGGGTCCACTCCATCACTGCTCCTGGGCGGCATCATACCCGGCGTGACCGAGATACGCCCCGGCGCATACATCCTCATGGATGCGTCCCTGGGGGCGGCTGTCGGCAGTTTTGACAGTTGCGCGGCCTCCGTGCTCGCCACAGTGACAAGCAAGCGGGCACCTTCACGCGTCGTTCTGAACGCCGGAGCCAAAGCGCTTACTGCCGTTCTGCGGCACGGGGGCATCTGCGCAACGCCCGGATTCGGCATTGTGCTGCGCGACGGCGTGCCCCTCGGCCATCTTTCCAGGCTGTACGACGAACAGGGCATTCTTGAAAACGAGGAGGCTTTTGCGTTGCTTTCACCGGGTGATACCGTACGGATACTCCCCAACCATATTTGCACCTGCTCCAACCTGTATGATTCACTGACCATTACAGAAAACGACGAGCTTGTGGACGACTACCCTGTTTCCTGCCGGGGCAAATCGCAATAGCGTCATGACCGCAAAAGCAAATACCTTTTGGAGAACGCTATTCCCCGTATCACGACGCGCGTGACGCCGTATCGTGCATTTTTCCTTGGTAAAACCTGAAAAAGCCAGTGCGTTTACCCCGCAGGCCTTTCAACAGGCCGTATACCTTTAGTTACATAGACGAAGACGACAGGTTCAAAACTACTGTGAAAAGTTCCAATACGCCGAAGCACTCCCCCGAAATCCGGGCGGGATACGATTCGACGCAAAAGAGTCTTTATCCGCTCGACAAAAAGCAAGGGCAGCGCCCCTTTATTGACCAGCGCTCCAATGAGCGGACAAGAAAAAAGCAGGACAGGGAAAAGAGTCGCAGTTGCAATTTAACAGCGTTATGCGTTTTTTACTCTAAAATAATAGCAAAATACGTTACAAAAAAACAACTTTGTTATACCTGCGAATTTTAAAATAAAAGATAGTCTCTGGAATTCTCAAATAACATATGCACTATTATGATCAATTTTTATTCAGGTAAAAAACTTTAACAAAGATAATGTAAAAGGTAAGGATTTGTCACCGTAATTCAAGTTTGACGGAGTATGCCACATAGGATACTGCGTTTGGGTAAACAAAATGGTTCAGGAATTCACATTTTTTTTCTTTTTTATCTCGGTTATGAATTTTTTTTGTGATTTTATTGATTTTTTCTTTTCAGAACGCAGTGTTAAGTGTATAGTTTAGTGCAAAGCAGAGAAAAAACAAGTTGACTGTTATACAATGTATATGTAGCGTCACTTACCGCTATTGCTTTAAAAACTTCGAAAAGGATACGCTATGGAAAATTATTTGAAAGAAGCCCTGGAAATAGTCAAAGCTCAGGCGAGCGTCCGCACCATGACGGAAGAAGAAATCACCACCATGGTACGCAAACTGGCTATCGGGATACGCGCCGTCAGCGAAAGCACTATTCAGCCCGAGGAAAGTGAGGGCGTCACGCTTGATCCCCGCAAGGCTATCAAGGAAAAATCCATTACCTGTGTGGAATGCGGCAAATCATTCAAGCTGCTCACTAAAAAACATCTGGCCTCTCACGGTTTCACCCCTGAAGAATACCGCGAACGTTGCGGTTACAAAAAGGGAACCCCCCTGGTATGTAAATCCCTCCAGCGTGAACGCCGGAAAAAAATGCGTGCCATGAAACTGTGGGAACGTCGCGGCAATGCAGCGGAGTAACAGGTAACATACGTATCCACACGACCCGGCAAACGCCGGGTCTTTCTTTCGTGTGAACCGGTCGCCGTGAACAGTTATTGATTGTGTCCCCGGTTCATGTATACTGGCGCACCGGTAAAAAGACAGAATTCACACGCAGGCACACTGCTGCGAAAAAGCCGGGCGCATACCCGGCTTTTTCGTTTCCTGTTTTCATTGCGCATTTCGGACAGTGCGTACCGCTCCTGCGAGGGACACATGCTTTTCAAAAAAACTACTACAGCTTTCCTCCTTCTGCTGCTTCTGCTTGGCGAAACACATGCATCCCGCGCCCTGGCCGCGCAGGAAGAGCAGGCGCTGGCGCCCGAAGCCGCCTACTCCCTTGTCAAGACCAAAGCGGAAAGCGGCGACGTTTCCGCAATGCTGACACTCGGCGGGTTTTATGAACACGGCGTCGGCACGCCCATGGATTACACCATGGCGCTTGAATGGTACGAAAAAGCGGCTCAGGCCGGTTCCCGGGAAGGCGTTTACAACACGGCCATTTTTTACGAAATCGGCATGGGTGCGCCCACGGACAGGGCAAAAGCCAGAGAGCGTTTTCTCCAGGCAGCCGACGCGGGGCTGGCCCAGGCGCAGTACAGGGCGTCGGCCATTTACGCGGATGGCATCCTTGCCCCCAGGGATGAAAAAAAGGCCATGGAATATCTGGTCAAAGCGGCTGATGCCGGGCACCCGATAGCGGCCAACGATCTGGGCGTCATCTATCTGCGCGGCTTGATGGGGCAAAAAGAAAACGGCAGCAAAGCCCTGACCATGTTCCTGAAAGCCGCCGAACTCGGCAATCTGGAATCCATCAAGAATATCGGCGTGATCTTCAAGGACGGGCTCGGCCAGAACGTGAACAACGCGACGGCGCTCAAGTGGTTTCTCATTGCGCTCAAAGGCGGGTACCCTCCCGAACAGCTCGCCCCGCTCGTGGCCGAATTACGCGCCACCATGGATGCGGACCAGATCCGCTATGCCGAAGCGCAATCAACGCAGTGGATTCAGGAACACCAGAAAAAGACCGCAGCGCAGGAGAAGAAATGATAGCTCCATTACGCCCCCTGTATGCCGCCCTTTTGCTGCTGCTTCTTTTCCCCGGAGCCTGTATCGCGGCCCCGGCGCTTTTCGGGTTCAGCTGTCCGGAGAGTGATGTGCGTGAGAACCCAGCCTTCATTCAGGGTTACGGCGTCTATTGGGACCGCGTTGTTGGCCGGGAAAAGGAAAAGCCCAGTTTCACCCCGCAGGGAGAACGCTTCAATAATGCGGATGCCGCCCAGTGGCGCAACATGGTGCATTATTCACAGTTCAGCGGATTTCACGATATGTTGCGTATGGTTAACGGGTACTTCAACCAGTGGAAACCCGCCGCGGATTCGAAAGCCTGGGGGCAGGACGAGCACTGGGCCACGCCCGCAGAATTCGTATCCAAGCGGGGCGGCGACTGCGAAGATTACGCCATCGCCAAATATTTCGCGCTCCGGCATCTGAAAGTCCCGCCCGACAAGATGCGTATCGTCATCATTCGCCAGCGCAAGGACAGCGGAGCCTACGAAAAACAGCTCCATGCGGTACTGGCCGTCCTCGGCCCCAGCAACAATGCGGAAACGTGGTTTATTCTGGATAACAACGCCCGCCCACGCGACGGAATCACCCTGCATACCCAGTATGACAGGCGCTTCATCCCCCTCCTTTCCATGAACGAAAACGGGGCCTGGGCGCATTGCCCCGACCCCGCGAAATAAGCTGTTCCGCCGTCCGGAGGCTCGTCACTGTGCCTTCGGACGGTTTCGCATCAACTGCTACCTACATGCCCCGGCCACATCTTTGCTGATTTTCAGCACTACCTTGAGAATCTCTTCCGGCGTGTCGTTGGCGGCACAGCAGGGGCAATGCAGTTCTTCCGGCAGATAGATTATGTACTGCATGGGATGCAGCGTACGGAAAGCGGCGTCTTTCGGGTGCCGGTAAAAGGCGATATCCCTGGAAGCCAGTTCATCCGTGACCAGAGCGGCATCCGGGGCGCTGGCGGCGGACCGGGGAAATACCCGTGCGTCTCACGTCCGGAAAGGACGATCTGGATATCAATGTACCGGGCGTGGTTTTCAAAAAGACGCGTGGACGCGGGTTCCGTGGTCAGGCGTTCGACAGATGCAAAAATGCTGTCACCGTCAATCGGATACTTGCCCGGCTCAAGAAGTCCGTTCATATGCTCCTGCACAAAACGCATAGCCGTGGAAAAAGCGGGCGGAAAAAACGCTTTTTCCGCATCCCAGTGAGCGACAAAACCGGTGATCATGGCTGCCTCCTGTATCCATCCGCGACGGCGGATGAGCGGCTGCGTGGTTACGCGGGACGGGTGGTTATAACAGTTTCGCTTTCAGAGCGGCTTTATTCCAGAGCAAAGGGGCGTTAAGACACTCTCTCCAGCGCGTAACGGCGAAACGCGATTCCGCCTGCGACTCTGAAAAAGTTCAACGCTCTATACCGCAGCGCCCTTACGATACTTTTCCATATACCCCCTCGGCGTGCACATGCGCGCCCCACGTTCCCAGGCAAAGGGATTGTCTCCCGGCGCGGGGAGTATCCGCGTTGCGCTGTTGCCGATCAGGATGATTGACAGCATGTCCGCATCTTCCGGGTCAAAGGTTCCGAGCGTGGAGAGGGCCACGTGCTGGCCTTCCCGGAACGCGTTGCGCACGATGCCGACAGGAGTGGACTCCTCACGTTCGGCACGGGCCAGTTCCAGTGCGCGGGCCAGGTGGTCTTGTCTGCCCTTTGAACGGGGATTGTACAGCGCGACGATAAAATCACCGGCAAACGCGTGGTACAGGCGCTTTTCAATGCGCTCCCACGGTGTGAGGAGGTCGGAAAGGCTGATCGAGGCGAAATCGTGCATGAGCGGCGCACCGAGCAGCGCCGCCGCCGCGCACAGGGCCGGGATGCCCGGAACCACCGAGACGGTGATATCCGCCGCGCTCAACCCGCGCTCTTCCACAAGGTCGTAAACAAGGCCCGCCATGGCGTAGATGCCGGGATCTCCGGAGCAGACGACCGCGCATTCTTCACCGCCGAGCGCCGCATCCAGCGCGGCTTCACAGCGCTCGATTTCCCGCGTCATGCCGGTAGAGGCAATGCGTCTGCCTTCCCGCAGTTCCGGCGGCAAGAGATCAATATAGCGCCCGTACCCGAAAATGGCGCGGCTTTTTTCCAGAGCGGCAAGGGCCATGGGAGACAGCAACGACGCATCCCCC
>JAJDHY010000047.1 GCA_030266385.1 Desulfovibrio sp. OttesenSCG-928-I05
AAGACAAGGCCCGAGAAAAAGGCCGGGGCGATAATGGGAAGCGTTATCTTGCGGAACACGGTCATCTTGTCCGCCCCAAGGTTCTGGGCGGCCTCTTCAATGGCCGGATCGATCTGCCGGAGCACCGCAATGCCCGATTGAATGCCCACCGGCACGTAGCGGAACACGAAGTTCAGCACCAGAATGGTCAGGGTTCCCACCAGCACCAGGGGCGGATCGTTAAACGCCAGCACATAGCCTATGCCCAGCACGGTGCCGGGCACGGCAAAGTTCAGGATGGACGTAAATTCCAGCGCGCCCTTGCCGAGAAAGTGCATGCGCACCACTACAAACGCGATAAACATACCGAGCAGGCCGGATATGGGAGTGGAGAGCAGTGCGACCTTCAGGGTGGAAAGGATGGTATCCGACCCAACACTAAACGCGTAGAAGAAGTGATCCAGAGTCAAAGTAAAATCATAACCCCAGACCTGAGTAAACGCACCCGTAAAGATGGCCCCGTAAAACACCAGCACAAACAGGGCGAACGCCGCCACAAAACCGGCCAGCCCGTAATACGCGCCCTTGCTCACCAGTTTGGAGGCGGATGCGGTGGGTTTGCCGGTCACGGTCACATACTGGCGCTTTTGCAGATAATAGCGCTGGATGGCAAAGGCCGTGATGGACGGAATAAGCAGCACCACGGAAAGCGCGGCCCCCAACGGCAAGTTGAAGGAGCCGGTAATTTCAAGGTACGCCTGCGTTGAAAGCATGGGGAAACGGCTGCCGGAAAGCACCAGCGGGTTGCCGAAATCAGAAAGCGCTTCAATCAGCACCACGAGAAACGCGCTGGCAATACCGGGGAGCGAGAGCGGCAGCGTAACCTTGCAGAACGCCTGAAAACGGCTCGCCCCGATATTCATGGCCGCGTCCTCAAGGGTCGGGTTCAGTGATTCAAGCACCCCGCGCAGGGTAAGGTAGGCCACCGGCGCAAAGGTGAATATTTGCGACAGCACAACCCCTTTGAATCCATAAATATTATAGTTCTGGATGCCGAGCAGCCATTTCGTCACCACCCCGTTGGCCCCGAACATCATCAGAATGGACAGCGCACTGGTAAAGGGCGGGGAAATGATGGGCAGAATAAACAGAATATGCAGAAACCGTTTGCCCGGAATGGATGTGCGCACCAGAGTGAACGCCGCCGCATAGCCGACAAGGATGGATATGACCGCGACCGCCGTTCCCGCCGTCAGGCTGTTCCAGAGTGCGCTCCGCAGGTAGCGGAACCGCGCAAAGCGGGTGTAGTTTTCCATGGAGAAACTGCCGTCCGCGCCGGTAAAACTCTGCAACAGCACGGAGACAAGCGGGTACACCACGAAAAGCAGAAGACTGGCAAAAACAAGCAGTATCAGAACGGCGAAGACGGGATCACGAAAAAGGAGACGAAATTCCCGTTTCTTTTTTTTCAGATAAGCCTCCGGCATCGGCTGGCTCCCTCGGTAATGTCCGGTCGGAAACGAAGCGGACGATACCGCGTTTCCCGACCTGGGCGGTTTCTTCTGAGAACGGTTACAACGGCTGGCCCGGTCATACTACGCCGCGCAGCTATTTCTCCATCTATATATAAAGTAAAATGTTCACCTCAAGCCATAAAAATAGCAAGCATGATTTTGGGGCTGGGGCCACAATTTTCTCCCGACCCTGACACGAGCCATTCAAACAGCCTGTTTTCATACGCACTGTTTATTTTATCATAGGCAAATACGCCGCCATGTCACAGAATTCTTGATTGATCGCGCACAGCACGGTACATAAGGACAGACCATGCCCGCCGTGCGGGCATGGCGGCAACACACTACACCCACTGCTTTTTTTGGTTCATCAAAGGAGATTCCACGATGAAAAAACTTTCCCTTCTTCTGGCAGTCGCGTGCCTGACGCTCTTCACGGCCTCTCACGCCCTTGCCGCCAAACTGATTATCTATACCAGTGTTGACGAAGAAAACAGTAAAGCGATTCTCAGCGCCTTCACCAAAGAAACGGGTATACAGTTCGACATGATATTCCTGTCTTCCGGCCCGGCCATGAGCCGTATTTCCGCCGAGAAGAACAACCCCCAGGCTGACGTGTGGTTCGGCGCGCCCAACGAAAACCACATCATCGCCAAAACGAACGGCCTCACCCAGCCCTATGCCTCCAAAAACGCGGGCGAGCTTGAAGCCGGGTTCAAAGACGCCGATGGGTACTGGCATGCCATTTACATGAACCCCCTCGGTTTCGGCGTGCGTCACGAAGAACTGCAAAAGTCCGGCAAGCCCGTCCCCAAAAGCTGGCAGGATCTTCTGAATCCCGAATACAAGGGCATGATTCAGATGCCTTCCCCGCAGTCTTCCGGCACCTCCTATTCCCTGATGCAGACCCTGATTCAGATTCTGGGCGAAGATGCCGCGATCAAGTTCATGCAGGATATGAACGTCAACGTGCAGACCTATACCCAGAGCGGCACGGCCCCTTCCCAGAACCTGGCTATCGGGGAAACCCAGATCGCCATTCAGTTCACCCCGGCCTTCCTGAAGCTGCTTGACCAGAAGTATCCTGTGCAGGTTATTTTCCCCGAAGAAGGCGTTGGGTTTGAAGCTGCCGCCGTGTCCATTATCAAGGGTGCGAAGAACCTTGAGCCGGCCAAGGCGCTTGTGGACTGGATTGTCAGCAAGAACGGCCAGCAGGCTGTGGTTGATGCCCGTGCGTACTTCTTCCCCATTCGCAGTGATGTGTCTGCCGGGGCGGGGTTGCCGAGTCTTTCTGATATCAAGCTTATTGACTATGACCGCGTGAAGGCCGCTGCCGACAAGAGCCGTCTGGTAGACCGCTGGGTCACGGAAGTTCTGGAGAAGTAAGAGGGTATAGCGGTTTATTTGGGAAGGCGGTGCGCGGGGCGTGCCGCCTTCTTCTTTGGACGGAGGGGGGAGGCCGCAGCGGAGCTGCGGGGCTTTTCGCGTCATCGTACGTACGGCGCGGCGTCAGGCCGTCTGATAAAGGCCGGGATGGACAGGAAGTCCTATCCCGGCCTTTATCAGACGGCCTTCCTTGCGGCGCACGCACGCTGACGCGAAAAGCCGGGGAATGGGCGATGTGCGGGGAAGAATGGAGTGTGAAGGGGAGAGAGGGCAGAAGAAGGTGCAGATGTATCGTGGGGGGGGGAGCAGAAAATAGTGAAGTGTGAAAAAAAGCCAGAGGCTCCGGGGGAGACTCTGGCTTTGGGGGAAACCTGTGCAGCCCTCTAGGGGGCTATTCTATTTCATTCCCAACCACTCACGGACGGCGACCATCTGGGCTTTCACCGCGTCGGGGCCGGTGCCGCCGGGGGTGTTGCGGCGGGCAACGGCCACGGCGGGATCAAGGGCCTTGTACACCTGCTCGTCAATGAGCGGGCTTTGCTGTTGCAGTTCCTGAAGGGTGAGATCTTCCAGATTCTTGTCGTGGGCCTCGGCATACGCCACGGCACTGCCCGTGATGTGGTGCGCTTCGCGGAAGGGAACGCCCTTGCTGACCAGATAATCGGCAAGCTCGGTGGCGTTCAGAAAACCCTTGCGAAGTGCCGCCTGCATGCGCCCGGCATCAAAGGTCAGTTCCCGGACCATTCCGGCCATGGCTTCAAGGGAAAGAGAAAGGGTGCGGTCCGTATCAATGAACCGTTCCTTGTCTTCCTGCAAATCCCGGTTGTAGGTCATGGGCAGCCCCTTGATCAGGGTCAGGAGGCTGGTCAGGGCGCCGTACACCCGGCCGGTCTTGCCGCGCATCAGCTCGGCCACGTCCGGGTTGCGCTTCTGGGGCATGATGCTGGAACCGGTGCTGTAGGCATCGGAAACACGCACGAATCCGAACGCCGGGTTGGCCCAGATAATGATATCTTCGCAGAGCCGGGAAAGATGCGCCATGACAAGCGATGCGCAGAAAAGCGCCTCGGCGGCGAAATCCCGGTCGGAAACAGCATCCATGCTGTTGGCGAAAATGCCGTTCATCCCCAGTTCGGCAGCCACGGCGGCAGGGTTGAGCGGATACGTCGTTCCGGCAAGCGCCGCCGCGCCAAGGGGCGAAATGCGCGCGCGCTTGTCCGCATCGGCCATGCGTTCACAATCGCGTTTCAGCATCCAGACATAGGCGAGAAGATGCTGCGAAAGCGCCACGGGCTGAGCGGGCTGCATGTGCGTGCACCCCGGCAGGAGGGTCGCGCTGTGCTTTTCGGCCTGCTCCAGAAGAGCCGCCGCCGTGTCACGGGCAAGCTCCTGCCATGCCCGCAGACGGTCGGACACAAACAGGCGGAAATCAAGAGCCACCTGATCGTTCCGGCTGCGTCCGGTATGCAGCTTCTTGCCCGCGTCGCCTATAAGCTCGGTAAGACGGCTTTCAATATTCATGTGCACGTCTTCCAGCTCTTCGCGCCAGACAAAGTCGCCGTTTTCGATTTCGCGCTGAATCGAATCAAGGCCCTCGCGAATCGCAAGGGCCTCTTTTTCGGTCAGAATGCCAATTCCGGCCAGCATTGCGGCGTGGGCCTTGGAACCGGCTATGTCCTGCGCGTACAAAGCGCGGTCATAGGAGACGGATTCCGTATAGACCCGCACCAGGGCGGCCGGCCCTTCAGAAAAGCGGCCGCCCCAGGTTTGTTGCTTGCTCATTTGCTTCCTTTCACCAGATCCTTGGCGTAGCCCTGAATGCGCCAGCCGTTGAGCCGGATAAAGCCGACGGCGTCAGCCTGATTGTACACGGAATCTTCCTCAAAGGTGGCAAGATCCACCCGGAAGAGCGAATACGGAGACTTCCGCGCGACAGCCAGAGCGTGTCCCTTGAAGAGCTTCACCCGCACGGTGCCGGTGACACGTTCCTGAGACTTGTCGATGAGCGCTTGCAGCGCTTCACGCTCGGGCGCGTACCAGAAGCCGTTGTACACACAGGCGGCGTAGCGCGGGATCAGGGAATCACGCAGGTGCATGACTTCGCGGTCAAGGCAGATGCCTTCGAGATCGCGGTGGGCGATATGCAGCACGGTACCGGCGGGCGTTTCATATACGCCGCGGGCCTTCATGCCGACGAAACGGTTTTCCACGATGTCGATACGACCGACGCCGTGCTTTCCGGCAATCTTGTTCAGCTTCAGGATAAGCTGGGCCGGGGAGAGCTTTTCGCCGTTCAGCGCGACAGGATCGCCCTTTTCAAAATCAATGGTCACGTATTCCGCTTCATCAGGAGCCTTTTCGGGCTGGCTGCACAGGGTGTAGCTGCCGGACTGGGCTTCTTCCCACGGGTCTTCCAGTTCGCCGCTTTCATAGGAAAGGTGCAGCATGTTGCGATCCATGCTGTAGTGCTTCGCGCCGGTGGGCAGTGGGATACCGTGCTTTTCAGCATAGTTGTTCAGATCCTGACGGCCCTTGAAATCCCAGGTACGCCAGGGGGCGATAACTTGCAGTTCCGGAGCGAGGGACATGACGGAAAGTTCGAAACGCACCTGGTCGTTCCCTTTGCCCGTCGCGCCGTGTGCCACGGCATCGGCGTTTTCGGCACGCGCGATTTCCACCATGCGCTTGGCGATAAGGGGTCTGGCAATGGAGGTGCCGAGCAGGTAGCGGCCTTCATAGATCGCACCCGAACGCATCATGGGAAACACGAAGTCCTTCGCGAACTCTTCGCGCAGATCTTCCACATACGCCTTGACCGCGCCGGTCTTCAGCGCCTTTTCGTCCACGCCGGAAAGATCTTCTTCCTGGCCGAGGTCGCAGGTCATGGTCACGACGTCACAGTTATAATTTTCCTTGATCCATTTGAGAATGACGGAGGTATCAAGCCCGCCCGAATAGGCCAGGACAACCTTGTTGATTTTGGACATTGCTCTTCCTTATCTGGTTGAAGAAAACCACTACCCCGATGCGTCACTCCAAAGTACGGCCCGGCACAGGGTCCGTGCCGCCTTTGGCGCCGGAGGCATAACAAGTAAAAACCACTATTCCGAGAAAGCCCACTCCATGATCGCCTTTTGCATGTGCAGACGGTTTTCCGCCTGATCAAAGACGATGGAAGCGTCGCTTTCAAAAACCTCTTCGCTCACTTCTTCTCCCCGGTGCGCGGGAAGGCAGTGCATGAACTTCGCATTTGGCGCGGCCAGAGCCATCAGGGCCGAATCCACGCAGAACCCCTTGAACGCCACTTCGCGGCGGGCCTGTTCCGCTTCCTGCCCCATGGAAGCCCATACATCCGTATTGATGTAATGAGCGCCTTTGGCGGCTTCTTCCGGATCCCGCACAAGACGGACTTTCGCCCCGGAACTTTGCGCGAACACAAGCAGGTTCATATCCGGGTCATACCCTTCCGGCACGGCCACGGTCAGTTCAAAGGGGAAGTATATGGCCGCTTCAATCCAGGAATTGGCCATGTTGTTGCCATCCCCTATCCAGGCGACGCGCAGGGATTCAAAATCCGGCGTGCGCTCGTACATGGTGAGGATATCGCTCATGATCTGGCAGGGGTGCCCCTGATCCGTCAGCGCGTTGATCACGGGAACCGAACCGTACTTGACAAGTTCGTCAATTTTTTCCTGACCGAAGGTCCGCACGACCATGCCGTCGTTGTATCGGGAAATGACGCGGGCCGTATCGCGCAGCGGCTCGGAACGGCCGAGCTGGCTTTCCGCGGGCGTCATGAAAATGCTCTTGCCGCCAAGCTGATTGATACCGACTTCAAAAGAAAGACGGGTACGCGTGGAAGCTTTTTCAAAAATCATAACAATGCTTTTCCCGGCAAGAATATCGCCGCGAAACGCTGTATCTTTCATTTCCTTGGCCCGGACAAGCACCTGTCTGGCGCCTTCCTGGCCCAGATCACGGATTCGGGTAAAATGTCTGGTCATGGTTCGTCCTTTACGATGGCAATAAAAAAAATATACATAGAGCCAAAAGGCCGGAAATGTAAAGCCCGAGGCGGACGCCGGAGGCCCCGCCCTTCCCGGATTTCGCCGCATTTCCCTGTCCCTCATGGCAGAAAGGGAATGCAGCAATTGACGGAAAAAAGCCACAGTTTTTCCATGCCGCAGGCGTCGGCAAAGCAGATACCACGCGATGAAGAAAGTCTATACCAGCCCGCACCGTGATTACCGCCGCCATGCGGCGCGAGAAGATGAAATCAGTTTCCGGATCATGGAAGCCGAATCAGACCTCTGGATCACCGTAGTACGCGCCGCCGATTCCCCGGCCTTGCGGGCATTGGCCGCTTCCGTCCTGCGTGAAACCCGCAGCGTTATCGCCGGCTGGATACACGGGGACGCGGAATTCGGGCACAGCCTGACGCCGGTCACCGTTCCGGAATCCGCGCCGGATATCATACGGAACATGGCCGACGCGGCCCGTCTGATGGGTGTCGGCCCCATGGCCTGTGTCGCGGGGGCCGTCGCCGGGGCCATCGCGAAACGCCTCGCAATGGAAAGCCCGGAATGTCTTGTGGAAAACGGCGGTGACACCATGCTCTATTCCACGCGAGAACGGGTAGCGGCCCTGCTCGGCAACCCCGAAACCGGGGCACAGCTGGGCCTTGTTCTGCGGCCGGAAGATTTTCCCCTATCCCTGTGCGCTTCATCCGCGTTCATCGGGCATTCGCTGAGCCTCGGCAAGGGCGATCTGGCCGTGGCCCGCGCAAAAGATCCCTGTCTGGCCGACGCGGCGGCCACCGCGTATTGCAACATGCTGAAAAAACCTGCGGACGTGCGCAAAGCGGCGGCCAGAGCGGAGCGGGAATCGCAGGCACCAGAGGCTATCGACGGGATATTCGTGCAGTGTGGCGATGCCATGGCGCTCTGGGGAGCCATGGAACTGACGCCGCTGGCCTGAACGCCGCACCGAAATCTGGATTTTCTTGCATACTCGCTAAAAGTGCGTAAATGAATAGTTCATGCCCGACACACTACTATACGCCAAAAAACTGATTCTGCCCGCGTTCACTGCCAATACGTTGCAAAGCCTGAACATGGCCGCCGCCTTTGGGGAAGCGGGCGTTCGCACGTCGTTTTTCCCCGGTATCCGGCCCACATCAGGCGGCGACAAAAAAGAAGCCGCCCTGTCGGACCTTCTGCCCGGCATTCTCGCCAATTACGGTCTGAGCCATGCCGACATCACATCATGGAAAGCGCTGAAAGCCTCCCATAAAGGCCTGTACAGTCTGGCGTACCAGTCCCATGTCGCGGCACGTTTTCTGCGCGGCGTTGATTGCATGATCGCCCGCGACGTCAAGGACGCGCTTTTCCTCGCCCGGCTGAAAAAAAGTCTGGCCCCCATCGCCAAAAAGAAAGGGCCGTTTTTGTACGAGATGCACGAAGCGCTGTACGCCATGCACCAGAACACTCCGGGACGCCACGACTGGCGCGTCACCATGGAGCGGGAAAAGAAAATTCTCCGACATGTCGACGGGCTGATCCTTACCAACGGCTCGCTTGAGGCTGAAGCCAGAGAAACCCTCGGCTACACGGGGCCTTTCATTGTTGAACCCAACGGGTTTAACCCGGCGCTCTTTTCCCCGCTCCCCCTCTTTGAAGCGGACTGCCCCTGGCCCGGTGCGAACGATGCGGTTCAGCTCGTCTATATCGGGGGCATGCATAAGGGCAAAGGCGTCGCCGAACTCATACAGGCCATGGCTACATTGCCCGAACGCTTCCAGCTGCGGATTGTCGGCACGGCTATCCCTTCCATCCTGAGTGAAATGGAAGAATTGGCCGCAACCATTCCCGGCGCGGACACGCGCATCCGTTTTCTGGGCCATGTACCGCAAACCGGGTTACGCGACGCCTGTGCGGGCGCGCATATCGCCATTGTGCCGCAACAGCCGCACGGCGAGTATTTCAGCCCCATCAAGCTTCAGGAATACCGGGCGCTCGGGCTTCCTGTCGTGTGCACGCCGGTTGATTTTTTCATCGGACAGGGCAGCCACGAACACTACGCGCAAGACTTTTCCCCCGCAGCCATCGCCGCCGCCGCGGAAGAACTGGCGAACAGCCCGGATATGGCGCGGCGCTTGCGCGATCAGGGGCTCGTCATCGCACAAAACTACACCTGGGTAGCTCGTGCGCGGCGCATACTGGATTTTGCGGATTCGTTATAAGGAAGAAAAACACCGAAACGGCGTGCGGGACAGCAGAAAAGGCATGCCGTTTCAGCGCGGCGATCCGCCCGTCACAAAAGCGGATGCGACGAATGCGCCGCGACAAGGCGGCTGGGCTGGAGCAAAATCTTGTCGCTATCCGCGCTGAGCAGATAGCCGAACACCGTCGCATTCCGCCCTTCTTCCACGTGGCGGATAAAGGGAAGCTCGCTTTCCGGCATCTGGCAGTAGATGGAACGCACCACATAGCCGTCGGCCTGAAAAACAAGATAGGGCACACGACTGGCCGGGTGTACCAGCACCGTCGCCCGGCCCGTTATCTGTAACGGCACCCCCGCATATTCCCGCACGGCGGCGGCTCCCTCCACACCCAGCGCGCGCGTCATGGCAAGGGAAAATTCCTGGGCCGAAAAACAGAGGATGCGGGAAAGAAAGATCTCCAGTTCGTCCCTGTCTTCCTCCAGCGTTCGGGCATCAAGCCCGTTTTCCAGAGAAAGCGCGAGGATTCTATCCACGTAATCAAGCGCCCGCGCATAGTTCCAGCGTTTGAGGGAGAGCGAGCACATCATCGAATAATGCTGGTGCGCGTCTTCAAATTCGGTCAGCATGGCCAGCGCGTCGGCCATGGCATCGTAGTAGCGTTCCAGTGCCACGTTCGCCAGAAAGCGGTACTTGTGAACGCTCTTCCTGTACGCGGCATCTTCCGCGAATTCCAGCGCCACGGCGCATATATCCACCATCACGTCGGCCCGTATCTCCTTACGGAGAAACGCTTCCGCGTTGGCGGTAAAATCTTCGAAGCGCAGCGCGGCATCCGCCATCGCCGGATGCAACATCACCGCGCCCGGTCGGGAACTGACACGCTTTTCCATAAGGAATCCCCCAACGCGGCATGGACATTTTACCGCTTACAGTGAATTCTACCCTCTCGTCACGCGGGATACAAGAATAAAAGTCGCCTGCTCCGGAATACGCCCGCTCATGGGCAAGGCAAGGCAAGACGCCCCTGTCACGCCCCGGAATCAGGACGGTATGCACCTGCGTTGATCCCGTACTTTTTCAGCTTATAGTACAAAAGCTGCGGCGATACGCCCAAAAGCCGCGCCGCCACAGAACGCTGCCCGGCCGAGCGGGCAAGGGCGGAACGGATGGCTTCTTTCTCCGCCTCTTCCCTCCTGCCGACCAGTCCGCCGTCCTGCCGCCCGGCACTCTGTGCGCCACTCTGTGCAACAGGCATCACAAAAGCATCCTGCCCCCCCACGGGGGATTCGGCGGCTTCCGGGAACGGACGCGCGGACGGCGAGAGGGAAAAGGGGAGGCGATTTTCCGCCGCCCGATTGCGCTCCGCTTCTTTTTTCTTTTCTTCCTGCGCCCTGTACGCAAGCCACGGAGCCGTCGCACTGCCCAGCGGGGCGGCTTCCGCGATATCCGGACATGCGCGGCGAATATGCGCGGCCTCAAGGCTGTCGTCATCCCCCATCAGCCCCAGCGCCGCTTCCAGCGCGTGTTCCAGTTCGCGCACGTTACCGGGCCAGTTATGGGCATACAACATGGCCAGAGCCTCCGGCGTAACCAGCGGCATGGAACGTGCCATGGCCGCACTGTGTTTCCGTAAAAAATGCCTGATCAGCCCATGCAGATCGTCCATTCTTTCGCGCAAGGGCGGGATGGCTACCTTGATCACCCCGATGCGATAGTAAAAGTCGGATCGCAGCATCCCGTCATTCAGCAGCGCCAACGGATTTTTCCCTACGGAACTGATAATGCGCACATCCACATCCCGTTCCCGCGCGTCGCCTATCCGCCGCACCTTGCGCTCCTGCAGGACGCGGAGCAGCTTGCTTTGCAGGCCGATGGGCATGGAATCCGCCTCGTCAAAAAAAAGCGTTCCCCTGTCGGATGCTTCAAAGAGCCCCGCTTTGTCCGTTGCGCCGGTAAACGCCCCCCGTGTGGTTCCAAACAGGATCCCTTCCAGCAACGTCTCCGGCACGGCGGAACAGTTGATGGCCGTGTATGGATACTTTTTTCGCGGCCCTTCATAGTGAATGGACTGGGCGAAAATTTCCTTGCCCACGCCCGTCTCCCCTATCAGCATGACGGAAGAAGCGTTCTTCGCGGCCATACGCGCCAGAGCAACGCTATCCTGCAACGCCCTGCTCTCACCCACAAGAGAGGAAAACGTGTAATGGGCGCTTCGCCCGCTCTTTTTACGGCGACCGTCTTCAGTACTTTCAAGCGCCGTCAGTTCACCCTGAATGCGGCGCAAGTGCATTTCATGCGCGGAATAGCTTTGAATATAGCACATGGCACCCAGCAACTCGCCCCCGGAGTACAGCGGGTAGATGGCACAGGACGCGTTGACGAGCCTGCCGCGCCGGGTACGGTAATAGTGCACGCTGTCCACAATGGCTTCACCGCTGCGGAGCACCTGCATGGTAGGGGATTCTTCCGGCGTATAGCTGTACACTTCATACATCCGCCTGCCCAGCACCTGCGCGGGGGCCACGCCGTCAATTTCCGACTGCGCCCTGTTATAGTAGATGATGGTCCCGTCCCGCGCCGCCACGGTTATCCCGATCTGGGCGTCGTCAAACATCATGTGAAACTGCGGCATGAATTCGGCTATGCCGGAAACGTTCAGCGGCAAGCTATGGGATACGGGCAGGTCTTCCATGGAC
>JAJDHY010000048.1 GCA_030266385.1 Desulfovibrio sp. OttesenSCG-928-I05
GGCGTTCCCAGCAAGGCATAAATGCAGGAGCCGGTATACCCGGCGCAGGGCAGCAGAATGGCAAGGCTGGGCGGATAGCCCAGCGCCACGAAAATAGCGGGCAATATGGCCAGCGGCCCGGCCCCCAGGGTGGAAAGCGTTATCCCCACCCCGCAGCACAGGACAAGCAGTTGCGCGCTTCTGTCTTGCGGCGCGATGGTTTTCATCAGGACGGCGATACGGCTCATGGCGCCGGTATGGACCATGACGATGACCAGCAGCATCCCGTTGCTGAGAGCGAAGGCGATGGGAAGCGATGCGATGACCCCGGAAAGCGAGGCGGCAAGGGCCGTGGACAGCGCGGTATCAAAATACAGACAGGCCAGCGCCACACAGAAAACCCAGGAAATCACGCCCGCCAGATCCGCGGACATGCGGCGCATGATAATCAGATAAAAGATCATTAATAATGGCGCGAACGCCAGAAGTGCATCAAGTAGAAACATGGACTTCCCTGTCGGGCGCGTATGGCGGCATCAAAAAAATAGGAACACCCGAATGACTGCGAAGCATTAGCGCCTTTCCGCGCGAAAGGAAACCGGGAAAGGGAGCGCTTTTCCGCCACGGGGCACGCCTTGACAGTTGCCGTGCGGAATTTATGTATTGATGGATAAGGGGTTTTCTCCATCAATCATTACTTTTCGACCCCGCGCTTTATTTCAAGGAGGAAAACATGGTTATCGACTTCAACACCTTATATGACCTTCCAAAAGATATGGACCGGTTTTTCACCGGTCTTCTGCAATCATCCGGCCTCGGCCAGCGCAAAACCGGGTATCCGCTCATCAACGTATCGGAAACCGCTGACAGCTACGTTGTGGACGTCTGTCTTCCCGGCGTTCCGGCGGAAGAACTGGAAATCACACTGGCCGCGCGCAGCCTGATCATCAAGGGCGAGCGCAAGGCCCCGGAAGGACGCTATTACCGCCAGGAACGTTCGGCGGGTTCCTTCCAGCGCATCATCAGCCTCAACGTGCCTGTGGAGCGGGATTCGGTTACCGCGAAAAGCGAAAACGGCATTGTCCGCGTTACCCTGCCCAAGAGCGAGGAAATCAAACCCCGCCGTATCAGCATCGGGTAAATGGCGCATTCGCCGCCTCGAATCCAGATCAAGGAGTACAGATTATGAACAGCAGAAACGAAACGAATGCCACCATGGTAACCCCCGCCACCGACATACTGGAGCGGAAGGACGGGTTTCATATATTCATGGATATGCCGGGCGTCGCCGCATCCGCCCTTTCCATAGATCTTGAAGAAAACGAGTTGACCATACGGGCCGAGAGCAGCTACGCCCCGGCTTCGGACAGCCAGAACCGTCACGCCGCGCCGGAATTTGCGTCTCCCGTATATCAGCGCGTCTTTACGCTTTCTGATCTTGTGGACAAGGAAAAAATCAAGGCGACCCTTAAAGACGGTGTGCTTGACCTCTTCCTGCCCAAAGCGGAAGAAATGAAGCCCCGCCGCATTTCCATCTCCACCGGGAGCTGAGGAGAGGCCCGAGCCTCCGGCGGCCGGAGGAAGGGCGGCGCCTGGTAGTGCCCCGTCCTTTCTCCGGGAATCCCCGCCCCGGATCACGCACAAGGCGACGCGCAACACGACGCGCATCGAGCGGCTTTCCAGCAATGGAGAGCCGCTTCGTTTCATTGGCGCAGCCCCGCTTCCAAAGCCTTGCAGGGCAAACGCGCTTTTTTCAAGGCAAATCCGAGCCGCCCCTCAGGCACAAGTAAACCCTGTATTGCCAGACTATTCCTGAAAGGAGGAAAATTCTGGACACTCCCCTACAGGCATTGTAGGTCTTTTAAAAAGCGTGATCTGAAAAATACAAAAAACAGGAAACCACCGTTTTACTGTTCATTATATGACAGCCAAACGTTTTGCAAAAAATAACTATTTTTAATGATTCTTAAGGCAAACAACAAGAATGTATTACATATTCGCAATGTAAAATTATAAAATAAATGACAATTTATGATGTATAATACTATAGTAAATATACTATCATGTTTGATCCCTATAAAGAAATACAGAAAGAAGTTTCGTACGTTTTTTAGGGAAGCAAACATAGTTGACAATATTCGCCATAAGATAAAACTCCGCAATGCAAAGAGATATGGTCAAAAATTCTCATGTGACGCGATACGGGACAACTCTGTTCTTGTCATAGAGGCAAATACTTTTCACACTGAAGTTGTACCCGGATTTTGTCGATACTTTGAAGAACTGGGGTACAATGTTGACGTTTTTATGCGGTATGAAAACCTTTTTGAAAACCCCTTCGCCCGGTATGCACAGCCGGGAAAAGCCTCTGATCTGCGTATATTCCCCTGTGACTTGCTTGAACTACAAGAATGGCTTGGCAGCCCGGACATCAAAAAATACGATGTTGTATTTGTCTGCACCACTGCCTTGTGGGATAAAGACTATCGCGGCTTTTTCCCGGATTTTCTCAAGAACAGGCTTGGCGGCAAATATGGCCTCCTGATGGTGGAACACAGCCCCCAGATCTTTGTGGATATATACCACCAGCACGGCCTTATCCGGCAGGGGCGGCTATTCAGTCTGGGCGGATATGAAAATGTACCACAACTGAACCCGCATTATTTTTGCAGCGATATAAAAGCTACAGAGCTACAACCAGCAGAAACAATACACTTCGCCGTGGTCGGCGGCATGTCGGAATCATGCAAAGACAGCAAACTGCTCATCAACACAGTGGCTGCGCTTATAAAGCAGGGCTACAATTTCAAGGTTACAGTCATCGGCTCCGGCACACTCACTATCCCCGATACTCTTTCCAGACATGTTGCCCATCTGGGCCGTATTGATTTTGCGGCTATGTACGAAGAAGTTGAAAAAACACATTTTATGCTTGCCTTGCTCAACCCTGACAATGTTGAACAACGACGATACATGCAGGGGACAACAACCGGGGCTTTACAACTCTCTATAGGGTTTGACAAACCGCTGATTATTAACGAGCAATTTGCTCGTCATTACGGTTTCGACGACAATTCAGCCATTATCTACGAAGGCAATGAACTTGCGTCCGCCATGATAAAAGCCATGTCCATGACGCAGGAACGCTACGGTGTTCTTGTACATGGCGTAACCGCTTACCGCGGGGCAGTACACGATACGTCACTACAAAATATGCGTGGGGCTTTAGAGCACATCAAGCAACAAAGCCTGTCTCCCGTGAGCAGCCCCAGCAACTTTTGCATGTTTTGCAAAAGCTGGTCCGGCGATTTTCATGAAGTAAAGCGCATGCTGGAGTCATTTCACAGATTCAATTTTGACAATATTCTTATGTGGCTATCCGTACCGGAACACGAGATACAGCTTTTTGCGGATTGCGCGTGCGATACGGTGCGCCTTATAAGTGATGAAAGCTATGCCGGAAGCTACCTCTCTGACAAAAAACTGCATGGCTTATCCGTCGGCTATATAAATCAGCAAATATGCAAACTGGCTTTCTGGGAAACAGGCAACTCGCCCAATTACCTGTGCGTGGACTCGGATTCGCTGTTCATTCGCGACTTTTTTGTCCGGGATTTTATGGCTGACGAGGAGACTCCATATACAGTCCTGTTTATGGATAAAGATTTGTCCGTTCAAAAATACTACCAAGAGATGTGGAATACCCGACAAGCAGCCGTAAAATCAATATACTCCGCCGTTGGCCTGGAAGACGATACCCGCCTCAGAACATGCCATGGCGCACAGGTATTGAATGCTGAAGTATTATCGTCATTGAAAAATGTTTTTATGAAAAACAATAGTTTGAACTATGTCGATCTGATGAATATTTGCCCCCTGGAATTTACCTGGTACAACGCGTGGTTTCAAAAGTGCGGACTCATTAAAGAGCTGGCCGTTGAACCTTTTCTCAAGATGTTTCATATGGCTGAAGAGTACACCATCGCGCAGGCCCAATCACTCACGGCCTCCGACTTCGCCAGAGCATATGTCGGGATTATCATGAATTCCAATTGGGCGAAGAAAAAGAAGGCTGCACTGCCTAAAGGATGTTAATATACGATGAGCGCATCCCTAACGTTCACACGGTGCAGGCAATGGGTTACTGCGTGCAAAGAAAAAGTATATAAGCAATTAATCAGAATTATTGTAGCTTTCATACCCATAAAAGACGTTCGGCACGCATTGCGTGCTGAACTGCTGCAACGTATGGAACCGAAAAACACAGGTCCTAAATATGTGAACCTTCACTCCTATTCAGGAGCAGCTTATATATCAAAGAATGTAACAATAGGAAAATATTGTTCCATAGCTACAGCTGTTGTTATAGATCCGGAAGAAAACCCAATTTACGGGCTATCTACATCACATTCTGTCTGTAAATATACTGGAAACACAGAATCTGTACATATCGATATAGGACATGATGTATGGATTGGAAGAGGTGCTATAATTCTAAAAAACACTCAAAAAATCGGCATAGGGGCAGTTATAGCAGCAGGAGCAGTCGTAACGAAAGAGGTGCCGCCATTTGCCATAGTTGCGGGTGTTCCTGCAAAAATCATCAAGTATCGCTTCCCTGAAGATATCAGACAAAAGATTCTTGCAACAAAATGGTGGGATATACCACATGATATATTGACAACACGATTCAATTGCGAAGATGTTGCCACGTTCCTTTTACAATACGATGAGTACGTAAAAGATGAACTTTTATAATATACACAGAGAATATCTCGTGCTGTGCCGTTGAGCTAATTGCGGGCCGTGCGAAGCCGTTCACGGGCGTCCCCCAAAGCCTTTCCGGAAAATTATGCAAAGTTATTCCGGATGCCCTCCCGGTTAAACCAACATATTCGCATCCTTTGTCTTAAGAATTATTGAAAAGAACATCCCGGTCTTACCATCCCAACCGCATGGGCTTTCATCAAGCATCATTTTTTCCACGTCTTTGAGATCCATGGGCCTATCATCATCCGTAAAGATATCATATTTTTGTATAATCGGTAATAACCGCGCCGCTACCTCCGCTTTGGGTTTATCCCAGAAAGGCGGATGCATAGACAACAATATGCGTATACCGGTGAAGCGTGCAATATAATCCAATCCATCGGCTATTACGGACTCTGCGCCCTCAATATCAATTTTAATGATGTTTGTATTCTCCAGATCACGCGCCTTAAGAAAATCTATAATATCCGTTGTTACAACACGAATACGGTCGCCATTCATACAATGCGTGGTGGAGTCCTCTTTTCCTTTATCAATGCTTCCAAAGCCTACAATATCGCCTGTGCGATCAGAAATACATATATTAAATAATTCTACCTTATCCTGCATATAATTACCGTAGCAATTATGCTTCAGGATCTGATAGTTTGCCGGATCAGCCTCTACCACACAAATGCGCCGCGGGTTAAAAGAGTAGGCAATAATCATTGTCGGGCCAATCCACCCGCCGATATCAATGACGTTCTTATCCGGACGAACATATTTTTTATAGAAATTAAATGTTTCAAGCTCCCATGACTGGTCATTGAATATTTTCCAAAAGTCTCCTGTCCCGGGATATATGGGCAAGACATTAAATTTCATTCCATTTGAAATAGCTACTGTTGATTGTATGTCTTTGTTCAACAGTTTACGGCGGACGTTCTTTCTCACGGAGCGAATTGGAATAAAGAGGCATATCGCATGTGCAAGTGTCTTATTCATTCAGTGTTCCCTCATATTGTTTCAAGACGCCAGATACAATCTGCCTCCAGCGCTCCGTCCAAATCCTTTTATCAAAAGCGCCGCTCACCCGGCAGGCTTCTTTTTTCATGTTCTCTGCCAAAGCGGGGTTATCAATAAGCTTGCAAATAGCCGAAAACAGTTCCTGGCTATTCGGGCTTACCAACAGGCCGTTGAACCCGTCGATAATCAGATTGGGCAAGCCACCGATATTTGTGGCAATAACAGCATTGCCGCACGCTTGTGCTTCCAGACAGGACAGTGACGTTCCTTCCGAATACAGCGTGGGGATAAGGGTAATATCCGCACGTTGGTAAACAGCCGGCATATTCTCCGGCGGGCATTGGTAATGCCTGACGCGGTCGGGAAAATCCGCCAGATGTTTTGCAAGATCGGCGGCAACATCGTCGGAATGGATATATCCGACAAAGTCAAGACGGACAGTATCGTACGTGCGCAGAATATCCGGCAGACAAGCGGAAAGAAGCCAATAGCCACGCTCGGCGGAACAGCGCCGTGGAAAGACTATCCGGATGGTGCCATCGTGCGCGCGCTCAGCAGGTTTAAAAATATCTCTATCAACATAATTCGGGATATAATGCATGCTGCATTCATATAAACTTCTGGCAAAAGTGGAACGCAGCCATGAAATAGTATTGGTATCTACGGAAACAAAGGTATCGGCATCAACAAAGTTCTTGAGAATGGCTTTGCTGTCCGCGTCCCTTTCAGGGTTATCCCAAACAATGCCGTGGGAGATAAGAATATTCGGATGCAGCTTTCTCCCCATGTCAAAATGCACGGAGTAGATGACAAAAACAAAATTCCGCAGATGCTCGATAACGGCATTGTATTCCGCTACGGAACGCACCGGCAGACCAACAACATGCAGTTTGCCAAGCGTGTTCTGCCAAAGGCCGGATTTATGCCCCATTTGTACCAGGACAGGGCATAAGCCCTGCTCCGCGATAATTTCCGCCAAATCAAGGCAATAGCGTTCCGCGCCGCCGTTGATGCATTCCTGGCCTTTGCGGTCAAAAAAAGACCGCTGAAAAATATACACCGCATTCTGGAAACGGGCATCAACATCGTGGGCAAGCTGTGCATACCTGCCCCGGTTCAGCAGTATGGAAAACTTTTTACGCCAAGCGCGCAATGTCAGCGTATCGCGCATGTGCTGTAAATCTTGTTTATTCATCGTCCGCCTCGCATAGAGACTTTAGCTGGCGATAAATGCCTGTTTGCAGCTTTTTCCCGGTCACGCGCGCCCACAATAAACGCCAGGGGGTAAAGAAGGGTTTGAGTCTGATGTCAGGCTCCATAATAGAAAGCGCGTGGGCATAGGCCTGAGTACCCTGCGCAACATTGCGCGTATAGAACTGGTAGCGCCGCGCCCTGTCCTTGCGGCGAACATAGGCAAAATGAAAAAGAGGAATGTAGATCTTGATTTTTTTAGACAAATTTGTGGATGCAGGATACGGCGGATGATGCAATTCCGTGCCCTCTTCGCCGAAAGGAACATCGTTATAGCGTATCAGCCGCACAGATCTATGTTTTGGTGACCACTTGCCGTCACAGCGGTACGCTGAAGCGGTCCACATATCCAGAATAGACAGTTTTACAATATCCGCGTGTGGAAATTTGTTACCAAGCAGTTGCGGTTTCACATCAAGAAAATGTTCATCAACAAATTCATCCGCATCTACAATAAAGATCCAGTCTCCTTCACGGGCTATACGACGGGTGTACTCCCAAAGCTCTCCGCGCAACTTGGGTTCATTATCCTTGAAAAGTGACACGTCACGCCGAAAAAGCAGCCCTGGATATTTCTGGAGATGCCCGGCAATTATATCAGGGGTAGCGTCATCGCTGCCATCATCAAGAAAAATATGAAAATCCACAAGCTGCGCGACGTTTTCCAGCCAGGGGCGCAGAAAATTCCCCGCCTCGTTGCGGACGATGGTTATGGCTATAAGCCTGTTCGCGCCCGGGGTAGCCTCACGCATCCTCCACCACCTTACTGTCGTCTACCGGCCAATACTTTCCGAGGATACTTTCTATGGTGCTGGCGGCTTGCCCCTGACCATAGGGATTCCGCGAGACATCCAGGCGGGACGCGCTTTTATCAACGCCAAGAATACTGTTCGCCTCCGCGACAATGACGTCTCTATCCGTGCCCACAAGTTTGGCCATTCCGGCGGCTATGCCCTCCATGCGCTCTGTTTCGTGGCGCAGAACCAGAACCGGCGAGCCAAAGCAGGGAGCTTCCTCCTGAATACCGCCGCTGTCTGTCAGTACCAGCTTGGCTATTTTCAAAATGGCCACAAGCTCCGGATAATCCAAAGGTTTGGTCAGGGTCACATTTCTTATGCCGCCCAGAGCGGCGTAAATAGTGTCATGTACTTTGGGATTGGGGTGCACTGGACAGATAAACTGATGATCCGGCCAACGCCCGGCCAATTCCAGCACGCCGCCAATTATATCATGCAGGCGTTGCCCGTGATTTTCCCGTCTGTGCGCGGTTAAAAGCACAATCTTGTCATGCGGCTCAATGCCAAGTTCCGCAAGCTTGCCGTACGCTGCGCCCAACGCGGCCTCAGGCAAGGAGTACAGGGCATCAATAACGGTATTGCCCGTAACATAGACCGCGTCCTCCGCAATACCTTCATGCAGCAGGTGCTGCCTGGATTTTTCCGTAGGAGCAAAGTGCAGTGATGCAATTCTGCTGATAAGCTGCCTGAGTCCCTCTTCAGGAAAAGGCTCATCCAGATTGTAAGAACGCAGCCCAGCTTCCACATGAAAAACGGGCACACGCTGGTAAAAACCGGACAACGCGCCGCAAAAGGCCGATATTGTATCGCCCTGCACAATAACTGCATCAAACGCCTGATTGCGGTGCAAATCAGCGAGACCAGCCATGATGCGCCCCTGAACTTCTTCAAGGGTCTGGCCATGACGCATGGAATCAAGATTACAGTCTGCACTCAGCCCAAAATATCCCAAGGCCTGTGCGGAAAGTTCACTCTGCTGTCCAGTATTGCAGACAAAAACACGATTGGATGCGTTATTCCGCAACCTGAATATTAACGGTGCCAATTTAATGGCCTCCGGCCTTGTACCCAAAACAAAAAGCAGGGAATGTATCACGTCGCACCTATGCCATAATTCTGTTATGAAATACCATCATTTCATCTATACATGTTTTTGCGTCAATTTTACTTATTACAAGGCCATGCTCATAGTTGCGAACATGTTCCATTTGTGCGCCAATGGCAAAACAAGCGACAGGCAATCCCATACTGATACTTTCAACCGTCGTATACGAAAACGTTTCCGGCCAGACACTGGGAATAAAAATAATATCTATGCCCAATTTTTCTACGATATCCGGCAAAGAGGATACATCGTATGTACCAGTCTGCGGCAGGTTGGCGGGAATATCTATCGTATCGTCACTCCATTGACCGATAAGGTGCATACGTACACCTTCCGGCAGTATGGCTTCCATTTTTCGCAAAATATCACTGCCCTTGGCTGGGTTAGATATATTGCCGATAATACCTATAGTAAGATCATCATGCTTTTTGATATTCACCTGGCGCAGAAAATTGTATTTATGAGGAACAATCTGAACAATACGCTCCGTCTCAGGATAAATACCGACAAATATATCTCGCGATGACTGAGAGAAAGCAACAATCTCATCAACAGTATTTGTAAAAAACTTGCGCCACATGGCACGCCATTCTTCACCGGAGCAGAGTTTCTTGTCGGTCTGGCAATATATGCTACATTCATCGAAATTTTTCAGACCGCAATATTCGTTTTTATCATTAAGTAAAGTATAGCGATGGCATATCATATAATAGTCATGCAGCATAACAGTAATAGTTACATCGCTATTTTTATTTTTCAACCATGATATATTATTCAGAACATCTTTTACTTCTGTATACAAACCAAGATGGTTCAGCGCAATATTTACAGTCTTAATTATATTAATAAGAGTGAATATATCCGACAAGCTGAATATACAATCAAATCTATTGCACCCCATATACACAGACAGTAAGTATTTTTTAATAAACCTATCATATACTATTCGTATTACTACGGTATCGTTCTTTTTTTCATTTTTTACATTGAAAAAATAGGATGCCGTCCCCCCTCCGCGATCCTGGTCAAAATAAACAACGACCGGTAACCTGGAATTTTTTATCTTATCTATAGCTTGTTGCAATGAAATATTTGATTTTCTACGAAGTATAGTAACAAACTTCAATATCGAATAATGGCTATACCAATCTGTACATCTCGCCTTAGCGTAGGTGATACCAAAAATTTTATACTTGGTTACTATCTTCTTGCTGCCATCATTGATTGCGCCAACAAAGGACGCCCCTTTTTCCAGACTGCGTTTCCTGGCTTCCAACAAACAGTTTTCTCTGAACAAGCCGCCGTGTTCACGCCACACAAAGGCCGCGTGTTCCCTGTGACCGCCAAGAAACAGCGAGGTGGATTGCAGCGCAGCGCGGAAGGCCACGCGAATCTTGCCTGGTACAGGAGTAAAGGGATCGGAAAGCCGGATGACCTCATCTGTATAGGATTTTCCCGAAGCCTTGCTCTCCGCTCCCTGTGGACGGCAAAAACGGGCAAAAACACCTGGGGCAATACCGCATTTCAGGCCGTGGAAGGCCACGCGCTGCAAATAGTTAGTATCTTCCCCGCAGTGAAAGAAGGTCGGACTGAATCCGCCCACGGTCTGCAGGCATTGTCTGCTGAGCAGCCAAACGGCCGCAGGGACAAACATGGTCGGATAAAGCTGTGCGGAGGCCCCGTCAAGCGAATCCGCCATAATGCCGTCACTGTTTTGGGGCAACATGCTGTCCGCGAAACCAGCATCAGTGTTAGCCCCGTCGGTGTCCAGCAGTGCGGGGCTTATAACAGCATACTCAGGATTATTTTTTTGCAGTTCGATAAGGCGGCTTATCTCGGCGATAGAAATACAGGCATCTTGATTGAGGAGTAAAATATGGGCGGCACGCTCCGTCAGGGCAAGCTGCAAGCCAAGGTTGCTGGCCCGGCCAAAGCCGAGGGTAACATCGCTTTCAATAATACGCGCTTTGGGGGCCTTTTCCCTGGCCAGGCTTATGGTTCCATCACGTGAAGCGTCATCGACAATCACCAGCGTCCAGTTTTCCGGCATATCCGCCAGCGGGCCAAGGCAGGTATCCAGCCGTTCGGCGGCATTACAGGTGACAACGACAATAAGCAGAGAGTCAGACATAAACCACATCCCCAACGTATTGAACAGGGCAGAAAAAGCTTGATCCCTGGTAATTGCTCACAGGGCATCACGCTCCCTGCGGCAAAGAAGATTGCCGCTGATTGTCATGCCCGGGAAAAGACAAAAAGCAGCCCTGGCAGATGACTGCCAAGACTGCTTTCGTAACAGTAAATATGTAGAACTTAAGAGAGCTTAAGAGAGAGAGAGAGAGAGAGAGAGAGAGAGAGAGAGAGAGAGCAAGGATTGTGCCGAACTCAGGCTACGGCACGCCCTCTGCACGCCGGAAAAAAGAGCGGCGAGACTCTTCCCGGACAAATGCCGTTCAAACGCTTCCACCAAGTAAGGATATGTCCGTTTTCCCTGGAGGCGGCAGGTTTGAGGGAGCGACAGCAGATGCTCCGCAGATTCCTCTTCACCGGGCGTTCTGTCGAGCACGTCTTTGCTCAATGGCAATGCGGCAAGCTGCTTGTCTTCCATGGACACACCTTAACCAGAATTTTAGACTTTTTCTACGCCCTGAGAGCGATTACCCGGCATGTAAGACATGAGAAGAGGGAAAGAATCTGTGTATCAGAAAAAACATACGCCGGATTCAACTATGACATCACACATCCCCAACAATAACAACAAATGGCTGCATTAGCTGACGGGCAACCGTTCACTGGCACCATGCCCGGACA
>JAJDHY010000049.1 GCA_030266385.1 Desulfovibrio sp. OttesenSCG-928-I05
AGCTGGTTTTTGGTGACGACATCCCGAAGCACCAGCGGCGAGCGTGCCGCGTCACCCGCCGGGAACAGTGCTATCAGGGGGATACTTGCGCTGCCGAGGCTGCGGAGCAGACTTTGCCCCTGCTCTGAATCCCGAGTCAAATCCACGCGAACGGCTGTGAACCCATATTGTTTCTGTAAGGAAACCATACGTTCGGACGCGAGGGTGGTGGCTTCGACCACCTTGCAGGTGGGGCACCAGTCCGCTGTAAATTCGACGATCATCGGCTGTTTGCCGAGTTGGGATGCGAAGGCGGCTTCATCGTAGGGTTTCCAGGCAAATCCCGTACTGCGGGCCGCCAGCGGCCAGTAAAGGGATGCCGCGATCAGAAGGCCCGCCATGACACGCGCGATACGGCGCGTTCCGCGCGGAGCGGTCGGGGTGGCAACCTGCCCCCACAGCCAGGCGGCAAGACCGGCCATAACCAGGGATCCGAACACTCTGGGCGACTGGGCCGGAGGGAGAAGCGTGGCCAGATAGGCGGCGGCGGCCAGCAGCAGGAACCCGAACGCGCCTTCCATATAGCGCATCCAGGGGCCGGGTTTGGGAAGACGGGTCAAAAGCCCCGGTTTCAGCACCATGAGAAGATAGGGCAGTGACATGCCCAGCCCCACGCACCACAGGCTGATCAGCATAAAAAGAGGCGGTTGCAGCAGCGCCCAACTGAGCACGCCCCCAAGGAGCGGGCCGCTGCACGGCGTTGCCAGAAGGGTGGCGGTAAAGCCGCCGCTGAACGCCTGCAGGGAACTGCTGCCGCTCTTGGTACCGAGATCGAGAATGGGCAGGGAAAACACCCCGAAAAGGTTCAGGGCCAGCAGAAAAAGAAAGACTGTCAGCCCGAGCACCAGCCCCTGAAACTGGAAAAGCTGCCCCCAGGCCAGATTCGCCAGACCCAGCACCAGACTGAGCACCGTGAACCAGGCCATGATACCCGCGCTGAACCAGAGCTGGTGGCGCACGAAAAGGCGGCGGCGCACGGTGTCACTTTCCCCGCGCGCGCCCATCATGAGTGAACTGAGCTTCAAACCCAGAACAGGCAGCACGCAGGGCATGACGTTCAGCAGGATACCCGCGAGAAATCCCAGCAGCATGGCCTTGCCCAGAGAGGAAACTTCCAGTTCCGGCACGAAGTATACGGGGGTGAGTTCCGGTATGCGCGGCGTTTCCGCTGTCTGGAGGGATCGCTGTCCGCCTTGCAGAGAGCTGCCGCCGGTTCCCGCCAGCATACCCGAAGCCAGATTTGGGGCCAAATCCGAAGCCAGTCCCGTCTGTCCAAGATCCAGACGGCGTCCGGGGACGCTTAGCGCGACAAGGGATTCCGGGCCGTAGTCCGCAAGTTTTGCGGCCCATTCCTCACGGGAAAGGGGCGGAAGCGTGGCGGCGGATTCCGGGATATCCACATGCAGCGGCAGCGAAAACGGGGTGCAATTTTTGTCGGAACAGGCAAGGCCGGAAATTTCCGCGAGCAGGAAGGCGCTTTCCTTTTCGGCCCCGGAAGGCAGCAGCTCATGCGCCAAGGGCACGACGATACGTATGGCCTGATCGTAGACAAGCGCCTGTGACCCGGACCAGCGGTCGTTTTTTTCGGCGGGGGGCGGAAAGAGGGCGCGGGTTTCGCGCAGAAGGCGTTCCGTTACGGCAGTATCGCCGCTATAGCCCAGAGCCAGCGCCGTGGGCTTTCCCGCAGCGCTTCTGGACGCGCCGCCATATATATAGGATCCTTCCGCCGGAACGACGCGCAGGGCGAGCACGGCCCTCTGTGTCATAGCTGGCGCCACGGATGGCGCGCCGGGTATCGTGATGGACGGCAACTCCATATCCGCCGCGTACCATGCATGCTCAACATGAACGGGGGGAATAGCCTTGCCTGATATGACGGGCGTGGCGTTCCCGGCAAGACTGGATGGTGCCGCAGCCAGTACGTCATTCGCGGCACCCGGAACAAGGAACAGCAAGCAGCCGAGAACAAGCGCCATAAAAATGTGCGTCGGGAAAATATCCGTACGCCCCGGCTGTTTATGCTGCCTGTTACTTTTCGGATTATTATTTTTATATACTTTTTTCTTGACCTTCATGCGCTATGCCTTTAAAGACAAATTCTCGGATGGGCCATTAGCTCAATTGGTAGAGCAGCTGACTCTTAATCAGGAGGTTCGGGGTTCGAGTCCCTGATGGCCCACCAAGATATTTCAAGGATTTGTCGTAACGGCAAATCCTTTTTTCGTTTTACAGGGCTGCCGTTCACGCTGTGGCGAATCCCTGCGTTTTCCGCTTGCTGTCGCTCACAATGCCAGCAGATTCATAAACCTGTTCCGCCCTACCGTAAAGCGTCACATCCCGTATCCCCCTCATCCCTTCGGTCATTGCTCCGCCTGTGGCGTCGGAGCGCTTTCAGGTGTAGAGTGCTCCGTCACAGTTGAAATATACGGGCCGGGAACACAGCCCGGAATCAAGGAAGGTTGCCATGCGCGTCATACGATACAGTTTTTTTATCCTGCTTTTCCTGTGCGCCGCCGCGCCGCTGCATGCGGCGGAACCCGCAGACCAGAGCCGTTCCCTTCGGACCTACGATACCCTCAATAGGGAAGAGCGCGCGGAACTGGAACGGCTGGAACAGATATATCTCAACGGGGTGCGGAACGAAGGCGTGGCCATGGTGACCGCGTTTTTTGATACGCATACGGTCATCCAGACCTTTACCCCGCAGGCCCGCATTATCCGCCAGCGCAAGAGAAGCCAGCTGAACGACGTGGTCCGCTATCTGTGCAGCCTGCGGCTTGAACAGGAATTCATCACGTTTTACGCCGACCGGCTCAGGGATGACGCGGTGGATTACGCGCTGGACGGCATGCTGAAAAAATCCCGGAGCCTGAAGCGCTGAGCGGTTTTCCCCCGTTCATACCGTAGCAGCTATCGCGGGAGCACAGGACTGTTTTTCTGCAATGAAACCGGAACACGACCTTTCTTTACCGAAGCCCGCGCCGGATGACGGCGCGCCGTGCTGGTACGTCTATATTCTGGAATGCGCGGATGGCACGTACTATTGCGGGGTGACAACGGATATGGAGCGGCGTCTCGCGCAACATAACGGACTGCTGCCGGGCGGCGCGAAATACACCCGCCCCCGCCGTCCGGTCCGGGTCATCGCCTTGACGGCCTGCCCGGACAAAAGCACCGCCTGTTCTCTGGAATATGCCGTCAAAGCCGCGCCGCGCGGGCGCAAGCTGGCGGTTCTGGCCGCGTATCCGGGCATACAGCGCACTGTCTGCGCGCCATAAAAAATGCCGGATTTCTCCGGCATTTTTTATGGTGCATTCTTTCGGCTGGCGACGTTCGTAAAACTACGCTTCCGCCTTAGCTGCCGCTTTCTTTTTCGGGGCGCTCTTTTTTTCGGTCACCTGTTCCGTTTCCGGTGTTTTCTCTTCTTCCGCCGCCGCCTTTTTTCTGGCGATGATGCACTGGCCCGCGCTTACTTTCTGGCCAATGGAAACGGCGGGGTCAAAGCCTTCGGGCAGATAGATATCCACGCGGGAACCAAAACGGATAAGTCCGAAGCGCTCGCCCCTGGCCAGCTTGTCGCCTTCTTCGGCGCGGCACACGATGCGGCGGGCGATAAGCCCGGCAATCTGCACCACGGTAAAGTTCCCGTCGTCGGTCCTGATATCGTACGCGCAGCGTTCGTTATCCGTGGATGCCTTATCCAGCGCGGCGTTAAGGAATTTTCCGGGATAGTAGACAATGCGGTCGATAATGCCATCCACGGGGGAGCGGTTCACGTGCACGCTGAACACGTTCATGAACACACACACGCAGGTGCGCGTTTCGCCGCTCAAGGGATCCGCCATGGGTTGAATCTTGACAACCTTGCCGTCGGCGGGGCTGACGACAGCACCCTTTTCGCTGGGCACAACCCGTTCGGGATCCCGGAAAAAGTGCAGCGCGAACCATGTTCCGGCCAGCAGGATAACGGCCATGGGCCAGCAGTTGATCAGGGCGAAAATAAGGGTGCCGAAGGCGAGAATGAAAATAAACGGATAGCCTTCGGGGGCGATGCCGACGGAAGCTTTGCGCATGAAATCTCCTCGTGGGTGAAAGTACGGGACTGCGGCTCTTGGTGTACGGAGCGGAAGCTGTCATGTGAAACCGGAAATAGCTTTAGCATGTTTCCCCGCGCCGCGCCAAGTCGAAGAAACGCCCCCGGCGCATGTCTGCCGTGCTGTTGCCAAGCAAAGGGGAAGCGGTATATGAGCCTTTTCCATAAGGAAGAGTATATATGGATACATTGACCCACCTTGTAGCCGGAGCCATGACGCCTCTGGCTTTCCGGAACGCGCCGAAATCGCGCCTGCTCATCCCTTTCGGGATTCTGTGCGGGGAATTTCCCGATATAGACGTTCTTGCGGGCGCTTCCGCCGAAGCGTTTCTTTCCTTTCACCGGGGCATCACGCACGCGCTGGTGGTACAGCCTTTTTCCGCGCTGCTGCTGGCCCTGCTTTTTCACCGACTGTTGCGACGCAAAGATACAGCCGGATCGTGGACGTTCGGCAAAACCTGGCTGGTGGCCTTTCTGGCCCTGCTCATCCATCTTTACCTCGATTGCATGACCACCTTCGGAACCCAGATTTTCCTGCCCTTTTCCGATTACCGGGTGGCCGTGCCCGGCATGTTCATTGTGGATCTTTTGCTGACGCTCCCCATTCTGGGGCTTTTCATCACGGTTCTGCTCCGGGGCGGCGCGAAAACCCTTCCGTACAGGCGGCAGCCGCTGGCGCGGGCGACGCTTGTCTGGGTGCTTGTGTACCCGCTGCTTTCTTTCAGCGTGGGGCAGGCCGCCGCTTCCGTGCTGGGCAAGCAGTACGCCGCCGAAAAGAACGAAGCGGATATCCGGCGCGTTTACCTGACGCCGGAACCCTTCGCGCCCGTCAACTGGAAGTTCGTGGCGGAAAAAGGCGGGGATCTGTATGTGATGGCCCCGTATTCCCTGCTGCATCCCGGCGACGTTTCGGTGTTTCAGGATTTCAAACGGGTTGATCCCGCGCTGTGGGCTGATCTGCAAGGAAAAATCCCGCTGGCCGCCATGTATGCGGATTTTGTCTCGTTCCCGGTGGAAGAATACCGCGCGCCGTCTGCCAATGAACCGGACTGCGAACGCATCCTTGTGGTGCACGATCTGCGCTACGAGCAGTTCTGGAAAAAGACGCTGGAATTCGTCGGACGCAGCGACCGCATGTTCATTTTCGAAGTCTGTCTTGATGCCGCCGATAGCCCCGTGGCCTGGCGTTTTATGCGCCGGGAGAACGATCGGGCGCATGCGGACTGGAGCTATCCCGGTGGCGCGTAAACGACAACGCAAACGCCCGCCGCTTCCGCCGCCGCCCTTATGGTCGGATTGCCTGTACTATCGTCTGGAGCGCGAATCCGTCGGGCTTTTCCGCTTTCTGCTGGAGGCGGAAGATAACCTCGCCTACATGAGCGTGGTGGACCGCTGGGCCGCTGTCGTGCAGGTTGTGTTCTGCCCCCGGCAAAAACGGGAGGTTGAACGCTGCCTTGAGCGCATCGCGCATCTGGTGCCCTTAACCCGCATTCCCGTCAATTCCCTCCCCCCGCAGAGCCCTGATTCTCTGTGAATCGCGGTATTGTTGGCGTCCGGCAACTCGTTTTCTTTACAAGCGGGAATCCTTGGCTTATGAAAATCCGTTGGACAAATACCATTCACCGGGGTTGAAAATGGCAGGAATACAAAGAATCAAGGGTTTCGCGGATATTTTTTCTCCTGACAGCGACGTTTTTTCCTTTCTGGAAAATACGGCCAGACGGGTTTACGGTTCCTACGGTTACGAGGAACTGCGTATCCCCGTGCTTGAGTTCACGGAACTCTTCACGCGCGGCATAGGCACGGAAACAGACGTCGTGCAGAAGGAAATGTTTACTTTCCCCGACCGTAAGGGCCGTTCCATGACCATGCGTCCGGAAGCGACAGCCGGCGTCATGCGCGCGTACATCGACGCATCCCGCCATGCGAAGGAACCTGTTTCCAAATTTTTCTCCTACGGCCCCATGTTCCGCTACGAGCGCCCGCAAAAGGGCCGCATGCGCCAGTTCCACCAGATCAACTGTGAATGCCTCGGCGCGCAGGAACCGACTGCGGATGCCGAAGTCATTCTCATGCTCATGCTGTTCCTGCGCGAACTCGGCATAAAAAACGTGACGCTGGAACTGAATTCGCTCGGCTGCCGGGTCTGCCGCCCGCAATACAAGGAAACGCTGCATGCTTTCCTCGCCGCGCTGGATACCGAACAGCTCTGCGAAGACTGCAAGCGCCGCATGACAACGAACCCGCTGCGCGTGCTGGACTGCAAGGTGCCCGGCTGCAAGGCCGCGACGGAAAACGCGCCGACAATCCTTGAACACAACTGTCCGGACTGCCAGGCTCACTTTGCGGTTGTGCGCGGTATTCTGGATGCGTCCAAAGTGCCGTACGAAATCAACCCGCGTCTTGTGCGCGGCCTTGATTACTACAACCGCACCACCTTTGAAGCTGTTTCCCACAGCATCGGGGCGCAGGGGTCCATCGCGGGCGGCGGTCGGTACGACGGGCTTGTGGCGGATCTTGGCGGGCCGGATGTGCCGGGCGTCGGATACGCCGCCGGTATGGAACGCCTTGCTCTGGCACTGGCGGCGGAAGAAAACTGGCGTCTTGAAGAGCAGACGGATTTCTACATCGCCGTTCTGGATGAATCCGCCATGCAGCAAGGGCTTCTGCTGGCCCAGACGCTGCGTGAGGCCGGACGCCGGGGCGAAGTGGCCTTTGCGGCCAAAAGCCTCAAGAGCCAGATGCGTCAGGCATCCAAGATCGGAGCCAGAAAATGTCTGCTGCTCGGCGGCAACGAAATGGCCATGAAGGTCGTGGCGGTAAAAGACATGGAGAGCGGTGATCAGGTCAGCGCCCCCATGGCGAACATACTCGATTTTGTGTAAGCGGCGGCTGCGGGGAGAAGCGAGAGCCTTCTTCCCGCAGGGTTCCGCCCCGGATTCCGCAGGAAGGGATTGTTACTTCCCGCAGTTTTTTTCCGGCATGCGTGCCGGGAACCGCAGAGTGTATTGCGGAAAAAATCAGGTCCATATTTGAGGAATACCATGAGCGAAATACAACAACAGGATTTGCAACAGGAACACCAGCAATACGTCGTGCCCCTCGGGGATTGGGTGCGTTCCCATAACTGCGGAGCGCTGCGCGGCACGGACGACGGCAAATCCGTCTGCCTCATGGGCTGGGTACAATTCCGCCGCGATCACGGCGGCCTCATTTTCGTGGACCTGCGCGACCGCGAAGGCCTTACCCAGATCGTGTTCAGCCCGGAAACTGCCCCGAAAGCGCACGAATCGGCCCATATCCTGCGTTCGGAATACGTGCTGGCCATCAAGGGCACGGTGCGTCCCCGTCCTGAAGGCATGATCAATGCCGGTATGCCCACCGGAGAAATCGAAATCGTGGTGGAAGAGTGGAAACTGCTCAACACCTCCAAGACCCCGCCCTTCCTTATCGACGACCGCAGCGAAATCAACGAGAACGTGCGGCTTCAGTACCGCTACCTTGATATGCGCCGCCCGCATATGAAAGATAACATGATCCTGCGCCACAAGGCCGCGCAGGCCGTGCGCCGCTACATGGATGAAAGCGGGTTCCTTGAAGTGGAAACCCCCATTCTGACCAAATCCACCCCCGAAGGCGCGCGTGACTATCTTGTACCCAGCCGCGTGAACCCCGGCCAGTTCTACGCGCTGCCCCAGTCGCCGCAGATTTTCAAACAACTCCTCATGGTGGGCGGGCTTGAAAAGTACTATCAGATCGTGCGCTGCTTCCGTGACGAAGACCTGCGCGCCGACCGTCAGCCCGAGTTCACCCAGATCGATATCGAAATGAGCTTTGTGGACGAAAGCCAGGTCATGACCATGGCCGAAGGTCTTGTCGTTCGCATGCTCAAGGATACCCTGGGCGTTGACGTGCCCGCTCCCTTTGTCCGCATGACCTATGATCAGGCCATGGCGGAATACGGCGTGGACAAGCCCGACACCCGTTTCGATCTGAAACTCAAGGATGTCACCGACATCGTGCGCGGTTCCGGGTTCCGGCTGTTCGCCACCGCCCAGTTGGTGAAAGCCATGAAAGTGCCCGGTGGTGAATCCCTTTCCCGCAAGGAAATCGACGATTTCACCGATTTCGTCCGCATTTACGGCGCGCAGGGCCTTGCCTGGATCAAGGTGCGCCCGGATGAATGGCAATCCCCCATCGCCAAATTCCTTTCCGATCAGGAACGCGAAGGTCTGGCGAAAGCTCTGGATCTCAAGGAAGGCGATATCGTGTTCTTCCAGGCCGGGGAACCTTCCATGGTCAACGCGGCCCTTGGGAACCTGCGCGTGCATCTCGGCCATTACCTGAAACTTATTCCCGAAGGGATGTTCAATTTCCTCTGGGTGACGGATTTCCCCCTCTTCGAATACAACGAGGAAGAAAAACGCTACGTGGCCTGCCACCACCCCTTCACCTCCCCGGCCGTGGGCCATATGGAAAAAATGGTTTCCGATCCGGGTTCCGTGAAAGCGCGCGCTTATGATATCGTGCTCAACGGTTTTGAAGTCGGCGGCGGTTCCATCCGTAACCATTCCGCCAGCGTGCAGCGCAGCATGTTTGAAGCGCTCGGGTTCAGCAAGGAAAGCTACGAATCCCAGTTCGGTCACCTCATCCAGGCTCTTGAATTCGGCGCGCCCCCGCATGGCGGCATTGCGTTCGGTCTTGACCGTCTGGTCATGCTGCTGACCGGGTCCGATTCCATCCGCGACGTCATTGCCTTCCCCAAAACCCAGAAGGCCACCTGCCTTATGACGCAAGCGCCGTCAGAAGTTTCCAACAAGCAACTTCGCGAACTGAACATCAAGCTGCGCGAAGAAGCCAAAGCGGAAGAAAAATAGAAAAAGCCTCCGGGGCCAGCGGGGAAAGGGTATCACCCTTTCCCCGCCGCTCCCTTTTCCCACAAGGGATAGCAGTCGTTGACTGGCGAGGCTCTGACGTTATTTTAAATACAAACACTTCTGTTGGTATTTTTTACTAGAAATACCATAAAAAACCTAGAACGCCGGAAGCACACCCCCGGCGTCAGCAACCCAACCCCCTTTAGAGTTCTTTGAAGGAGGAAGGGGGGTCCGGGAGGAAGGGGGAAACTTTTTTGCAAAATTCCGCAGGAAAGCGGAATTTGACGTAGGAGCGTAGCGACTACGCCCCGAAGGGGCGAGGCGCAGGACGCGCCGAGTCAAGAAAGTTTCCCCCTTCCCCCCGGCCGCCGGAGGCACTCTCAATGCTACTGGAAGTTTTGAAGTATCCGCATCCTGTTTTGAAGCAGAAGGCCGAGCCTGTGCTTGTGGTCACGCCTGAAATCCGGGAGCTTGCGGAAAACATGCTGGAAACCATGTACGAGAACGATGGTATCGGTCTTGCCGCGCCCCAGGTGGGGGAGCTGAAACGCATGGTGGTCATTGACGTTACGGGTCCGGATGCCCGCGAAGCGCCCATGGTGCTGATAAACCCCGAAGTGGCACGTATTGGCGAGGATGTGGAATCCGAAGAAGGCTGCCTTTCGGTAGAAGAGTACCGCAACACGCTCATCCGCAGCGACCGGGTACGCCTGAAAGCCACTGATCTTGACGGCAAACCCGTGGAACTGGAAGCGGAAGACATCCTTGCGGTCTGTCTGCAACACGAATGCGACCACCTGGATGGTATCCTGTTCATTGACCACCTGAGCCGTCTCAAACGCAGCCTTTACGATTCCAAGGTCAAGAAACGGCTGAAGGCGAAAAATGGCTGAGCCGCTCCGGATTGTCTTCATGGGCACGCCCGATCTGGCGGCTTCCGTGCTTCGCCGTGTTCTCGAATGGGAAGAGGGCGAAGTTATCGCGGCATACTGCCAACCGGACCGTCCCGCCGGGCGCGGACTGGAACTGAAAGCGCCGCCAGTGAAAACGCTGGCCCTTGAACACGGTATTCCCGTCTTCCAGCCGCTGCATTTCAAAAGCGATATCGACGTGATGCTGCTGGAAAGCCTTGCACCCGATTATCTGCTTGTCGCGGCCTACGGGTTGATCCTGCCGCAGAAAGTGCTGGATATTCCTTCGCGCATGGCCCTTAACGTGCATACCTCGCTGCTGCCGAAATATCGCGGGGCCGCGCCCATCCAGCGGGCCGTCATGAACGGGGATGCCGAAACCGGCGTTTCCATCATGGCCATGGACGCCGGGCTGGATACCGGACCTGTCGTCCTGCAGGAAACACTGCCCATCGCCGCTTCCGATACCGCCGGGATCATGCACGACAAACTGGCGGAACTGGGAGGCGAACTGCTGATCCGGGCGCTGGAAGGGCTTGAAGAAGGCCGTCTGCAAAGCAGCCCCCAGAACGAAGCGGAGGCCAGCTACGCCGCGAAACTGGGCAAGAACGACGGCGCCATTGATTTTTCTCAGGATGCGTCCCGCATCGATGCCATAGTACGCGGCGTTTCCCCCTGGCCCGGAGCGTTCGCAAACCTTGTCCGGGACGGCGAAAAACCGTTGCGCGTAGCGTTTGTCGCGGGATCGCCCCTGAACGCCCCTGCGGCCGACACCCGCCCGGATACGCCCACAGGCACAATTCTGGGTCTTACGGACGGGAGCACTGCGGTCCGTTGCGCTTCGGGCGTATACGGTATTACAACGCTGAAACCCGCAGGCAAGGCCGCCATGGATGCCGCCGCCTTCGCCAACGGGTACCTCAGAGGGCACGAAAACGCCCGCTTCTGTCTGCCGGAATAAAACCGCCGGACACATCAACGAACCACGACAGGGGAACGCCAATGGAAGAACTGCGGCCCGGAAACCCCCATGACTCCGGTGAAGCGTCCCGCCCGGATACAGGCGGAAAACGCCTTTTCGTGCGTCTTTCCCTTGCCGCGTCGGCTCTGGTCTGCATCGTTCTTTTTCTGGCCTGGCTCGTCCCGGCAATCGGGTTCGAAAGCATACATCCGGCACTGCCGCTCGTTACCGGAATCATCGTGGCCGCTCTCGCCGCGTTCATACTGTTTGCCGCCATCGCCTTTGCGGTTCACGCCCGTACCGGGCGTCCCTTTCCCGGTTCCTCCCTCTTCCGTACCGCCTCCATCCGTTTCTTTCTCCCTTTCATCGAACTTGTCGGCAGGCTGTTCGGGTTTTCCCCGGAAACCGTGCGGCATTCTTTCATCGTCATGAACAACGATATGGTACGCAGTGCCGCGTCGCCCGTCCCGCCGGACCGTATTCTCATCCTCCTGCCCCATTGTCTGCAACGCGCCTCCTGCGGGCTACGGCTCAGTCACGATCCGGATCTCTGCCGCCGTTGCGGTCAATGTCCCATGGGCGGGTTGCTTGATCTGCGCGATCGCTACGGTGTGCATCTCGCCGTGGCTACCGGCGGTACCCTGGCCCGGCGTATCGTCAAACAGACAAAACCCCGGTTCATCATCGCCGTGGCCTGCGAACGCGATCTTTCCAGCGGTATTCAGGATACGTATCCGCTCCCG